>JANLQS010000092.1:0-3480 GCA_031367995.1 Sphingomonas sp.
GTGCCGCCGCGATCCTCAAGCTGGTCCTTCGTCAGTCCGGTCTTGCGCAGGAAGCCGTCGAGCGCCTGCGGCGGCGCCGAGGTTTTCGGGCCTTTAAGCTCCTCGCGCACCGCCTCGGTGTGGGCTGGCAATCCGCGTACGATCAGGGCGAGGCGGCGCGGGGTCGAGTAAGTGACGATCCCGTCATGGTTCAGCCCCGCGTCCGCCAGCGCCTCCGCCATCATCCGCGCCAGGTCGCCCCGCGCCCGCGCCTGCATCCGCGCCGGGATTTCCTCCGACAGCAGCTCGAGCAGGAAGTCCGCCATCAAAAATCCTCCCCGGGACGGGGAGGGGGACCAAGTGAAACTTGGTGGAGGGGGGTCAGCGCAAGGGCCAAGTTCGAGTCGGCCACTGCATCAGCGTCAATCATGATGTCTTTGGCCGCGATCCTGACGATCCTGTAACCTTTGCTCGTCAAAAACCGTTCGCGCGTCTCGTCGCGTTGCGGATTGTCACCCATGTCATGCACAATGCCATCAACCTCGATGATCAGCCGCGCGGCCGCGCAATAGAAATCCACCACATAGGGATCGATCGGATGCTGCTTGCGGAATGTCGCGCCCATCGGTGAACCCTTGAAGCGCTGCCACAGCAATATTTCGGGCAACGACATATCCCGCCGCAATCTGCGCGCGGCATAGACGATCGGTCGGCGAAGCGACCCGCCCCCTCCGTCAGTCGCCATGCGACTGCCACCTCCCCGTCCCGGGGAGGATTTCGGTCCCGGGGAGGATTCCGGTCCCGGCGTCACGCTGCCCACCCCTTCGCTTCCATCCATGCCGCGCAGGCGCCCTTGGCGAGGTCGCGGACGCGGCCGATGTAGGCCTGGCGCTCGGCAACCGAGATGACGCCGCGCGCTTGCAGCGTGTTGAAGATGTGGCTGGCCTTGATCGCTTGCTCATAGGCGGCGATGGGGACCCCGGCGGACAGGCAATTTTCGGCCTCGGCGGCGGCCATTTTGAACGCTTCGAACAGGCGCTCGGTGTCGGCCACTTCGAAATGCCATTTCGACATCTGCTGCTCGTTGTCGAGGAAGACGTCGCCGTAGGTCGTTCCGGCGTCGTTGAACCTGAGGTCGAAGACGTTGTCGACGCCCTGGATGTACATCGCCAGCCGCTCGAGCCCGTAGGTCAGCTCGCCCGCGACCGGCTTGCAGTCATAGCCGCCGACCTGCTGGAAGTAAGTGAACTGGGTCACTTCCATGCCGTCGCACCACACTTCCCAGCCGAGGCCCCAGGCGCCCAAGGTGGGGCTTTCCCAATCGTCCTCGACGAAGCGGATGTCGTGTTTCAAGGGGTCGATGCCGATGGCGTCGAGGCTGCCGAGGTAGAGCGCCTGCAGATCGGGCGGGCTGGGCTTGAGCATCACCTGATACTGGTAATAAGCGCCGAGCCGGTTGGGGTTCTCGCCATAGCGGCCGTCGGTCGGGCGGCGGCACGGCTGGACGTAGGCGCAGGCCCACGGGTCGGGGCCGAGCGCGCGCAGAACGGTCGCCGGGTGGAACGTCCCCGCCCCCATTTCCATGTCATAGGGCTGGAGGATGACGCAGCCGCGCGCGCCCCAATATTGGTGGAGCGTCAGGATGAGGTCCTGGAAACTCAAGGCCACGAGCGGAATAGCCCCCGAAAAGCGTTGCGACGTCGCCGCGGGCTTTGGCCCATCGGGCGCGCGGCGGCAAGCCAGAGCCACCTTATTGCTCGACAGGTTCGGCGCCGCCTGCTCATCACTCCTTCATGTCCGCCCGGCCAGGGCTGAACCCGACCTTTCTTGCCGGAGCCTTTCGTGAAACCGCTACGCCAACTCATCCTTCTCTTGTTCCTCGCTTTCGGCGGCACTCCGGCGCTTGCCGCGCCGCTTGCTCCGGCAATCGTCGATGCCGACCCCGCCGTGTGGGTGGTCAAGGACAAGGACACGATCATCTATCTGTTCGGCACGGTCCACGCGCTCGACGGGCGCCAGACGTGGTTCAACGACGAGGTCAAGGCCGCGTTCGAAGCGTCGGACGAGCTGGTGCTCGAAGTGCTGACCCCCGACGATCCGGCGTCGCTGCAGCCTTTGCTCGCCAAATATGCCTATAATCCGATCGGGCCGACGCTGACGTCGAAACTGTCGCCAAAGGGCCGCGTCGCACTGGCAGCGATGCTCAAGACCTACGGCATGGCGCCGGGCGCGCTCGACCGGTTCAAGCCGTTTTTCGCCGCGCTGACATTGAGCTCGCTGCAATTCCAGAAGGCGGGCCTCAAGGCCGACAGCGGCGCCGAGGCGGTGTTGCGCCAGGCCGCTATCGCCGAGCACAAGACAGTCGGCGCGCTCGAAACGATGGACTATCAGATGAGCCTGTTCGACGCGCTCGCCGAGCCCCAGCAGCTCGCTTTGCTAGAGGATACGCTGGCCCAGCGCGACGGCGACGGCCCCGAAGACATCGCCGAGCTGCTCGGAGCCTGGAGCCACGGCGACGCCGATCGCGTGGCCACGATCCTGCGCAAGACCGACGCCAGCTCGCCGGCGCTTTACAAGCTGCTGCTGGTCGGCCGGAACCGCACATGGGCGCAATGGGTGCAACAGCGGCTCAGCCGTCCGGGCACCGCCTTCGTCGCGGTCGGCGCCGGGCATCTGGCCGGCCCGGACAGCGTCCAGCGGGTGCTCAAGGCGCGCGGCATCCGCTCGCAACGCCTCGCCCACATCGAGCGTCCCTAGGGATTCGCTTGCCTTGGCGCGCCGCCTGCCTTAAGGGCGCGCGCTTGCTGACCCTAGTCATCCCTGGAGGCGGGGGCAGCAGTCAACGCACTGTTTTACAAAGGATGAGCGAATGAGCGAACAGCTGATGCTGCCCGCCGAAGCGCGCGAACGGGCTGGCAAGGGAGCCTCCCGCGAACTGCGCCGCAATGGCCGGGTACCCGCCGTGATCTACGGCGACAAGAAAGAGCCTTTGTCGGTTCACGTCGAATTGAAGCTTCTGACCAAGATGCTGTCGACCGGCCATTTCATGAACACCGTGGTGATGATCGACGCCGCCGGCAAGGCGCACCGCACCTTGCCCAAGGACGTCCAGTTCCACCCGGTATCGAGCCGGCCGATCCACGTCGATTTCCTGCGCATCGGCGAGCATAGCCAGGTCAACGTCAACGTGCCGGTCCACTTCAGCGATGAAGAAGAATCGCCGGGCATCAAGCGCGGCGGCGTCCTCAACATCGTCCGCCACGACCTCGAGCTTATCTGCGACGCGGCCGAAATCCCCGAGCAGATCGAGATCTCGCTTGCGGGCCTCGACATCGGCGATTCGATCCACATCAGCCAGATCAACCTACCCAAGGGCTCCAAGTCGGCCATCGACGACCGCGATTTCACCATCGCCACCGTCGTCGCGCCGTCGGCGATGAAGTCCGAGGAAGGCGATACCGAAACCGAGGCGGGCGATGTCCCGACCGTCGGCGAGGAAGG
>JANLQS010000096.1:0-39375 GCA_031367995.1 Sphingomonas sp.
CCTATCTGGACTCGGTCAAGTCGCGCGACCCGGCTGCGCATTCGCGCTGGGAAGTCCTGATATACCCGGGGGCGTGGGCGCTGATTCTCCACCGGCTGGCGCATTGGCTGTACGGCGGACGGCTGTATTTCCTCGCCCGCGTCGTCAACCACTGGTCGCGGTTGCTGACGTCGATCGACATTCATCCTGGCGCGGTGATCGGCCGCAATCTGTTCATCGATCACGGCTTCACGGTGATCGGCGAAACCGCCGAGATCGGCGACAACGACACCATCTATCAGTGCGTCACGCTGGGCGGCACCAACCCCAGCGACGGGGTTGGCGGCAAGCGTCACCCGACGATCAGCGACAATGTCGTGATCGGGTCGGGCGCGCAGATCCTCGGGCCGATCGTGGTCGGTGCCGACGCACGCATCGGCGCCAACGCGGTGGTCACCAAGGAGGTCGCACCGGGCACGACTATGGTCGGCATCCCGGCCAAGGCGGTGCTGTACGACGCGACCGAAAGTCAGCCGGGCTTCATCCCTTATGGCACACCGTGCAGCGAGATCAGCGACCCGGTGCTGGCGCGATTGTGCGAGCTTGAGCGCGAGATCGCCGAGCTGCGGGTCAAGCGCGGCGGCGCCGCGCCGAAAGCCAAGAGCGCGTGAGCGTCATCACGCCGTTCCCGTCGCCCCGGGACCGGCAGGCCATCGCCGCTTTCGAGCGTGACGAGTGGCGCCGCATCCTCGACCTTTACGGCCGGATGGTCGCGGCCGGGAACTGGCGCGACTATCGCATTTCGTTCGGACCCGAAGCGGCGGTGTTCGCGGCCTTTCGCCGGACCGCCGAACGGCCCGAGGTGCGCATAGAAAAACGCCCCCGGCTGCGGTTGAAGCAGGGGGCGTTCGCCTTGATTTCAGAACATGGCGAGGTGCTCAAGCGGGGTCACGACCTGGCCGGTGTGCTGGCCCCGCTCGAGCGTCGCCTCATGCGGCTGGTTGGGTCCTGACCATCCGGTCGAGGGTCGGCAACTTGCCAACGATTCCGCCCGGCAGGCGAGTGACGATCACGCGTCGCGCCTGGTGCCAATAGGCCGACAGCATGAGCAAGGCCGAGCCAATCACCAGAGCGGTCAGCGCGACGTTCAGTTCGACCGCGCCCAATTGCTTGAACAATTCGGTCAGCGCGTAGAGCACATAGGCCAACGCCGAAACGAGCAAGGCGCGGCGGTCGATGGCCAAAGCGACGATCGCCAGGACGATGTAGAGCGCGACTACGACCAGGCCTTCGCCGATGGTCGCGTGGCCGTCGTTGAGGCCGAGCAGAGTGAACACCGGGTGGACGATCATCGGCGCCGCCAGAAGGTGGAGCCAGAAGGCGACGTCGGTGCGCCGGGTGACCCGGTCGGGATCCGACGAATCCCAGCGCATGGCGAACAGGAACACGCCGATGCCGAGCAGCAGGACGAAGCCGAGCACGACATTGCGCATGGTCTCGATCTGCGGGCCGATGGCGGCGGCGAGCAAGGCGATGACGATCCCGGCGACGGCCGCCGCGCCGGCGGCAACGGTGATCGGGACATGGAACCGCTTCCAGTGGACGAAGGCGGCGCCGGCGGCGATGGCGGCGGCGATTGCGCCGACAATTCCGCTGAGGGTGGTGTTGTTATTGAAATTGTCGGCTCCAAACGCGAGGATCAGGCCGAATGCGGCGGTCGCCAATACACCGCCGACGAATGCCAGCAGGAGCAGGATCGAGGGTAATGCCATGCGCCGCCTGGCGGTGAAGAAGGTGGCGAGGCCCCAGGCGGTCGCGGCGACGAAGGCGGGACCCATCGGGGTCGGCCCGTCGGCTTCAATCTGCAGGCCGAGCGACTGGCCGATCGATTGCCCGATCCAGCCGACCGCGAACAGCAATATGGCGCTGGCGACCGAGACGAAGATGTCGTTGAAGCTGGTGATCAGCCGGAATTGCTCTTCGTCGACGGCGGGCGTCATGCGCTGTCCGTCGAAATAGTCGCGAAGCTTGTCGGCGGCGCTGGCGCTGATGGCCCCCGCGGCGACGGCTTCGTCGAGGTCTTGCTGATTATACATGAGTGAAAATCCTCCCTGAGCCGCGAAAATGCCACAGGTGTATTATTGTGTCAATACAGCGTGGCAGTTAGTAAGGGCGCAGGGAGTCGCGGGCGATGTGCAATCTCTACACGATGACGGCAAGTGTCGATGAATTGCGGCGGCTATTCGGGCCGTTTGCGGGCGACACCGCCAACTTGCCGCCGTTCGACGAGATTTATCCGGGCAAGGCCGCGCCGGTGCTGCGTCGGGGTGAAGGCGGCGGGCTGACGCTGGAGACGATGAGCTGGGGGTTTCCCGGACCGGCGGCGGCGAAGGGGCGGCCGGTGACCAACGTGCGCAACCTCGACAGCCCGTTCTGGCGATCGGCGCTGAGCAATGTCGATCGGCGCTGCATCGTGCCGGCGACTCGCTTTTGCGAATGGACCGCCGAGGCCGACCCGGCGACCCAGCGCAAGGCCAAGGTGTGGTTCGGGATGGCGGAAGCGCACGATCCCGTGTTTGCCTTCGCCGGGCTGTGGCGGCCGGGCGACGGCGGCCCGTTCATGGCGTTCCTGACCTGCGCCGCCAACGCGGTGGTCGGGGCGGTGCATCCCAAGGCGATGCCGGTGATGCTGCGTCCGGGGGATGCAGTGAGGTGGCTCGATGGCGCGCGCGAGGACGCCTGCGCCCTTGCCATCCCGTTCCCCGATGCCGACATGAGGCGGCTCGATCCCGTCGCCTGACGCGACCCAACAGGAGGATTTTTCATGACCAAGGACAGCGGCGAAAAGGCGAAGAAAAAGAACAAGGCGGTCAAGGCCGCGGTCGGCGGGGTCAAGATCAAGGTCAAGGCGACCCGCAAAGCCAAGGGCAAGGACGGCGCCGGCAAGGGCAAGAAGGCGCGCGCGCCGGCTTCGCACGGCGGGTTCGAAGCGCTGGCCAAGCTGGCCGAGCATCCGATGATCGCCGACCTGATCGCGGTCGGCGCGACCGCCGCGGTGGCCGCGGTCGCCGAACGCGGTCGCGCTTCGGGCAGCCAATCGGGCAATGCCGCCAAGGCCGCGGGCAAGGCCGCGGCAGCGGCGATCGGGCGACGGCTGATGAGCGAATATCAGGCGGTCAAGGATGCCGCCGGCGCGGCCGCCAAGAAGAAAAGCTAGGGCGGCGCCCGGAGCAAGGTGAGGCGGGCGCGGCCGACATCGCGCGCGGTATCGAGCGCGAACGGCGCCGGATCGAGCGCCTCGCCGCGCGCGGTTTCGATCGCCAGCCAGCCGCCCGGCGCGAGCCAATCGGCGGCGGCGACGGCGGCGATCACCGCCTGCCCCGCGCCGTCGGCGTACGGGGGATCGGCGAAGACGAGGTCGAACCGCTCGCCGCGCGGCAGTTTGAGCGCCGAGGCAGCGCGGATCGTCGCGCGGGAAGTGGCGTCGAGGGCGGCGAGATTGGCCTCGATCGCCTGGATGGCGGGGCGATCCTGCTCGACGAAGGTGGCAGAGGCGGCGCCGCGCGACAGCGCCTCGAGGCCCAATGCGCCGCTGCCGGCGAACAAATCGGCGACGCGCAAATCGTCGAAACTGCCGAGCCGGCTGACGAGCATCGAGAACAGGGTTTCGCGGGTGCGGTCGGCGGTCGGACGGGTCGCGGCGCCGGGCGGCGCGACGAGCCTCCTCCCGCGCCAGGCGCCGGCAATGACCCTCACGGCTTGAGCGTTCGGCGGAACTGGAACAGCACTTCGCGCTGGATTTCATCGACGTCGCCGGGCTCCATCCCGTCGGCGGTGAACGAGCCGTAACTGGTGCGGATCAGGCGCGACACCTGGAGCCCGAGATAAGCGAGGACGTTGCGCACCTCGCGGTTCTTGCCCTCGGTCAGGCGCATTTCGATCCAGCAGTTGCGCCCCGTCCGGCGCTCCATGTTGGCGTCGATCGAGCCGTAGCGGACGCCCTCGATGGTGACGCCTTCGGCCAGCGATTCGAGCGCCGTTTGCGTAACGGTGCCGAACGCGCGGGCGCGGTAGGTGCGGACGACGCCGGTGCTGGGGAGCTCGAGCTGGCGCTTCAATTCGCCGTCGTTGGTCAACAGCAGCAGGCCTTCGGTCATGTAATCGAGCCGTCCGACCGGCATCAGCCGCGGCAGGCCGGCGGGCAGTCGGTCGTAGATCGTCGCGCGGCCTTTGGGATCGGTGGCCGCGGTCAGCGTCTGCGGCGGCTTGTAGAAGCGGTAGAGGCGCGACGCGGCGGGCGGGGCGACCGGCTTGCCGTCAACCGTGACGCCGGCGAGATCGTCGAGGATGGTCGCCGGGGTCTTGAGGACGTCGCCGTTGAGGGCGATGCGGCCGTCCTCGATCATCCGTTCGATCTCGCGGCGCGAGGCGATTCCGGCGCGGGCGAGCAATTTGGCGATGCGCTGCGGCCCGGTTTCCCGCGACGGCGCCGGGCGAGGACCCCGCGCGGGCCTGGCGGGACCGGTGGCGGGGCGGCGGATTCGGCGAGGGCCGGGCGGGCCAGAGGGTCGTTGCGGGGTCACTTTATTCGTCCTACCAACGGAGCCATGCTGTTCGGCAAGCCCAAGCGGATCGTCAAGCGGATCCTGATCGTCGAAGACGAACCGCTGACCGCGTTCGACAATGAGGTGATGCTGCGCGACGCCGGTTATGAGGTGGTCGCGACGCTCGACCGGTTCGCCGACGCGGTAGTGACGATGGACGAGGAACAGATCGACCTGATCCTGTGTGACGTGCGGCTGACCGGCGAACGCACCGGCATCGATCTGGCCGAAGTGGCGCGCAAACGCGGCATCCCCGTGCTGTTTTCGACCGGCAACCCGCCGCCCAACGCGAGCGCGCTGGTGCTCGGCTGCCTGATCAAGCCGTATAATGACCGAACGCTGCGCGCCGCGTTAAAGGCGGTCGACCAGCATCTGGCGGGCAAGAAGGCCAAGCCGCCCAAGGGGCTCGACCTGTTCGACGTTCCGGCCGCCAATTAGGCGGCAAGCGCCGCATCGAGCCGGCGGTGGAAGTCGGCGATGCCGTTTTCGAGTTTGCCCAGCAGCACCGAGTCGAGTTGCCCGCTGCCGAGCCCGCGCTGAGCCAGCGCGGCGGCGCGGAAATCCTCGCCGGCAAAGGTGCCGCCGTCGAGCAGCTCCCAGCTGCGATCCCAATGGGCTTCGGCCTCATTGGTCGTCGGCGGTTCCGGGATCAGCATGAAATCTTCGACCAGGGTGCGGCCGACCGACTGCGGCATGGCGACCAGCAGATTGACGTAATCGGGGCTGACGATGACGATCGTCGAGGGGAATAATTGATAGGTGAAGGTGACCGCGTGGCGCAGCGCGGGCCAGTCGTCACGGTCGATCCCGGCGATCGCCGAGGCGCGGCCGACGGCGGCGCGCTGATGCGGGCCGACATGGTCGGCGACGGTGATGCCGTCGGCGAAGAATTCGGCGATGGTCGCGGCGTGGAGCCGCTGGACATGATAGCTTTCGAGGAAGGCGTCGACGACCAGCTTCCAGTTGCCGGCGACGTCGTGCGTGCGGCGGCGATAAAGGTGGAGTCCGGCCATGTCGAAGGCGTCGAGATCGGGCGCCAGCGCGGCGGCGGCGGCGAAGTCGGCGGCAGCATCCTTCGCGAACCAGATGAGGCCGCCGCTTTCGAGGCTGGGGAATTCGATCAGGCCATGCTCGGCCTTGTCGAGGCCGGGGAAGCAATCGGCGCGCGGCATGCCGGTCAGCTCGCCGTCGGCCTTGTAGGCCCAGGCGTGATAGGGGCAGACGATGCGCTTGGCGGGCACGACATGGTCGGCCTCGACCAGCCGGGTGCCGCGGTGGCGGCAGACGTTGGCGAGGACATGCGCCTTGCCCGCCGCGTCGCGGGTCAACAGCAATGGCAGGCCGAAGCCGTCATGGGCGACCGCCATATTGGGTTCGGGCAGCAGCGCCGACGGAGCGACCATGTGCGGCAGCTTGGCGAACAGCAGGCGCTGCTCCGCCTCGAACCGGTCCGGGTCTGTATAGACGCTGGCGGGAATGGTCTCGATGCCATCGCCCATCATCGCTTCGCCCCGCGCCAAAGCATCGGCGAGGGCGCGTTGGCCAGCGGTCGGGCGCAGCGCGGGCAGGCGCTCGGCGGTCAGGCTTTGATCCATGTTAGCGATGGTGCGCCGACGCGGCGGCGCTGGCAAGAGGCGCGGCGGAAGGCGATGGCCGGCGGGGCTAGCCAAGGCCGGCGACGAGGCTAAGGTCGCTCGCAAGACCATGAGGAGGGACGCGTGGCAGGTGAACGACCCAAGGGCTGGCGGCTGCTGAAGGCGGCGCTGTCGAACCGCAAGTCGGCGTCGATGCTGGCGTTCGGATTTTCATCGGGCTTGCCGTTCGCGCTGTTGATCGGGACGCTCAATGCGTGGCTCGGCGAGGTCGGGGTCAATCTGGCGACGATCGGCGTGCTGTCGTGGATCGGGCTGACCTATTCGTTCAAATTCCTGTGGTCGCCGCTGGTCGACCGGCTCGAGATCCCCGGCCTCAACCGGTTCGGGCGGCGCAAGAGCTGGATCATGATGTGCCAGGCGGTGATGGTCGCGTCGTTCGCGGCGCTGGCCTTGACCAACCCGGTGACCAACATCGGCTGGTTCGCGATCTTCGCGGTCATCGCCAGCTTCGCCTCGGCAACCCAGGACGTCGCCGTCGACGCGTGGCGGATCGACGTCGCCGACGACGACGTGCCGGTCGAATTGCTCTCGGCGATCTACCAGTTCGGTTACCGCACCGCGTCGATCGTCGGCGGGGCGGTGGCCTTGATCCTGGCGGCGCGGATGAGCTGGAGCCTGGTGTATCTGCTAATGGCCGGGCTGATCGTGGTGATCCTCGCCTTCACCTTCGGCGCGCCGGACACCAGCCGCCCGCCCAAGGGCCTGATGAACGAGGAATTGTCCCGCGCGGGAGAAATCGCGCCGCGCACCCGGCTGATCGCGCTGGCCATCGTCAGCGTCTGTTGGACGTGGGCGATTGTCACCATCGCCCGCTTCATGTCGTCGATGCTGGTCATCGCGGCGGGCGCGAAACCGCCGTCGGTGGCCGATTTCACCAAGGCCTACGGGCCGTGGATCATCGTCGCCACAGTGTTCGTGCCCTTGGTCATCGCGGCGGGGGTCAACTGGCTGAAGGCGCACGGCCGCGGCGTGATGGCCGAACCCGACGTCAATCACTCCGCCGGGCGGACCGCCGCCAATCATATCTATGGCGCGCTGGTGTCGCCGCTGGCCGAGCTTAGCGAGCGCCTGCGCTGGGGCGTGCTGGTCGTGCTCGGCTTCATCCTGACCTACGCGTTGTGCTACAATATATGGTCGTCGTTCGCCTTCCCCTTCTACCTCGATTTCCTCCATTATTCGAAGGACGAGGTCGCCTTCGCGTCGAAGCTGTTCGGGATCGTCATGACGATGATCGGGATCAGTTTTGCCGGCTATCTGTTCGCGCGGCTGGGTCGGTTCCCGACATTGCTGCTGGGCGCGATCCTGCCGCCGACCGGTAACCTCGTCTACGCCGATCTCGCCGAGGGCGGACCGCATATCGACATGGTCAGCCACTTTCTGCACCTCGACCAGCTGGCGACATGGTTCGGATCGGACGAGCGCATGGTCCGCCTGCTGCTGGCGATCAGTTACGAGAATATCTCGACCGGGATCGCGCTGACCGCGTTCGTCGCTTATCTGTCGACGATCGTGTCGAAGCGTTTCACCGCGGTACAATATGCCTTGCTGTCGTCGCTGACCTTCCTCGTCGGGACGCTCGGGCGCGGAGTGGCGGGCGAAGCATTCGACACGATGGGTTATGCCACCGTGTTCCGCTACACGGCGGCGTTCGGCTTCCTGTCGGTGCTGTTCGTTACGCTCGAATGGATCCGCACCAGCGCCCAGGCGCGGCGGCTCAGTCGGGAACCTGCCGATTTGCCCGCAACGCTTCCCCCGCAAGGTACAGCGACCCGACAATAAGCCGCGGCGCAGGGAGGGGCGCGAGCGCTTCCTCGAGGCTTGGCGCGGCCGTGCCGCAGAACGCCGCGGCGAGCGCGCCGGGATCGTGCGACGGATGGTCGGGGACGGCGATGAAGGTCAGCGACAGGGCATGAGAGGCGAGCGGGGCGATAATTCCCGCCGCGTCCTTGTTGGCGAGGATGCCGAGAACGAGGTGCATCGGGCGGTGATCGAGCAGCTTAGCGAGCGCCTCGGCCGCGTCGGGATTGTGGGCGCCGTCGATCCAGGTCTCGACGCCGTCGGTCAGCGGGCCGTCGGCGAGGCGATCGAAGCGGGCCGGCCAATGGGCATGGGAAATGCCCCGGACGAAGGCTTCGCGCAGCACGGAAACAGCCGATTGGGCCGATAGCATCGCCAACGCAAGATTTGCATTACGCAATTGATGCGACCCCGGAAGTGACGGTTCCAGCGTTGGATCGGGCTGCCAGTCGCGTCCTTCGAGAAGGAGCGTCGCGCCGCGTTCGCCGGCGATCCGATCGATCATCGCGAGGGCTTCATCCGCGGGCCGCAGCGCGACCAGCGGTACGCCGGGCTTGGCGATGCCGGCTTTCTCGGCGGCGACTTTGCTGAGCGAGCTGCCGAGGAACGCCTCATGGTCGAGCCCGAGGCTCGCGATGCCGCACACCGCGGGCCGATCGACGACGTTGGTCGCATCCATCCGCCCGCCGAGCCCGACCTCGAGGATGCAGGCATCGGCCGGGGTTTCGGCGAAGGCGAGCAAGGCTGCGGCGGTGTTCAATTCGAACAGGCTGGCGCCAATACCCCCGTTGGCTTTGGCATCGGCGTCGAGCGCGCGGGTCATGACCTCGGCCAGCTGGTCGTCGGTGATCAATGTCCCGGCGAGGCGGATCCGCTCGTTGTAGCGGACCAGGTGCGGGCTGGTGAAGACGTGGGTGCGGTGGCCCGCCGCTTCCAGCCCGGCGCGGAGGAAGGCGCAGGTCGAGCCCTTGCCGTTGGTGCCGGCGACATGGAACACGGGCGGCAGCCGGTCCTGCGGACGACCGAGCCGGTCGAGCAATGCGACAATGCGGTCGAGACCGAGCTGGTCGCGGTCGACATATTGGGTCGCCTGACGGGCAAGCAAGGCGGCAAGGCGCGGGTCGGACGTTCGAATCACTTCTTGCATGACTAGCCCTCACCCAGCCCCTCCCGCCGCCGGGAGAAGAGGAGTCTATGCGGCCCGGGACTTGCCCGGCGCGAGGTAGGCGACGAGGCGGCCCAACCGATCCTTCAGATGCTGGCGGTGGACGACCATGTCGACCATGCCATGTTCGAGCAGATATTCGGCGCGCTGGAAACCTTCGGGGAGCTTCTCGCGGATGGTCTGCTCGATCACCCGCTGCCCGGCGAAGCCGATCAGCGCGCCCGGCTCGGCCAGCTGAACGTCGCCGAGCATGGCATAGCTGGCGGAGACGCCGCCGGTGGTCGGGTCGGTCAGTACGACGATATAGGGAAGGCCGGCCTCGCGCAGCTGCGCCAGCGCGACTGTCGCGCGCGGCATCTGCATCAACGACAATATGCCTTCCTGCATCCGCGCCCCGCCGGCGGCGGTGAACAATATGTAGGGCGTCCTGCCCTTGATCGCGGCCTGGATCCCGGCGACCAAAGCGGCGCCGACGGCGATGCCCATCGACCCGCCCATGAAGGCGAAGTCCTGGACCCCGACGACGACCATATGGCCTTCGATCTTGCCCTTGGCGTTGATCAAGGCGTCGCGCTCATGGGTCGCGGCTCGCGCCGCCTTGATGCGGTCGGCGTAGCGCTTGGTGTCCTTGAATTTGAGCGGATCCTCGCGGACTTCGGGGCTGGGCAGCGGATCATATTTGCCCTTGTCGAACAACAAGGCGAAGCGCGCCGCCGGGCCGATGCGGTCGTGATGGTCGCAGCGCGGGCAGACGAAGGCGTTGTCTTCCCATTCCTTGGTGAACACCATCGTTCCGCACTTGCCGCACTTGTGCCACAGGCTGTCGGTCGACTGTCGCTTGGTCAGCGACTGGATGCCGTTGCGGACGCGGGTCAGCCAGCTCATCGGGAGGTTCCTTGCATGGCGCGGCGATACTGCGGGGAGCGGCGGCTGTCCACGATGCGAACATTCACAGCGTAGCGGCGATCGCCCTCAGGGCGGCGGCGGGATCGGCGGCGTCGGCGACCGGGCGACCGATGACCAGAATCGAAGCGCCGGCGTCGATCGCGCCGCGCGGAGTCATCACCCGTTTCTGGTCGCCGGCGCCGCTGTCCGCCGGGCGGATGCCGGGGACGACGAAAAAGCCGTCCTTCCACGCCGCGCGCACCGCCGCGACCTCGGCGCCCGAACAGACAATGCCGTCGAGCCCGGAGTCGCGGGCCAGAGCGGCGAGGCGATCGACCTGGCCGGCAGGGTCGCCCTTGATGCCGAGGCTCGTCAGGTCGCTGACATCGAGGCTGGTGAGGACGGTCACGCCGACGACCTTGGTCGAGACCGGCGCGGCGGCCTTGGCCGCTTCCATCATCGCCCGCCCGCCGGCGGCATGGACGGTCATCACCGCCGGCTCGATCGGCCCAAGCGCCTGGATCGCCTTGGCCACGGTGTTGGGAATGTCGTGGAACTTCAAGTCGAGGAACAATGGCAGGCCGAGCTCGGCCAGTTCGATCACCCCGGCGCGGCCGTTGTGGCTGAAGAATTCGAGGCCTAGCTTGATGCCGCCGGCCTGGGTGCGGACGGCGGCGGCCAGCGCCTTGGCCCGGGCCAAATCGGGGGTGTCGATGGCAACGTATATCGGGCTGGTCATGGCGCGATCGGGTCTTCGCCTTCGGCCGGGGCGGGCGCGGGCATCGCCACCGGCGGCGTTACGATGAGCGGGCGCTCGACCAGCATCAGCTTGCGCTTCACCGCCCACAGCTTTCCGCGCATCACCAGCCACACCGGCAGCGCCCCGAGCGCGAACATCAGCGCCATCAAGATGGGCAGCTTGATGTCCGCCTGCAGCGGACCCCACAAAGCGAGCGTCACGTCGGCCCAGTTGCGATAGGAAAAGATGCCGATCACGACCGCGACCACCATCCACCACAGCGTCATTAAAAATCGCATGGCGCCTCCCTAGACCGGTCCGGCGGCCGGCGCCAGATGGCAGGCCATTCGTCGCCGATTGGCTTCGCTTCGGCGCAGTGGCGGGGAAACAGGCGTTGAGGGACGCGCCGTGCCCGGCCAAGGCGGACGCTCGTCGGGAGGACAAGGTTGGATCGGCAGCAGAAAATCGGACTCGGCCTGTTCGCGTTCATGGTCGGCGTGGTGGCCCTGGCCGCGCCGCCGGGGGCCAAGGCGCCGTCGCGCCAGCAGATCGCTGCCGCCGCCCAGGCGCAGACCCGCGCGCGGCTCGTCCAGCTCGCCCCGTCGCGGCGTCACGACATCGACTATGCCATGCTCGACGCGCGCCTGCGCCGGCTGATGGCCAAGCCAATGATGGTCGGGATGGCGGTCGGGATCGTCGAGCGCGGGCGGATCACCTTTCTCAATGGCTATGGCGAGACGCTGGCCGGATCGGGCCAGTCAGTGACACCGGACACGGTGTTCCGCTGGGCGTCGGTGTCGAAGGGCGTGGCGGCAACGATGGTCGCCAAGCTCGCCGAGCAGGGCAGATTGTCGCTCGACGACCCGGTTTATCGCGACGCGCCGTCGCTCAAGCTGCCCGGTGGCAACGAGGTGCGAGCCAAGGTCAGCGACGTACTCAGTCATCGCCTCGGCCTCTACCGCAACGCCTTCGACAACAAGCTTGAGGAAGGGCAGAGCGCGAAATTCCTGCGCAGCACGATGTTCCAGATGAATAGCGTCTGCCTCCCCGGGACCTGCTGGAATTATCAGAACGTCGCCTATGACGCGGCCAGCGAGATGGTCGAGAAGGCCACTGGCAGGCCGTATCGTGAGGTCGTCCAGCACGAATTGTTCGATCCCATCGGCATGACCTCGGCCAGCCTGACGCGGGCCGGGCTTGAGGGGTCGAAGAACTGGGCGCGGCCGCATAGCGCCGGGCGGCGGCCGCAGCAGGTCAACGATATCTATTACGGCGTGCCGGCGGCGGGCGGCATGAACAGCGATATCAAGGACATGGCGCTGTGGATGCTGGCGCAGATGGGCGAGATGCCGGCGGTACTCAGCCCGCGGCTGCTCGACACGATCCACGCCCCGCGGGTCGCCACGCCGCTCGAGCGGCAGCATCTGCGCAAGTTCCTCGAGCGATTGCACGACCCGATGTACGGGCTCGGCTGGCGCAGCTACGATTATGATGGGCACCATATCGTCGGGCACCGCGGCGGGGTCGACGGCTATCGCTCACTGATCCTGTTCGACCCGCGGCTCAAGAGCGGCGTGGTGGCCCTGTGGAATTCGAACACCAACCAGCCCGGCGGGCTTGAATTTGAAGTGATGGACATGCTGTATCATCTGCCATTCCGCGACTGGATGGAGATCGACCGCGGCGCGGCGCCGGCGGTGGCCGCCGATCCGATCGAGGAAAGCGCGGGCGAGCCGGGGCGGCGCTAGCCGGCGGCCGCGGCCGAATTGGCGGCGAGCCAGGCGTCGAGGTCTTCCGAGCCGCCGATTCGCTGTCCGCCGATGAAGATCTGCGGAGTGGTCGCGACACCATGTTCGGCCTTGAACGCTTCAACCTCGGCTCGCGTCGCCAGGACATGCTCGTCGATCGCGAAACCGGCCTTTTCAAGCGCCGCCTTGGCGCGGACGCCATAGGGGCATTCGTGGGTCGGCAGGACCATCCGGTAAAGGGCGGCGGCACGTGGATCGGACATAAGCATTACTCCAGCGAAAGCGCTGGAGGCGAAGCGATTGAGGCGCGCCGCCGGTTCCTTGCCGGCGGCGCCGGTTAGTTGGCCGAAAGGCGCGTCACCGCCACCGCGGGGGCGTCGAGACGATAGACGTCGCTGGCCCATTGCACACCGCCGCCGGCGCTGGGCCGGGCGGTCAGATAGGTGATGTAGATCGGTACCGGCCGGGGCAGCGCGACGTTCTGATCCCCGGCGCCGCCGACCACCCGCGGGTCGTGGCCAAGCATCCAGCGAGCGAGGCGCGCCGCGTCGGGCAGGCGGACGCAACCATTGCTCAGCGCCCGGTCGGCCTTGGCGAATTGCGCCTTGCTCGGCTCGTCGTGGAGATAGATTCCATAGGCATTGGGAAAGCCGAACTTGATCAGGCCCATCGAATTGAACGGGCCGGGAAGCTGACGCAGCTTGACCTGCGCGGTGCCCGCTCTGACGGCCTTCCAGTCGATGGTTTCGGGCGCGATGACCGTGGCGTCGGCACCGAACGAATCGACCGCCTGGTAATGCCCGCGCTTGAGGTAGGACAGGCCCTGCGTGACGACGCGCGGCGCGAGAATCTTCTGCACCAGATCCTCGGGCACGTTCCAGTAGGGATTGACCGTCGCATAAGCGATCGCGCTGGCCATCGGCGCGGTCGGGGTCTGCGGCGTGCCGACAACGACCCGCATGCGATCGACCACCTCGCCATTGTCGATCATCATCAGCTCGGCAACGGCCGGGTTGACCACCACATAGCGGCCGGTTGCGGGAAGGGCGCGGGCGCGCTGGAGATTGGCGAGCAGCCGCGGGTCGGCTGCGCCGCCCCTGGCAGCGGCATCGGCGAGGGTCGCGGCGCGCAGCTCTTCATACGGCCGCGACATGCGCAGCATCGCCCCGACATGGGCGTCGAGCATGGTCGACTGGCCGGCGAGATAGAGCAAGCGATCGGGCGATTCGACGTGGGGCCGGGCGGCGGCATCGACATAATTGAGGCCGGCGACGGGCCCGTGGAGCGCGTTCGAAAGCGCGATATAGGCCGACGACATCTGCCAATCGGCGGCGGGGCTGGTCTGAGGGCTGGCGAGCAAGGCATCGATCCGCGCGGCGAGCGCAGGGCCGTCGGCCAGGCCGTCGAATTGGGCGGTGCGCAGCCGGGAGAGGAGGATTTGCGCCGCGGGCGACGGCCGGCCCCCGGCAAACCACAAGGGCGCGCCGGCGCGGCTGGCGTAGAAGCGGTCGATGGCCGCCGCGGTTTCGGCAGGCGACGAGGGC
This sequence comes from Sphingomonas sp., assembly GCA_031367995.1. Taxonomy (GTDB): domain Bacteria; phylum Pseudomonadota; class Alphaproteobacteria; order Sphingomonadales; family Sphingomonadaceae; genus Sphingomicrobium. The sequence goes on from JANLQS010000096.1 coordinate 14,117, forward strand.
GGCTGGACGGCGATCGAACTTGGCGCCGATGTGGCGAGCTGGGCCGTGGCCGCCACGGGCAAAAACAGCGCCAGCGCCACCGGGGCGCTCCACAGAATATTCCGCAACATCGTCATTCCCCTCACCGCTCTATACCCCCAACGCGCTGAAATCGCGATAGTTTCGCGTGAAGCTACCGCCGCCGGTCCCAGCGCTGGCGGAGGGAAGGGCGAGAGCGGCCGCTTGACGTCGGCCGCCGACTGGTCCCCCGTTAGCGACTCCTTAGCTTTCGGACGCGCAGACTTGGCCGGCATCCGCGGGAGTATCGATGGCCGAGGCCCTGTCCGTCACGACCTATGTCATGGCCGCGCAGCTGCCGTGGCCCGACGACGCGTTGCCCGCCGACACGCTGGGGTCGCTCGATCCGATCGCGCTATACGAAGCGGGGCGGCCGCATCCTTGCTCGATCCGCAAGATTTCGCCGCTTGGCGCGACGATCCGTGGCGCGGTGACGTCGGCGCCGGGGGAGGAAGTCGCGGTCGAGCTGGCGACCGGCCAGCGTCCGGCCGCGACACTCGACTGGATCGCTGACGGCGAGGCCGGGATTCGCTTCCGCCAGCCGATCGACATGCTCGCCTTGCTGACCCGCAAGCTGGTCAGCCAGCCGGGCGAGCGCCGCGCCATGCCGCGCGTCGAGCTGCGCTGCGCCGTCGGCCTGAAGTGGGGGGTCACTGTCGCGGCGGCGACGCTGCGCAATATCTCGGAGCGCGGGCTGCAGGTCGAGGGCGATGACTTGCCGCCGCGCGACACCTTCATCGCCATTTTCATCGACGGCTTGAACGTGCCGGCCGGCGAAGTCGTGTGGCGCAAGGGGCAGCTGGCGGGCATCGAGCTGACGCAGGACTTGAGCTGGTCCTCGATCATGCCGTGGATTCGGCAGACGGGGCGCAAGGCGGCGGGCTAAAGCTGTAAAGCGTCACTTGACGATTGACACTTTATTCGGTACACGGGCGGCCGATGCAGATCAACAGCATCCGGCATAAGGCGCTACGCCGCTTTGCCGAAACCGGGTCGCCCAAGGGTCTGCCCGCCGGGTCGGTCGATCGGCTGCGCAACATGCTCGCTTATATCGACGCGATCGACTCGGCGGAGGAGCTGCGGGTGCCGCCCAATTTCGGCGCGCACCGATTGACCGGCGATCGCAAGGGCGAATGGTCGCTGTTTGTGACGAAGAATTGGCGGATGACATTCCGCGTCAATGCGGCCGGCGCGGTCGAGGACATGGACCTGGAGGATTATCACTGATGGCAATCAAGCTTCATAGGAGCTTCGCGGTTCACCCCGGCGAGTGGTTGCGCGCGGAGGTCGTGGAGCCGGCGGGACTAGGCGTGACCGAGCTAGCCGATCACCTTGGCGTGTCGCGCCAGTCGATGAGCAAGCTGCTCAACGGACACCAGGGCCTGTCGGCCGAAATGGCGATTCGGTTCGAGAAGGCGTTCGGGCTGAAGGCCGACACGCTGATGCGGATGGAAGCCGCACATGAGTTGGCGGAGGCGCGGGGACGCGAGGATGAGATTGAGGTGGAGCGGGTGGCGGCCTGATTGAGTGCAGCTAATGTACTCCCACCGCTTTCCCTTGTCGTGCACTAAACTGATTGAAAACGGGGAGAGATCAAAATGCGTATCGCAGCCGGTTTTGGGTTAATCACTCTGGTGTTGTCGACAGCCTCCCTCGGCCAATCCACCACATACCAGACCTACGGCAATACGGTCTACGGTTCCAACGGAAAGACTTATCAAACCTACGGAAATACTACTTACGGGCCGAACGGCTCGACCTATCAAACGTATGGCAACACGACGTACGGTCCCGGTGGCACTAGCTATCAGACCTACGGCAATACCACTTATGGATCGAGCGGTACGACGAGCCAAACTTACGGCAATACGACGTACATCAACGGCCCAAATGGTCAGAACCGCACGTGTCAAACGTATGGCACAACCGTTTATTGCAACTAGGCCTCACTCCAAACTCACAAAGCTGTCCAGAACGCGTTTGCGGCCGGCTTTCTCGAACTCGATTTCGAGTTTGTTGCCTTCGATCGCGGCGATGGTGCCGTAGCCGAACTTGCCGTGGAACACGCGCATGCCGGGGGCGAGGTCGTCGCGGCCCTTGTTGCCGAGGCTGACCGCCGAGGCGCGGACGTCGATCGGCGGGCGGGCGCCCCACCCCCTCACCCCGCTCCGCTGCGCGGAGTCGCCCTCTCCCGCGAGGGGAGAGGGGCTGATTGCCCGTTGCCAGCCGGGGCCGCGGCGCTCGGCTCTGGCGACGTGGGCGAACGGGTCGGCGTGCTCGCTCCACTGGGCGCGCCACAGGGATTCGCCGCCCGACATGGTGGTCTCGGTCTCGACATGCTCGGGCGGCAGCTCGGCGACGAAGCGGCTGGGGATGCTCGACGTCCATTGGCCGTAGATGCGGCGGTTGGCGGCGTGGAGGATGGTCGCCTTTGAGCGCGCGCGGGTGATCGCGACGTAAGCCAGGCGGCGTTCCTCCTCGAGCGCGGCAAGGCCGCCTTCGTCCATCGCGCGCTGCGACGGGAACACGCCTTCTTCCCAGCCGACCAGGAAGAGGATGGGGAATTCGAGGCCTTTGGCGGCGTGAATGGTCATGATGGTGACCTTGGGTTCGCCGCGCGCCGCGTCATTGTCCATCACCAGGCTGACATGTTCGAGGAACGCGCCGAGCGTGTCATATTCCTCCATCGCCCGCGTCAGCTCGGTGAGGTTTTCGAGGCGGCCGGCGGCTTCGGCGCTGCGCTCGGCCTGGAGGACGGCGGTGTAGCCCGATTCGTCGAGGATTATGCGGGCGAGCTCGGGGTGGGGGAGATTGGCCGCCATGGTTCGCCAGCGGCCGACGTCGCCGACGAAGCGGCCGAGGCTGCGGCGGGCCTGGGGAGTCAGCTCGTCCGAATCGAGCATCTGCGCGGCGGCGAGGAGCAAAGGCTGGGCGGTGGCACGGGCGAAGGCGTGGATGTTGGCCACGGCCTTGTCGCCGAGGCCGCGCTTGGGGACGTTGACGATGCGTTCGAACGCCAGATCGTCGGCCGGCTGGGCGACGAGGCGCAGGAAAGCGAGGGCGTCGCGGATCTCGGCCCGTTCGTAGAAGCGAAAGCCGCCGACGATCTGATAGGCGAGGCCGATGGCGATGAAGCGTTCCTCGAACTCACGGGTCTGGAACTGGGCGCGGACCAGGATCGCGGTGTCGTCCAAGGAGCCGCCCTTGCGGACAAAGCCCTCGACCTCCTCGCCGACGCGGCGCGCTTCTTCCGGCCCGTCCCACACGCCGATGATCTTGACCGGGTCGCCGGCGGCGACCTCGGTCCATAAAGTCTTGCCGAGGCGGCCGGCGTTGTGGGCGATGAGCCCGGTGGCGGCGCCGAGGATGTGCGGGGTGGAGCGGTAATTCTGTTCGAGCCGGATGACCGCGGCGCCGGGGAAATCCTTCTCGAAGCGCAGGATGTTGGCGACTTCGGCGCCGCGCCACGAGTAGATCGACTGATCATCGTCGCCGACCACGCACAGGTTGCGGCGCGGCTCGGCGAGCAGTTTCAGCCAGTCGTACTGAGCGGCATTGGTGTCCTGATATTCGTCGACCAGGACATAAAGGAAGCGCGCGCGATAGCTTTCGAGTACGTCGGGATGGGCCTTGAGGATGGTCAGCATGTGCAGCAGCAGATCGCCGAAATCGCACGCGTTCAAGGCGGCGAGGCGGGCCTGATAGGCGGCGTACAGCTCCTGGCCTCGGCCGGCGGCGAAGGCTTCGGATTCGCCGGCGTCGATGTGGCGCGGGGTCCAGCCGCGATTCTTCCAGCGGTCGATGAGCCCGGCAAGTTGGCGCGCCGGCCAGCGCTTTTCGTCGAGGTTGGCGGCGACGATCAATTGCTTGAGCAGGCGGAGTTGATCGTCGGTGTCGAGGATGTTGAAATTGGACTGGAGACCGACGAGCTCGGCGTGGCCGCGGAGCATGCGCGCGGCGACCGAGTGGAAGGTGCCGAGCCAGGGGAGTCCCTCGATCGCGCCGCCGGAAATCGCCGAGACGCGCTCCTTCATCTCGCGCGCGGCCTTGTTGGTGAAGGTCACGGCGAGGATCTGCGACGGCCATGCACGGCGGGTGGCGATGAGGTGGGCGAGGCGGGCGGTGAGCGCGGCGGTCTTGCCGGTGCCGGCGCCGGCCAGCATCAGTACCGGCCCCTCGGTGGTCAGCACCGCCTCGCGCTGCGGCGGGTTGAGGCCCGCCAAATAAGCGGGTTCGGAAGCGGGGAGATCAGGCACCGGTCGGAGGTAGGGAGCGCGGCCGATTCGGGCAACCGGGACGGATTCGCGATTCTATCCGCGATATCCCCGTTATCCACAGGCCGCGACTCGATTTTTCCGCTTTGAGCGACTCGGATCGGCGCTCATAAGGAATGGGTGATCGGGACGGAAGTCCCAGCGTCCCTCGGGACGAAGGGATGGAAGCTCCGATCTCCGCCGGCAGGCGATGGTGAGATGCGAAGGGAAGGCTCTCGGGCCCGAACGGAGCGACGATCCGGACCAGCCGGTCAGAGGCGCCGGAAGAGCCAGTCTTTCTTGCGCGAACGCGGTTCAAACCCCTCGGGGAGCGAGCAGGCGACGCGAAAGGGGATTGGTCCAAGAAGGGCCGCTGAAGGAGCCGAACCCGTCTTCGGATAGGGATCGACTTTCGGACGCGACGCCTGAGCTGGTGAGCCAGGATCGAGGACTGGGCGCAAGAAGCTTCGGCTTGGCGTGTCAAAGGTTGCGAACACCGGCAGATCCTTCGCTCGGCGCAGTGGGGGCTGGCAGCGATGCCGGCCCCCATTTCCGTTTGGGGCGTGGGCGAGGTGCCGCCCGCCTATCCCCGCATCGGTCGGGCGTTTGTCCAATACCGCCGCGAGTCCCGACTCGCTTTCCATGTAGCTTGCTTGTGTCTCGCGGCTGATCGCTGCACCTTCGCGCCGCCGGGTCGATGAGTGAGAGGGGCGCGTAATGATCCTTGCCTTGGTTGCAGCGCTGGCTGCGGGAACGCCCGCACCCGCGGCAAAACCCGTGGCCGGGCAAGTCGCATGCCCGGTCAGCCCGACTTCGAAAACCCACGAAGCCGACGAGGCCAGGTGCATGACAATCCTGGACGCCATTGCAGAGCTCGAGAAGCGTCAGGGGCGACAAGGCGCGGGCAGCGCGCCAGGAGGCACCGACGGGGCGGGACCGCATCTCCTCAACGTTGGCGTGGTGTTCACCAGCAATGATTATCCGGTTGCGGCGATGCGCGCCGAGGCTACCGGAGTTTCGGTGGTCAGCGTCATTATCGACCCCGCCGGACGACCGCTGAGCTGCAGCGTGACGAAATCGTCCGGCGTACCGAGCCTCGACAAGGCGAGCTGTGCGCTGCCGATGGCGCGGGGGAAATTCACACCCTCCAAGCCGGGCGAGCAGCCGGGCTCGCGGATCGTAAGCCTCCCGGTGAGATGGGCGCTTCCGACCATTCAACGGGCGCTGGCCGATGTTCGCGGCGATGTGAAGCTTGAGGTCCGTCCCGATGGCAAAATCAAGCGCTGCCGCTTATCTACCGTCCCCGATCAGGGCCACATTCCGAATGCGACGCAGTCTGCGGTGTGCAAGGCCGTGAATGGTTTGGCGGTTAGCGCGATCGCGGTGTTCAGGGCGAAATTGCCGAGCATTCCTTACGTCATGGTGCTTTCCCAAGGCCAGATGATCGGCGGACCCGATGGTGCGCGATCGATTGGCCGGGGAAGCGGCGAGCAATTGCTCGCGGCGAGCGCGGCCGCGCTGGCGATCGATGCGGACGGCAAGATCGTTTCCTGCGAATGGGTGGACCTGGACACGGTGCCGATGCCAGGCCCTGAAATGTGCGAGACATTCGCCAAGCTCGAATACACCTCGCTCGCCGAGCAGGCGGTCGACCGGTCGAACCGGCACGCGGTCGTATATCGCGCCATCTTCACCGCCCCGCTGTGGGCCATGAAATAGACTTGCATGCGGATCGGGCGAGGAGGCGGTGAGCCAACCCGCCCTTCCTTCACCACCGGAATTGCGCCAGCATCCGCGCCAGCACGGCAAGGGGGCGAGTCGCATGCGGATGATCCTGTCTGGACTGACGGTTATGATGCTCGCCGGGTGCGTCACGGCACCGGCGCCGCGCGGCGAAGCGGTGCAGCGGATCGGGGCGGCCGGGGTGCCGATCTCGGCCTCTGTGCAGGTCCCGCCGAACAGCCGCATCGTCTATGTCAGCGGGACGGTGCCCGATGTCGCCGACCCGGCCGCGCCCGATGGCACGCCGCCGCGCTATGGCAACACCTATAGTCAGACCCGCGCCATACTGAGCAAGATCGAGGTCATCCTGCGCGAGCAAAGGATGGGGATGGACGACATCGTCATGATGCGCGTCTTCCTGGTCGCGCCTCCAGGGCAGGCGCGGATGGATTTCGCCGGGATGATGCGGGCTTATACGGAGCGATTCGGCACCGCCGCCCAGCCGAACAAGCCGGCGCGATCGACGATGCAGGTGGCCGGGCTGGTCAACCCGGGTTGGCTGGCCGAGATCGAGGTCACGGCCGCGCGTGATGACCGCATCGACCCGGTGATCATTCCGACGGGGAGCGCGCGCTAACTATACCGTAAATCAGGGGGACAGGCGGATGGCATTCACTCGGCGGGACATGTTGCTGCGCATCGGCGCGGTCGGCGGGGCGGGGGCGACCTTCGCGGCGATGCAGGCGCTCGGCCTGGCGGCGGTGACCCCGGCCAGCGCGACCGACTTCACGCTGCCGCCGGGATCGGGCAGCGGCAAGACCGTCGTCGTCCTTGGCGCCGGCATCGCCGGCCTGGTCGCCGCCTATGAATTGCGCCGCGCCGGCTATGACGTGACCGTACTCGAAGCGCGCGAACGGGTCGGCGGGCGGTCGTGGACGATCCGCGGGCGCGACCGGGTGAGCCAGATCGACCGCCCGCTGCAACAGGCCAATTTCAGCGACGGGCTATACTTTAACGCCGGCCCGGCGCGGTTGCCGTCGACGCATCATCTGATCCTTGGCTATGCGCGCCAGTTCGGCGTTCCGCTGGAAGTGTTCGTCAATTCCAACGACAGCGCCGGTTGGGACTTCAACGGCAAGGTCGAACCGCAGCGGCGGTTCAAGAACGACATCCAGGGGCACATCGGCGAGCTGTTGGGCAAGGCGATCGACCGCCATGCGCTCGATGCCGAGATGCCGAAGGACGAACTGGCGCAGTTCCGCCTGTTCCTCGGCGCCTTTGCGGCGCTCGACGACAAGGGCAAATATGCCGCGACGGTCAGCTCGGGCTACGCCAGCGCGCCGGGCGGTTATCAGCATCCCCCCAAGGCGGTCGACGCGCTGACCCTCAAGCAATTGTTGCCGTCGCGGGCGGTCGGCCTGCCTTATGTCTTCGACAAGATCATGGACATGCAGGCGACGATGATGCAGCCGGCCGGCGGCATGGACCGGATCGCCCACGCGATTTACGATCAGGTCAAGCCGAGCGTCCGCCTCAACATCCCCGTAACAGCGATCCGCCGCGAAGGCGCGGGGGTGCGGATCGAGCATCGCGGCGGCTCGGTCAGGGCCGATTATTGCGTGTGCACCTTGCCGGCACACCTGCTCGAGCGAATTCCCAACGATTTCTCGGCCCCGAAGAAAGCGGCGCTCAAGAATATCGTCTATCTGAAAAGCGCCAAGGTGGCGTTTGAGGCGCCGCGTTTCTGGGAGACGGACGACGCCGTTTATGGCGGGATGGCGTGGACCGACCGGCTCAACGAAAACGTCCTCTACCCATCGAGCGGATTCCATCAGGCGCGCGGCGTGCTGGTCGGCGCCTATGTCGCCGGCTGGACCCATCCCAACACGCCGGACGCGTTCGTCGCCAAGCCGATCGCCGAGCAGATCGCGATCTGCCGCGGGTCGGTCGAAGCGCTGCATCCCGGCCGGTCGCGGCTGCTGACCTCGCCGGTCGCGGTCAATTGGGGGCAGGTGCCGTACAGCGAGGGGGTCGGCGCCATCGCCCCCGACTGGGGCGAAGCGAAGCGCGGCGCGCGCTTCGAAGAGTTGCTGAAGCCCGAGGGGCCGATCGTTTTCGCCGGCGAACATTTGTCGTACGTCGGGCTGTGGCAGGAGGGCGCGGCGCTGTCGGCGCACGAGGCGCTGAAATTGGTCCAGGCGATGGCGGCGGCGCGGAGCGCGGCGGCGGCTTAAGCGGCGCGTCAGTCGACGATCACGACGCTCTTCATGCCCATCACCGAGTGGCCGAAATGGCTGCAATGCACCTTGTAGCGGCCACGCGCGGGGGTGAGGGTGATCACCGCCGACTGGTGGCCGGCAATTTCTATCGATCCGCGGGCGACAGGTCCGCTGACATCGCGCGCCGCCGCGAACAGGTTGCGCGCGGTGAAATCATGCCCGCCGCCGGAGGTGTTGGTGATGACGAGGCGCACCGGCTGCCCGGCGGCGAGGTGGATCGGCCTGGGCGCGATCGAGAAGCTGGCGAGGTCAATGCGGATCTCCGGCGGCGGCGACGCGAACGCCGGGGCTGAAGCGAAAGCGGCGAGGCAGTAAAAGACGGCGGACTTCATGACGACTCTCCCATCCCCTGCGCGGCCGAGCCTATCATGCCGTGGGGCCAGCGGGTAAGGGGCGGCGGCGCTGGCTGTGCCGCCGCCCCGCCCCACCCGAAGCCTAGTCGGTCAGATTGGCGGGCACCTTGCCGCCGTTGGCGGCGAGCTGACGCATGACCTCGCGGTGAAGCCACATGTTCATTTCCGCGCTGCCGTCGAGCTGACCGCTGTAGCCGAGCTCGGTCGCCAGCTGCTTGCGATTGTCGAGGCTCGAATCCATCCCCAGCAGCTTCATCAGGTCGACGATCGAGGTCTTCCAGTTGAGGTCAGGGTTGCCCTTCGAGACAGCGATGTCGGTCAGGACCTGTTCGACATCGACCGGTGCGGCGGTAATGGTCGGCGCCGGCTGCGTTCCGACCGGGGCGCCGCCGTCGGCGGGCGCCTGGGCGGTGGTCGCGTCGGGCGTCTTGTGCCCGAAGATGGCGTCCTTGATCTTGCTGAAAATGCTCATCGAAATCCCTTTCGGTTAGGCTTCAAGCGAATGCTTGAGGTCGCGCATCTGGTCGTGGCCCGAGCGGACCGAGCCATAAGCGGTCTGGATCAGGTTGCGGGTGTCGGGGGCGAGGTCGCCGTCCTTCAGCGCATCCTCATACTTCGCCTTGATGTGATCCTCGCCGCGCTCGACTTCGGCGATGATCGCCTGGTCGTCGCGGGACGTCACCGCGCCCTTCAGGTTGACGAACACGCGGTGGCCGGCGGCCAGCAACGTGCCGTCGTCCTCGGGATTGCCGCCGAGCTTGGCGACTTCGGCGCGAAGCTGCTCTGCGACCGACGAGCGTTCCGAGGCGCGGGCGGTGAACAGTTCAGCGAAGCGCGGGCTGTCGACCGCTTCGGCGCTGGTGCGATAGCCGTCGACGCTGTCGATGGTGGTGGCGATGAGGCCGTTGAGGGTGCGAATGTCGTGACTGGTGTCAGTCATGCTGGTAAACTCCTTTACGCGGTAGCCTGCAGGGATGCAGCGGGGATAAAACGCGCGAGCGCCGATGTTCGATGCAGCAGCCGGTCGCAGCCGCGGCACGGCTGGGACGGGTCAGCCGGCGACGGCGCTTATCCTGGGCGGCGCGCCGGGCTTCTTGCGGCGGCCCATCGACCAGTTGGCCTGGAGCCGGACCTGCGGGTTGGGGACGCACCAGATTTCCCCGCCCTCGTCCATCCCGACCACCCACAGCAAGTCGAATTCCTGGCCATAATCGATCACCGCGATGGCATAGCCCGAGCCGCGGTCGACGACGTGGAGGGGCAGCGGGGGATCGAGCTGGGTAAAGGCCATGAGACGATAATTAGCGGCGAGGCGCCAAGTTCCGTCAGCCGGGTGCTGGCGGAGCGGTTCCAGCGCCGCTAGGCTGATGCTCAATCGCGGGAGGGGAGATTTCATGGCGAAATGGAGCTTGATGGCAGCGGCGCTGGCACTGGCGCTGACGGGAACGGCGGTGGCCAGCCCGGCGCCGGTGGCGAAGGCGGTCGCGGCGGTTACCGCGCGGAGCCCGGACAACGTCAAGCTCGACGCCAACCGCAAGCCGGCCGAATTGCTGACGTTCCTGGGATTGCAGCGCGGGATGCGGGTGCTCGACCTGTTCGGCGCCAACCGATACTGGGCCGAAATCGTTGCCCCCGCGATCGGCCCCAAGGGGCAGGTGATCGTATGGCAGCCGACCCAGTTCATGGGCGACAAGGCGCGGATCGCCTGGGCTGATTTCGCCAAGCGCCAGCGCAATGTCGCGCTGATGTCGAGCCCGTTCCAGGCGCCGAGCCTGGCGCCCAACGCCTATGACTTCGCGCTGATGAACCTCGATTATCACGACGTCTATTGGGAGAATGCCAAGAACGGAATCGTCCGCATGGACCCCGATCGCTGGCTCAAGACGCTCTTCGCGGCGATGAAACCCGGCGCGGTGGTCGGCATCGTCGACCATATCGCCAACCCCAACGGCGACACGCGCGCGACGGTCGAGGCGCTCCACCGCATCGACCCCGCCGTGCTGCGCGCCGATTTCGAGCGGGCCGGGTTCGTGATGGAGGCGCAAAGCGACCTGCTGCGCAACCCGGCCGACGATCATAAACTCAACGTGTTCGACGAGAAGATCCGCGGGCATACCGACCGCGCGGTGTTCCGCTTCCGCAAGCCGCGCGCTTGAAGACGCGGGCGACCTGGCTGGTGCTCGGCGCGCTGATCGCCGGGCTGGCGATCGGCGCGTTGGTCAACGGCGCCGGCGACTATTGGCGCGATCCGGCGGTGCGGGTGGCGGGCGTCGTCGGCGGGCTATGGCTCGACGCGCTCAAGATGACTGTCGTGCCGCTGATCGTGGCATTGCTGATCACCGGCATCGTGCGCGGCAGCGACGCCGCCCAGAGCGGCGTGGTCGCGGCGCGGTCGATTCTGATGTTCGTCGTCATCATCACGTTGTCTGGCCTGTTCGGGGCGCTGGTCATGCCGTTGCTGCTGAGCGCTTTCCCGCTGCCGCAGGCGTCGGCCGAGGCGTTGCGCGCGGGGCTGACCAGCGTCGACGTCAGCGCCACCGCGGCGTCGGTGCCGACGGTCAGCGATTTCATCCGCCAGCTGATCCCGCCCAACGCGATCAAGGCCGCGGCCGAAGGATCGATCCTCCAGCTGGTGATCTTTACCGTGCTGCTGGCGTTCGCCATCACCCAGCTGCCGGCGGCACAGCGCAAGACGCTGGCCGATCTGTTCGAAGCGTTCGGCGCGGCGATGCTGGTGATCATCGGCTGGGTACTCAGGCTTGCCCCGCTCGGCGTGTTCGCTTTGGCCTTCGCGCTAGGCGCGGGGGCGGGCGGCGCGGCGTTCGGCGCGGTGCTGCATTACATCGTGCTGGTGTCGAGCCTGGGGGTGGCGGTGCTGATCGCCGCTTATGGCGTGGCGATCGGCGTCGCGCGGTTCAGCCCGGGCGCGTTCGCGCGCACCATGATCCGGCCGCAGGCGGTGGCGATCTCGACCCAGTCGGGGCTGGCGACGTTGCCGGCGATGCTCGAGGCGGCGCGGCTGCTGGGCGTGCGCCCGACCAGCGCCGACATCACCTTGCCGATGGCGGTTGCATTGTTCCGCGCCACCGGGCCGGCGATGAACCTGGGCGTCGCCATCTATGTCGCGCACTGGATGGGCATCGCCATCCATCCGCTGGCGATGGTGGCGGGGGTCGCGGTAGCGGTGACGGTGACCTATGGCTCGGTCAGCCTGCCGGGGCAGTTGAGCTTCGTCACGTCGATCGCGCCGATCGCGCTGGCGATGGGCCTGCCGATCGAGCCGCTGGCGATCCTCATTGCGGTCGAAACCATCCCCGACATTTTCCGTACCGTCGGCAATGTGACGATGGACGTGGCGGTCACCGGGGCGGTCGACCGCGCCGCCGCGCGCAAACGGGCCAAGGCTGAACCAAAAGCGGCGGCCTAACGCCGCGCCATGCTCCGCACCTGGTCGCTGTAGAGGCGGCCGACCGGCTGCTCATTGCCGTCGGCGAGGCGGGCGATCCAGCGGCCCGAGGCGTTGCGCGTGAAGCCGGTGACGAAATCCCGCCGCACGATCGCCGAGCGATGAAGGCGGACGAACAAAGCCGGGTCGAGCCCTTCCTCAAGCGCGCTCATCGAGTGGTGGATCAGCCAGCTACGTTGGCCAACGTGGAGCCGCATATAGTCGCGCTCGGCCGAAACGCGATCGATGTCGCGGGCAGCGATGCGTACCAGCCCGCTCAGGTCCGACGCCCAGAATTCATCGAGGTAAGGCGATTGCCTGGCGGCTTGGGCAACGCCGACTTGGTCGCGCTGGCCGAGATAGACGCGGGCGCGGGCGAAGGCGCGTTCGAGCCGCGCCGGATCGACCGGCTTCATCAGATAATCGACCGCGGCAACTTCGAACGCGGCGACGGCGAATTGATCGAAGGCGGTGACGAACACCACGGCGGGCGAACGGCCGAGATCGGACAAGGCGCGAGCCACTTCGATCCCGTCAAGCCCGGGCATGGCGATGTCGAGCAGGACGAGGTCTGGATCGAGCGCGCGGGCCATCCGCACCGCCGCCTCGCCGTCGCTGGCGGTGCCGATCAAGGTGATGCCGTCGATGCGGGCGAGCAGCAGTTCGAGCCGCTCGGTCGCCAGCGGCTCGTCGTCGGCGACGAGAACCTTGAGCGGGGCGGGCCGATCCATCACTCGTCGTCGTCCTGGTCGTTCAGCGGAATGGCCAGAGACACGCGATAGCCGCCGGCGATCGGGCCGAAGCGGCAGTCAGCGCGGCCACCGTAATGCGCTTCGAGCCGCTGGCTGACATTGGTCAGGCCGACGCCGGTGCCGAGGTGGGCGGGAGTCGCGGGCGGCACGTCGGCGCCGCCGCGGCTGACCAGCATGTTGGTCACCTCGACCTGCATCCGCCCGCCGTCGAGCCGCCGCGCCTCGATCGTCAAGCGCACCCGGTCGCGGGTCGCCGAAACGCCATATTTGATGGCATTTTCGACGAGCGGCTGGAGGATGAGGGCCGGTACGCGGGCCTCGGCGAGGTCGCCCGGAATCGAGATTTCGACCTCCAGCCGGTCGGGAAACCGGACCCGCTCGATATCGAGGTAGAGCCGCTGCAGCTCGATCTCCTCGGCCAGGCTGACGTCGGCCGACGGGTCGAGCGACAGGCTCGACCGGAAGAAGGTCGACAGAGCGAGCAGCATCTCTTCGGCCTGGCCTGCACGGCCCGACATGACCAGCGACGACAGCGAATTGAGCGTGTTGAACAGGAAGTGCGGGTTGACCTGATAGCGCAGCGCGCGGACCTGGGCGGCGTGGGCCGCGGTCTCGGCCTCGGCCAGCCGCCGCTCGGTCAGTCGCGAGCGCTGCTGCTGGGTCATGGCAATGTAGATGGCGCACCACGCGGCGAACAGGAAATACCAGGTCACGGTGCCGTCGGCGACGAGGCGCGGCATCTTGGCGGCGATGATCTCCGACACCGGCGGCAGGCGGATGTCCATGGCATTGCCGTTGTTCTTGACGATGCGGACGTTGCGCCCGTGCTGGACGATCGCCACCCCTTCCTGCGTGGTGATCTGCGACTGCGGGCCGATCGGGCTGTCGAACGCGACCAGGCTGAGCGACACCACTGCCAGTGTCGCCGCCGCGGGCAAAGCGCACAGCGCGGCGACAATAATCATCCGCCTCAGGCTAGCATCGCGGGCGAGCAGGCGCAGCGCGACATAGATGAGCGCGGTGAGGACCACGCCGACCGCCGCGCTGATCGCCCGCAACCCCATCGCCGACGCCGCTTCGGGCCCGAGCAAGGCGCGCAGCAGCACGGTCGCCAGATAAAATAGCCAGAAGCCGCCGATCGAACGGACGGCGAGGCCGATGTCGGCGAAGCGCGCGCTGCGCATCACGGGAACAAGGGTCCGCGTGCCGGTGACGCGCTTGTAGGGCAATGCGAGCATGACCATCCTGCTTTAGGGGCCAGCCAGGGGATCAGGCAATCGCCGCGCCGCCGCTTGGCAGAAGGGACCCGGTCGCCGGTCGATTGGTGGGCGCGCGGTTGCCGCGGGAACAGGCGCGGCGTGGCGCTCGTTCATCAGGCAAATCTTCCAGGAGCAGAGCCGATGACCAAGCCGACCCCCGCCCCGACCCAGCAGCGCCCGCCCGATCGCGAGCTCGAATTGAAGCTCAAGAAGAACCCCGACTGCCAAGACGCCAAGGTCGATGTCGGCAGCGACGAATCGATGGATGCGTCGGATCCGGTGTCGGCCACCGCGCCGGGCGGCAACGAACCCGTGCCATCGTCCGGATTCCCCGACAAATAAGCACCAGATCGGTTTATCCGGCCGGGGTCGCGGTTTAGCGGCCACTGTCACCTGACAGTCGCAACCAAGTGAATCGGTGCGCTGGCGCAACGACTTTGCAAAAACGTGCCCTGAAAAACACAGCTGCAGGAAAGTGTCGGCCAGGTTTCACTTTTAAGTTGCTCCGCCGCCAGTCCTTTGATTCACTGGTTAACGGGGGGTGGATTTTTGGTTAAGCGTTTGGAAACCAGCGCGGCCTCATGATCTCACCCAGGCAAAGGAGCATGAGGTCATGACGACCAAGACCAGCCAGCCCGCCGGTGGCGCGCTGCTGATATCGGAGATGAAGGAGTTCGCCGGCTTTCCCAAGTCGACGCAACGCTACATCCGCCGCTCGCTTGATGTCGCCTTCGGCCGTTCCGACCCGCACGAGACCTGGGCGCGCGACGAGGTCGAGGCGGCGTCGATCGGTGCCCAGGGCCGCTTCTACAAGCAGCTCGACCATTTGCGCATGCAGATCCCCGACGACAGCGGGCTCGACATGATCGAGCCGTTCCTCGGCATGCTCATCACCTTGAGCGCGTTCGACCTCGGCCAGGACCGCCTGCCGAGCTTCGCCGCCTATCGCTTCCTTTACGAGCGGCTGCTCGGCGCGGGCGTGCGCCCGTGGCTTCCCGCCGCTTTCTGCGCCGCCTCGGCGCTGCCGCACCTTCACCCCGAACGCCGTCGCCTGCTGCTCCAGTCGATCAGCGAGAATGCGGCGACCGCGCCGGGCTGGTCGAGCCGCGAGCCGGTGTTCTGGCCCGAGTGGGTCGAAAAGGTCGACATGGCCGCGGCGGCCTAAACGATCGTCGGAAACAATATGCGGAGCGCGGCGATGCTGCGCTCCGCATTTTTGTGGTGCACGAACACGCCGCCGGCGGCTTCCCATTTGTCGCGGTGCTGTTCGCGGTCGTCGACCAGCACGTCGCCCGGCTCCATGTAGCGATATTTGTCGCGCGCCATGCAGGTGATGATCGGCACGCCGGGGAAATGCTCGGCCGCCCAGGCCACCTTCTGCGGCGCCGCCCAATTGCCGATCGGCAGCCCGGTGAGGATCGTCGGTTTCAAATGCGCGACGGCGTCGTACAGGGTCCGCGCGTCGGGCAACAGCGGGAGGCCGGCGTAGAAATCGGGCGTGCTCGCCAGCCGCTGCCAGAATTCGCGCCGCGAGTGGCGCTCCTCATATTGCGCCGGCGTCATGCCGCCGAGCACGGCGCGGGCGCCGGCGTCGAAATCGGCAAGGACGCCATCGCAATCGAGGAACAGCTTGGGCTGGGGCATGCCGCTACCCTAGCCGGGATACCAGCGCGGCGGCGAATTCGCTGAGTGTGTCATCGCGCGCGCCGAGGATGGCGATGGTGTCGCCGGGCCGCGCGGCGGCGATCAAAGCGTCGCCGATCGCGCCCCGATCGGGCAAATGCGTGGCATGGGGGATGCGGGCCGCCAGCCAGTCGGAGCCGCGCGACCGATCGACCGTTCCGCCCTGATAGACCGGGTCGGGAAGATACAGCCGGTCATACTCGCGCAGGCCGCCGGCGAACGTCTCGGCCAGTTCCTCACCCATCTTGGCCAGCGGGCCATAGCCGTGCGGCTGGAACATGATGAGCAGCCGGCCGGTCCGCGCGGTCAGCGTTGCCAGTGTCGCGGCGATCTTGTCCGGATTGTGGGCGAAATCGTCGATCACCGTCACCCCGCCGGCGACGCCAACGGTTTCGAGCCGGCGCTTGAGGCCCGCGAACCCGGTGAGCGCGGTGACCGCTTCGCCCAGTGGCGCGCCGAGGGCGTAGAGGGCGCCAAGCGCGGCCAGCGCATTCATCGCATTGTGGCGGCCCGGGACGGCCAAGGCGACGTCATGTTGCGCCCCGTCCACGGCCAGCGTGAAGCGGACGCCATCGGCATCAAGTTTCAAATCGCGGCCGGCGAGGGTCGCTCCGGGCGAATCGAAGCCGAAGCCGATGCGCTTGTCGTCGGGGAGGGTCTCGGCCAAGGCGCGTGCCTCGGGATCGTCGAGGTTGATCACCGCGCTGCGCGCCGCGGCGAGGAAACCGGCGAACAGGGTGCGCAGGTCGTCGAGGCTGTGATGGTCGAGGCTGACGTTGCCGAGCACGGCGACGGTCGGACGGTAGAGCGCGATCGAGCCGTCGCTCTCATCGACCTCGCTGACGAATAGCGCCGGGTCGCCGACCAGGGCCGAAGCGAACGGCGTCGCCGGAGAGACGAAATTGTTCATCACCGCGCCGTTCATCACGGTGGGCAAGCGGCCCATAATGTGGAGCATCCAGCCGATCATGCCGGTGACGGTCGATTTGCCCGAAGTGCCGCCGACGGCGATGCTGACGTCGGCCGCGTTGAGCAAGTGGGCGAGCAGTTGCGGCCGGGTGAGGTGGGCGAGCCCGAGTTCACGTGCGCGGACGACGTCGGGAATGGTCGACTCGACCGCCGCCGAGGTGACCAAAGTCGCGCCGTCGCGAAGCCCGCTGCCATCCTGGGGGAAAAGCGCGATGCCGAGACGCTCGAGATATTCAAACTTCGCCGCCAGCCGTCCGGCGTCGGCTGAGCGGTCGGAGCCGGTAACGGTGGCGCCGGTGGCGCGGACGATCGAGGCCAATGGCAGCATGCCGCTGCCGCCGACCCCGCAGAAATGATAGATTGGCGCATCGCTCATCGCCGCCGCCCTATGCGGCGCGGGCGCCTTGTGCAATTCATCTCGCCATGAGGATTGCCGTCGTTGCGCCGAGCTGCAGCTTGAGCATGGCCGCCGCCGAGGCGGTAGCGGGGATCGTCGCGGCGCGCGGCGATGCCGAGCTGGTCGTCCACCCGCAATGCTTCCTCTCCGACGGCCATTTTGCCGGGCCGGATGGCGAGCGGTTGGCAGCGCTGCGTGCGGTCATGGCCGATCCGACCATCGACGCCGTGTGGTTCGCCCGCGGCGGATATGGGTCGAACCGCATCGCCGAAGCAGCGGCGCGCGACCTGCCGGAAGCGGCGCGGGGCAAGACCTATCTCGGCTATTCCGATGCCGGTTTCCTGCTGGCGGCGTTCGAAAAGGCCGGACTGACGGTGGCGCACGGGCCGATGGCCCAGGATGCGCTGCGCGACGGCGGCGAAGCGGCGATCCACCGCGCGCTCGACTGGCTGGTGCGGCGCGATCCGGCGACGCTCGAGCCAGGGCTGACGGCGGGACGTCGGGCGATGGCGTTCAACCTGACCGTGCTGTCGAGCCTGCTGGGCACTGCGATCGAGCCCGATTTCACCGGCGCCGAGCTGTTGATCGAGGATGTCGCCGAGCATGACTACCGCATCGACCGGGCGATGTTCCATGTCACCGGGTCGCGGGCGGTGCGGCGCTGCGCGGCGATCCGGATGGGGCGGATGAGCGAAATTCCGGACAATGATCCGCCTTTCGGCAGCGATGCCGCGGCGATCGTCGCCGACTGGTGCAAGCGGGCCGGAATCGCCTTAGGTGACCCGGCCGACATCGGCCACGACGCCGCCAATCGGGTGGTGCCGTTCGGTCTCAAGCGGGATTAACGCTCTTCCCTGTGTTCGCGCTCTTGCAAGGGGGGGCGCTTTGCGCTCTATCATGCAGGCTGAAACAACAGGAGGGCCACATGGCAAAAGCATCGAGCGGGACTGGACGTAAAGCTGGGGGCGGTCTTGCCCGTCCGGTAACCCCGTCGCCGGAACTTGCCGCAATCACCGGCGCGGCACCGTTGCCGCGCAGCGAGGTCGTCTCGAAGATGTGGGACCACATCCGCAAGAACAACCTGCAAAATCCCGCAAACAAGCGGGAAATCCTGGCCGACGACAAGCTGAAGAAGGTCTTTGGCGTCGATAAGTGCACCATGTTCGAAATGAACAAGCACCTGTCGCGCCACCTAAGCTAGCGCTCTCGCCCGCGGGCGAGGAAGAGGGGCCCCGGCATCGCCGCGGGCCCCTTTTTCATGGGCTGAGCAGGCCGCCCGAGTCGCGGCTTCAGGCGCGAAACGCGGTGGCGAGCGGCTCCGACGTTACGGGATAGCCGCGATTCGGCGGGATGCAGACCAGATCGATGCCATCGCGCTGCTCGATCCACGGCTCGATCGGCTCGATCGGGTAACGGCCCGCGTCGGCGTCGGCGTCGGTGAGGTCGCGGTAGGTTGCCAGCCGTTCGAGGTTGCGCTTGGTCGGGAAGATGGCGCTGGCGGTGCCGGCCTCTATCCGCGCCAGCAAAGCCGCGGCGCCGGCCCATTCGGCGGCGGCGCACTTGCCGGGCTGGGGCACGGGCGCCCAGTCGCCGGCGGGCGCCGCGGCGAGGAAGAACAAAGTGTCGAAGCGGCGGGCGTGGGCGAAGGCCGGGCGCCAGCGGGCGAACAGGGTCAGCGAGTCGAGATCCAGTGTCAGGCCTTCGCGCTTCACCAGCTCGGCAACCGGTTCGCCAGCGAGCAGCGCGGCCTGGAGGGCGGGACCGCGCGACGGGTCGACCCGGCCGAGACCGACCGCGACCGCGCTTTCCTCAAGCGTCTCGCGGATGGCGGTGATGCGCGCGGCGTCGCCGGGTCGGCCGAGCGCGGCGGCAAGGGCATGATCCGCATCGTCGACGCGGCCGCCGGGAAAGACGAGCGCTCCGGCGGCGAACGCCATGCCGGCCGACCGCTCGACGACCAGCAGTTCGGGCGGCGCCAAGCCAAGCGCGGGGCGCATCACGACCAACGTGGCGGCGGGGATGGCGGGCGGATCGTCGGTCATGCGCGGCAAACGCCTACCCCAGCGAGTGCGCCGCGCAACAAAAAAGGGGCCGGCACCCACGGTCCCGGCCCCTCCCTGTCCTCCGCGCCGCGAACGGCGGGAGAAGCAGCTTACATGGCGTTGACCTGATTGGCGCCGGCGGTGCCATTCTCGACCGCTTCGGCCTTGTTCTTGCCCTCGTCCTTGAGCGCGTCGGCCTGGTTCGACAGCGCGTCGGCTTCGGCGCTGTTGGCGGTGTTGCCGGCCATCGCGTCGAGGTTGTCGGCGGCGTTCTCGTAATTTTCCTGGACGTTGTCGGCCAGCGCATCCTTCTTGCCGCCACAAGCGGCAAGAGCGAGGGCGGCGGCGCCGACAGCGGCGAAATAGATCTTGTTCATTCGATAGTCCCCTTTGAATTCAGTGCGGAAGCGTCAGTACCCTGACTCACACGGTCGGTTCCAACGCGGCCCGCTTCGCTACGGTTCCGCTACGGCCCGGCAAATGTCAATTCCTTGCGTCAAACCGCGTCACGCCCTATCTTGGCCGGGCCAGGTGCGCGCGAGCGCAAGTGGCTATGTCGGTAGAGTATTTGGTGGAATAGGCATTTCGGACCCGGGGGGCAGTACCCCGGCGCCTCCACCACCAGCGGCGAGGATGCGCGGTGGCGACCGCGCCGCTGCTGATGGGGGCGAAACAGGATCGACGGGTGCAATAAAGGCCAGGTTGCCGATCGGCAGGAGACCACCGTGACGGCTCATTCACACAAGTGCCAACGATAACGAGGCTCTTGCGATTGCTGCGTAACTGAGGGGCTAACGCCCTGAAGTTATTCGGACAAAAGCGCGGTCGGACCCAACCGGGCAACAGAATGGGATTCCAGCGGTTCGGGGAGCACCGGGCAACAGAAGCTCCCCACTTTTTCGCGCAGCTCAATTCCCCTTGCCCGACTGGCGGTCGTGACGCAGGTTGCCGCGCTTGCACGCACAGGGGGTAGCCGTGGCCATCAGATCGATCTTCGCCGCCATCTTGCTTGGCACCGCGTCCGCGGCGGCCGTCGCCGCGCCGACGCCCAAGAATCAGCTGATGGTCCCGCCGGCCAACGCGCGGCATTATGTGCTGGCGTCCGAAGCGGCCAAGCACGGCGACATCTGGTCGTGGACGCTGCCCGACGGGCGCATGGCGTATCGCATGTCGATGTCGCTGCGCGGCTGGATCACCGAAGAGGATGAAGTGGTGACCCCCGGCGCCGACGGGCGGCCGACCGCGACCGCGATCCGCGGGTATAACGATTCGGGCGATGCGACCGAGGAGTTCGCGGTCAATGCCAAGGGCATTGCCCACTGGAAGAATGCGATCGAGCAAGGCGCGGCGCCGTTCGCGGGGAAATATTACGACAGTTATGGCGGGCCGTGGCTGGGGGGAGAGGCCCTGACCAACGCGATCCTCGCGGCGGGCGTCAAGGGGCTCGACATCCTGCCCAGCGGCCACGCGACGGCGGCGCTTGGGGAGAAAACCGTAATCGACGGCCCCGGCGGCCCGAAGACGGTCCAGCTGGCGTTCATCCGTGGGCTCGGCTTCGCGCCTGCTCCGCTATGGCTCGACGAGCGGGGCAAGCTGTTCGGAACGGCAGGCAGCGTGTCGATGTTGCCCGCCGGTTATGACAAGGCCGGGCCGCGGCTGCGCGCAATTCAGGACAAAGCGACCGCGGGACAAGTGCGCGATGTCGCCCACCGTTTCCTCACCCCCGCGGCGCGCAGGCCGACCCTGATCGACCATGTCACCGTGTTCGATTCGGTCGGCGGCCAGTATCTTTCGGACCGTGCGGTGCTGGTCCGGGGCGGCAAGATCGCCGCGGTCGCGGTGGGCGGGTCGCTCAAGGCGCCGCCGGGCACGACCCGGATCGACGGACGCGGAAAGGCGCTGGTGCCGGGCCTGTGGGATTCACACCAGCATATCGGCGGGGACGACTGGAATCTGCTGCAGAATGTCGCGACCGGGATCGTCAACGTGCGCAGCCCTGGCTCGATGATCGACGACGCGCTGAGCATCCGGAAGCGGCGCGCGGCCGGCGACATCATCGCGCCCGACGGTAGAGTGTCGGTGATCATCGACCGCAAGGATCCGCTGGCGGCGCAGAATGCGCTGACGGTGAGCAGCGAGGCAGAAGCGATCGCCGCGGTCGACAAGATCAAGGCCGCCGGGTTATGGGGCGCCAAATTCTACACCTCGATGACGCCCGCGTGGATCGCGCCGGCGGCGGCCGAGGCGCACCGGCTCGGACTTCACGTCCACGGCCACGTGCCCGCCGGGATGCGCCCGCTCGATGCGGTCCGCGCCGGCTATGACGAGATTACCCACATCAACTTCATCATGATGCAGGCGATGCCGCAAGCGGTGGTCGACAAGGCCAATACCGCGGCGCGGCTCGAGGGGCCGGCCAAATATGGCAAGGACGTCGACCTCGATTCGCCGGCGATGAAGGCATTTTACGCCGAGCTGGCGCAGCGCAAGACGATTGTCGATCCGACGCTGAGCGTGTGGGAGCCGATGATGACTTCCGACGGCAGCGCGGTGTCGCCCGAATATGCGCCATTCATGGAGGTCGTGCCGGCGTCGGTGGCGCGGTCGTTCAAGATCGGCGGCTATCCGCTGTTCGACGGCCTGACCCGCGACGATTTCCGCAAGAGCTTCGCCAAGATGGTCGGGCTGGTCGGCCGCCTCCACCGGGCCGGGGTGCGGATCGTCGCCGGGACCGACGGTTATGGGCTGGAGCTGGTGCGCGAGCTTGAGCTTTACCAGCAGGCCGGGCTGACCAACGCCGAAGCGCTGCAGACCGCGACGATCGTCCCGGCGCGGATGACCGGGATGGACAAGACCACTGGCTCGATCGCGGCAGGCAAGGACGCCGACATGATCCTCGTCGATGGCGATGTGGCGAAGGATCTCGGCGCGCTGCGCCATATCCGCACTATCTTCAGCGACGGCTACCGGCTCGACGGCGACGCGTTGCGCAAGGCGAGCGGAATCACTGGAATGCCCAAATAGGCGCTACGGCCGCCGCCTCGGTCCGTCGCCGATTTCCGCCAGGTTTCGCCGCGGCGCTGGTCAGTCGATCATCTTCAGATGATAGCCGCTGGGCAGAGAGACCAGTTTTGCCTGGGCCTCCTCGGCCTGCTGCAGCCCGAAATCGAACAGGCCGACGTCGTCGCATTTGGCCATTTTCGGGTCGTTGGCGGTATCCTCGCCCGAGCCGACGGCGGCGTTGAACAGGCGCTCGTCGACGGCTTCGCGCAGCCGCCGCATGCTGTCGGCGATGACGCGGGCGTACTGGTCATGCCTGGCGGCGGGCATTTTCAGGCATTTCTGTTCGATCCGCCAGACCCCGTAGCCGACGGCGAATTGAGCGGAGGCGCCGATCGCCACGGTCCTGGGGTCTGCGGCCTGGGCCGATGCGACCGTCGACAACGGTAGGCACAGCGCCAGCGCCAACCCCGTAAAGCCTTCGAGAAATCTTGCCATCGGTGCCTCCAATCGAGCCTTGAAAAAGCCGGGGTCGGGAACGCGAACTGAAGGTCGTGCAGCGACAATGCGCTCAGGCAGGGGGATTTGCCTAATCAATCGTCTGGCGCGGCGTCGTCATGAATCGTCGCGGGCACGATTGAAAGGACGGGCGGGGCCGCTTACGTTCGCCGTCACATTCAAGGGGACCCTCATCATGACCGCAATTATTCGCCGCATCGGCCCTTCGATCCTGCTCAGGACAGGCCTGCTCGCACCGCTCGCCGCCTTCAGCCTCGCCGGCTGCGGATTGAACTCGGTCCCGACCGCCGAGGAGGACGTCAACGCCAAATGGGGCAACCTCCAGAGCGAATATCAGCGGCGCAGCGACCTCATCCCCAATCTGGTCGAGACGGTGAAGGGCTATGCCAAGCAGGAATCGAGCGTGCTGATCGAGGTGACGCAGGCGCGCGCCAATGCCGGGCGGGTGCAATTGAGCCCCGCCGATTTGAACGATCCGGCCAAGGTGCGCGCGTTCAACGACGCCCAGAACCGAGTGACCCAGGCGATCATCCCGCTGCAGCGGCTGCAGGAGGCCTATCCCGACCTCAAGTCGAACCAGAACTTCCTGACACTGCAGAGCCAGATCGAGGGGACCGAGAACAGCATCCTGGTGGCGCGGCGCGATTATAATGAGTCGGTGCAAGGCTATAACACCCGCATCCGCACCTTCCCCGACGCGATCGGCGCCAAGATCTTCTATGGCGCCAAGCCCAAGGTGCCGTTCGAAGCGGCGACCGGCGCCAAGGACGCGCCGTCGGTCAAGTTCTGATCGGCGGGAGCCGCGTGACCCGCATCCTCGCCTTGGTGTGGCTGGCGCTGGTCGCGCTGGCCGCGCCGGCCTACGCGCAGACGTTTCCGGCGCTGACGGGGCGGGTGGTCGACCAGGTGGGGCTGCTGCGTCCCGAGCAGACGGTCGATCTGAATTCGAAGCTCGAGGCGCTGGAGGCGCAGTCGGGGCGGCAATTGGTGGTCGCGACGGTCACCAGCCTCGAAGGCAAGACGATCGAGGATTATGGCTATCGGCTTGGGCGGACCTGGGGAATCGGCGACAAGCAGAAGGACGACGGCGTCATCCTGCTGGTCGCGCCGAACGAGAAAAAGGTGCGGATCGAGACGGGCTATGGCGCGCGGGTGTTCCTGACCGACGCGGTATCGAGCGTCATCATCCGCGACACCATATTGCCGGCGTTCAAGGCCGGCGACATGGGCGGCGGGATCGTCGCCGGGGCCGACCAGATCATCCATACGATGAGCCTGTCGCCGGTCGACGCGGCCAAGCAGGCGGCGACGATCGCGGCGCGCGAGAAAGCGCGGAGTGCGGATCGCGGCAGCGGCGGCGGGGAATTCCCGTTCGTGCTGGTGATGTTCCTCATCTTCTTCGTCATCCTGCCGCTGATTCGCAGCGTCGGCGGGCGGCGGTATCGCGGCAAGCACAAGAGCGGGATCAGCCCGTGGGTCGTGCTGTGGGGGCTGAACGCGCTGAGCAATTCGTCGCGATCAAGCGGCTGGGGCGGCGGTGGGTTCGGCGGCGGCGGCGGATTTGGCGGCGGCGGCGGTTTCTCGGGCGGCGGCGGGTCGTTCGGCGGCGGCGGGGCGTCGGGGGGATGGTAATGACCTTGAGCGAGGCCGACCACGACAGGGTCAGCGAGGCGATCCGCGCGGCCGAGGCGGGGAGCGACGGCGAGATCGTCGCCATCACCGCCGTGCGCAGCGACGACTATCACGACGTCGGCCTGCATTATGCGGTGCTCGTGCTGTTCATCGTGCTGGCCTTCTTCGCCGCCTTTCCGGATCAACTGGAGGGCTGGTGGACGCGGCTGATGGGGTGGTCGGACGCGCCGAGCCTGCGGCAATATCTGACGCTGCTGCTCGGCATCGCTTTGCTCAAGTTCCTGGTTGCGCTTTATGTCCTGAAATGGAAGCCGCTGCGGCTGGCGCTGACGCCCGGCGCGACCAAGAGCCGGCGGGTCAGGCGGCGTGCGGTGATGCTGTTCAAGACCGGCGCCGAGCGGCGCACGATCGGGCGCACCGGGGTGCTGATTTATTTGTCGTTGGGCGAACGGCGGGCGGAAATCGTCGGCGACGAAGCGATTACCGCGGTGACCACGCCCGAAACCTGGGGCGAGGCGATGACGGCGCTGATCGGCGACGTCAAACAGGGCCGCCCGGCCGACGGCATCGTCGAGGCAATCGGGTTGATCGGGGCGGTGTTGAAAGCGCATTTTCCCAAGTCCGCCGAGGACACCAACGAGATTCCCGACAAATTGATCGAGCTGTAGCCGCGTGGCCGAAGTGATGTGGCAGGGACGGTTCATCACCGCCGTCACGGACGGGCGGTGGGAATATGTCCGGCGCGCGGGCGGCATCCGCGCGATCGTCATCCTCGCCGAGACCGACGCCGGGGAGATGCTGCTGGTCGAGCAGCCGCGGGTGCCGATCGGGCGCGCCTGCCTCGAGCTGCCCGCCGGGTTGATCGGTGACGACGACGGCGGCGAGGACGACACGGTC
>JANLQS010000099.1:0-2763 GCA_031367995.1 Sphingomonas sp.
TTGCCTAAGCCGCCACGCCAGCGCATCTTCGCGGCCCCCCGAACCCAGCAGCAGGATGTTCATGACCACCTCGACCTTTGGCCCCGACGACGACAACGCCAGCGGCCTGTTAGCCGAGGCGAAGGGCGGCGACAATTCGCCGGCTTTGTCGGTCAGCGAACTGTCGGGCGCATTGAAGCGGACGGTCGAGGCGGCGTTCGGGCTGGTCCGCGTGCGCGGCGAGATTTCCGGCTGGAAACGCCACGCCTCGGGTCATTGCTATTTCACCCTGAAGGACGAGGGCGCGTGCATCGACGCGGTCATCTGGAAAGGCCAGGCGGCGGGGCTCGCCTTCCGCCCCGAGGACGGCGCCGAGGTCATCGTCACCGGCAAGCTGACGACCTATCCCGGCCGCTCGAAATATCAGGTGGTGGTCAGCCGGATGGAGCTGGCGGGGGAAGGCGCGCTGATGGCGCTGCTCGACAAGCGCCGCCGGATGCTCGCCGCCGAGGGGCTGTTCGACGAGGGCAAGAAGCGCAAGCTGCCGTTCCTGCCGCGGCTGATCGGGGTCGTCACCTCGCCGACCGGGGCGGTGATTCGCGACATCATCCACCGCTTGGAGGACCGCTGCCCGACCCACGTCATCGTGTGGCCGGTGCCGGTCCAGGGCGACGGCGCGGCGACCAAGGTGGCGGCGGCGATTCGCGGCATGGCCAGCCTCGTGCCCCGGCCCGACCTGATCATCGTCGCGCGCGGCGGCGGCTCGATCGAGGATCTGTGGGCGTTCAACGAGGAGGAAGTGGTGCGCGCCGCGGCCGAATCGCCGATCCCGCTGATTTCCGCCGTCGGGCACGAGACCGACACCACCCTGATCGACTTCGCCGCCGACCGCCGCGCCCCGACCCCGACCGCGGCGGCGGAGATGGCGGTGCCGGTGCGCGCCGAGCTGGCGGCGATGCTGAGCGAACTGGGTCATCGCCAGGCCGCCTGCGTCACCCGCGGCGCGGCCCGCGCGGCGGAGCGAATCGCGCAGCTGGTCACGCGCTGGCCGGCGCCGGCGGCGCTGTTCAGTCCGCTGGCGCAGCGAATCGATGTCGCCGGGGACAGCCTGCCGCGGGCGCTGGCGCAACGCACCGCCCACGCCCGCGCCGATCTCGCCGCCAGCGCGCCGCGCCTCCAGCCGCGCCTGTTAACGGCGCGAATCGAGCGCGGCGCGGAGCAACTCGCCAGCTTGTGGCGGCTAGCCGACCTCGCCCATCCCGAGCGGCCCTTGCGGCGCGGCTATGTCCGGGTGACCGACCGCGGCGGCAAGACCTTGATCCATGCCGCGGCCGCGCGCGAGGCGCATGCCGTCGACCTCCACTTCGCCGACGGGGTGGTGGCGGCGACCACCGGCGACGCGGCGACCAGCGGCCCCCGGGGATTCCGCCCGCGCCTTGAGCGCGGCGGCCGCGGCGCCTATCATCCGGGACAGCCGGGGCTGTTCGATCCCCCGCAGGAGTGACCATGCTGAAAAGCACCGGGCGCGAGGCCCGCGTCCATTACCTCGACGGGACATTTCGCCTGCTGACCGATGGCGACCATGTCCGCTGCGCGGTGACCGGCGTCAGGATCGCCCTCGACGACCTTCGATACTGGAGCGTCGCCAGGCAGGAAGCCTATGCCGACGCCGCCGCCAGTCTTGAGGCCGAGCGCCGGGCGCGCCGCCGCTAAACGCCCACGCCGCAAGGCGAATTCGGCCGAGGCGCCAACTGTGTCATCGCCGACACAGTTTGGTAACAAAGCGTCTCCCTTATGCCCGTCCGCCTTTACAGCGCCCCCTCCCGCCACGCTAAAGGGACATTCACGTGGGGGCCAATTGCGCCTGCGAGAGATTTTTATGGCGGTGTTGATGACCGCCACATTGGGGAGACTACGATGATTAAGAGCACTTTGCGTGCAACGACGGCGCTCCAGGCGATCGCGTTGCTGGGCATGGGCTTGGCGGCTTCGCCAGCGTTTGCGCAAAGCACGTCAACCACGACGCCCACGTCGCCCACGACGTCGACCACTGTCACGACCGGCGCCGACGGCGCCGTCGTCACGCAGCAGACCGGTCCGCAGGGCAACCAGTCGAACCAGGCCCCCGCGCCCGGTCAGCCGACCGCCGGCACCGCGCCGAACGCCGAAGGCAACGACACGATCGTCGTCACCGGCTCGATCCTGCGCCGCACCGACACCGAGACTCCCTCGCCCGTCACCGTGCTGACCGCGACCGCGCTCCAGGATCGCGGCGTCAACACCGTGTCCGACGCCGTCACCAAGCTGTCGAACAACAACGCCGGCACCGTGCCGCAGGGCTGGAACAACGGTTCCAACTTCGCCACCGGCGCCACCGGCGTGTCGCTGCGCGGCTTGACCGTTCAGTCGACCCTGGTGATCTTCGACGGTCTGCGCACCGCGCCGTACCCGCTGGCCGATGACGGCCATCGCAACTTCGTCGATCTCAACACCATCCCCGACGCCATCGTCGACCGCATCGAAATCCTCCGTGACGGCGCCTCGTCGACCTACGGTTCGGATGCCATCGCGGGCGTCGTCAACGTCATCACCAAGAAGGAAGTCCACGGCGTCCACCTCAACGGGTCGGCCGGTCTTTCGCAGCGTGGCGACGGCGCCGAATATCGCCTCGACGCAACGGTCGGCTTCGGCGACCTGCGCGACAAGGGCTACAACTTCTACGTCAGCGGCGAATATCAGCGCACCGACGCCATCCACGCCCGTGACCGCGGCTATCCGTTCAAC
>JANLQS010000104.1:0-18463 GCA_031367995.1 Sphingomonas sp.
ACTTCCTCATAAGCGCCGGCGTGGGCCTCGCGATTACATTGCTGATGTTCGCGGCTTTCATCCGGTGGACTAATATTGACTATCTTTTGGCCCGAGTGATCGTGTCGCTGTTCGCGGGCTTGGCAACGTTCTTGCTCAACGCGATTCTCAACTTCCGAAGTGTTTGACATCCCGCTTCCGCATGATCCGGGATTCCCGTACGTTCGTTCGAATCCAGCTCTCTCTACCATCATTCCTGGCGGCGTTCGGCCGTTGCGGGAAACATTAGTCGTTGCGGAGAAACAACGTTCACAAGTCGTTACCCGCGCTTGCTGGCCCAATGTTATTGGCAGTTTGGCTTTGACTGCCGTAAAGGAAGGCAAGACTCGACGATCTGGTGGCACGGTCTTGAGAGGCCGAAAAGGAGTGGGTGATGGCATCGGCTGCACCACTATTCGCGGAATGGTCCAAAGTGGATGATGATTTAAACGAGCGCATTGCCCGACTTTCAAGCGGACAATTGCAATGCCTCGAGCTCGTCAACCTGCATCTATCTTCAAAGGAAATTGCCGGCCGGCTCGGGATTTCGTCTCACACCGTCGATCAGCGCATTCGCCAGTCGCTTCATACCCTGCGCGTCGAACGCCGTTCCGAAGCGGCGCGATTGGTCGCCGCCAGCGGCGCCTTTGCCGGCGAATATCAACGGTTGATACATCAACCGCCGTACATCGACGTCTCCCCTGCCCCGCCCCAGAACGGCGACGCGGTCAGTCATCAGATTCGGCACGCTGATCGTGCAGGGGAGGCCAGTTCCGCCGGTGTCATAACCGAGCAGACAACGTCGGGCCGCTGGTCTTCCCTGCCATTGCCGTTCGCAACGAGGAGCAAGCCCAGGAATGAAATGAGCGTCGGTTTCCGGCTGCTCTGGATCATGATCATCGCCATGGGTGCGACCTTCTCGGCCGGGATGTATCTGGCCGGCCTGGAAAGCCTCTCGCGGATGCTGACCCACTAGCCGCATCGACTGTCACTTTCTCCTGGACCAGCAGCCAGGGCGCGAAACGCGTCCGGGAAGGGGAAAACACATGCGTAAACAACAGCTTGAAAACGCCGCATTCGACGTCGCCACCCAGGTCCGGGCGGTCGAGGATTCGATTGACGGCGCACTCGCCGAAATCGCCGAACTCCAGGGCCGGATGATGTATTGCCGGTCGGTCGCCGGCACGGGCATCGCCACCGGCCATGATTCGCTGCAACACCTCGCCAACGCCCTCCAGGGTCTGGTCAGCGCTCGCGGCGGCATGGCCAATTGCCACGCTGCCCTGGTCAACGCCAAGCAGTCGGTTCCGGGCCTGCGCACGGTCGGGTTCGGCGATACCGACGAATGCCCGAAGACCGCCGTGGCCGATCTGCGCGTGGTCGCGTGAAATCATGCAGGTTGACGGGATGAATCTTATTGTGATCCGATACTGATCATGATCGAAACCCGCTACCTGTATTGGGGGCTGCTCGCATTATGTGGCGGATAGGCCCTGTGGCGCGGCCGCGGCGACGAACGAGTCGCCGCGGCCGTGAGCCTGGCCGCCTCGCTGGTCACCCATTTGCTCATTTCCGGCAGGTTCGGTGGCTTCTATCATTTGGAAGGCGGCGTATTGGCGGTCGATGCCGCGACCTTCATTGCGTTCGTCACCCTGGCCCTGACGTCATCGCGCTTCTGGCCGCTGTGGATTGCCGGGCTGCAGCTTACCACCCTGCTCGCGCACCTGTTCCGCATCCTGTCTTCGGATCTCATTCCGATCGCTTATGCCGCCGCGGGACGCGTCTGGAGTTACCCGATCGTGATCATTATCGCGATCGGCGCCTGGCGCCACCAGCATCGAGTTGATGCCATTCCCGGCTGAGCAACCTCCTCGCCACCTCTTCCAGCGGCAGCGCCGAACCGCTAGCAGGCGGCGATGACCGTCCTGCCGCCGCTCGCCCAAGCCCTGCTCGACGCCATTGCCGAGCCGTCGCTACTGATCAGGGCCACGCGCGTGGTCGCCGCCAACCCGACCGCCCGCCAGCTGTTCGGCAGCGGGATCGAGGGCAAGGACGTGCGACTCGCCATTCGCCACCCGGCGGCGCTCGACCTCATCCTCGGCTGCACCGCCGGCGAGACCGAGCTGGTGGGCATTGGCGGGGTCGAACGGCCATGGCGGCTGAGCCTGATCGAACTGGGCGGCGGCAGCGCCCTCGTGCGCCTGACCGATCTGGCCGCGCTGCGCGCGGCCGAGCGCATGCGGGTCGATTTCGTCGCCAACGCCAGCCACGAACTGCGCACGCCGCTGGCGACCGTCACCGGCTATGCCGAAACGCTGGCCGAAGAGGAGGACCTTGATCAGGCCACCCGGCGCAGCTTCGGCGCAACCATCCGCAACGAGGCGACCCGCATGCTCCGCCTGATCGAAGAACTGATGAGCCTGTCGCGGATCG
Organism: Sphingomonas sp.; assembly: GCA_031367995.1. GTDB lineage: Bacteria > Pseudomonadota > Alphaproteobacteria > Sphingomonadales > Sphingomonadaceae > Sphingomicrobium. Next base: position 2,452 of record JANLQS010000104.1, read on the forward strand.
AAGCCGACCGCTTCCGGCCGCCGGCGGACATCGTCAGCGCCGACGATGTGATCGCCCTGGCAATCGAGCAATGCGCCGAACTGGCACGGCGTCGCGGGGCGACGATCGAGACCGCAGCAGATTCTACCCTGCCAAGCTTGCGCGCGGACCAGCGCCAGCTGGTGCAGCTGATCGACAATCTGATCACCAATGCGCTGCGGTACGGCTGCAGCGGCGATGCATGCACCGTCTCGGTTTCGGCAACGCGCGAGGGACCTGCCGTCACGTTCGCCGTCCGCGACTCCGGCCAGGGCATCGCCGCCGAACATCTGCCGCGCCTGACCGAACGCTTCTACCGGGTCGACGCGGCCCGGTCGTCCGACGACCGCGGCACCGGGCTCGGGCTGGCGATCGTCAAGCATATCGTCGAGCGCCACCGCGGTACGCTCGCCATTCGTTCGGCGCCCGGCGAGGGAACCGAGGTAATCGTCCGGCTACCGATCGCATGACCGCCGGCGGAGCTGTCATCATCCTGTAACGATTGTGTCACAGGGACCGCGAGACTCATCGCCAAGGGGTCGCTGGGACGGCCGCGCGATGGCCGCGAAGGAGTGTTCAGATGAAGAAAATGATATTCACGCTGCCGCTGGTGGCGCTGGTCGCGGCCTGCGGCTCCGGCGGTAACAATTCCGGCGGCAGCCAGATCAAGATCGTCGGTTCGTCGACCGTCTATCCGTTCACGACCGCAGTCGCGGAGGCGTTTCAGCGCGCCAACCCCGGTACCAGCGTGATCGTCGAATCGACCGGGACGGGCGGCGGCATGAAGCTGTTCTGCGCCGGCGTCGGGGCGGACACGCCTGACATGACCGACGCATCGCGGGCCATCAAGAAGAGTGAGTATGACACTTGCGTCAAGAACGGCGTGAAATCGATTATCGAAGTTCCCGTCGGCATCGATGGACTGACCATTATCCAGTCGAAAAATGCACCGGGACTTAACCTCACCGCCAAGGACATCTACATGGCGTTGGCCGCCAATCCGTTTGGCAAGCCCAACACCGCCAAGACCTGGCACGACGTCAATCCGGCCCTGCCCGCCCAGAAGATCCGCGTGATGGGTCCGCCGCCGACATCCGGCACTCGCGACAGCTTGGCCGACCTCATACTGACCAAGGGTTGCGAAACAGATGCCGCGACCAAGGCGTTGAAGGACAACGAGAAAAAGAATGTCTGCACCAAGATCCGCGAGGATGGCGCCTACATCGAAGCCGGCGAGAACGACAATCTGCTGGTCCAGAAGGTCGCCGTCGATCCCGATACGCTGGGCGTGCTCGGCTTCTCCTATCTCGACGAAAATGCCGACAAGGTGAAGGCGGTCCAGTTCGCCGGCGTATCTCCGACCGAAGAGACGATTGCCAATCTCAGTTACCCGGGTTCGCGCAAGCTGTACATCTACCTCAAGGGCGAACATATCGCCTCCAAACCCAAGATGAAGGACTTTATCGCGGCCTATTCGAAGGTCTGGGGCAAGGGCGGCATGCTCGAAAAGCGCGGCCTCGTTCCGTTCAGCGGTGCCGACGTAACGGCCGCCGAGCAACAGGCAACGGCGCTGACCCCGCTCGATCCCGCGAGCATCAAGTAAGCGTTTCGGCGGCGAGCGCATCATGACCCTGTCAATCGCGCTCGTCGCCGTCCTGCTGGTTGCCGCGGCCGCCGGTCTCCTTGCCTTTCGCGGTGCTAATCGGTTGCGTGGCCCCGGACGGCGGCTGAACAGCTTGCCGATCTATCATCTGTTTCACGCGGCGCTGTGGGCGGCGCTTCCAGCGCTGATCTTCCTCGCCGCATGGACCCCCGTCCAGACCAATTTCGTCAATCAGGCGGTGCTCGCCAGCCCCGAGGGCCGCGCGCTGCCCGCGTTCGCCATGCAACGCGACGCGATCCTGGCCGAGGCGCGGGAGATTGCGTCGGGCCAGCGCGACACCGGCTTCAACCCCGAATCGGCCGGCCTGGTACCGCATTTCACCGAGGCCGAGGCGCGCTATGGCATGCTCGGCGGGGCGACTGCGATCCTCATCGCTTTGGCCGGCGCGGCCCTTGCCCTGCGCAAGGTCCGCCTCGAATTTCGCGCCCGCAGCGGGGTCGAACGGCTGGTCATGGCGCTGCTTGTCGGCGCCTCGCTGATTGCTATCCTGACGACGCTCGGCATCGTCCTGTCTTTGCTGTTCGAAAGCCTGCGCTTCTTCAAGCTGGTCAGCCCGACCGAATTTATGTTCGGCACCAGCTGGAGCCCGCAGACCGCGATCCGCGCCGACCAGGCGGGATCGTCGGGCGCGTTCGGATCGGTTCCTCTGTTCTGGGGCACCGCCTTCATCGGCGCGATCATCGCCATGATCGTCGCCATTCCGCTGGGCCTGATGAGCGCCATCTTCCTCACCCAATATGCCCCGGCCGGGGCGCGGCGCTGGCTCAAGCCGATCCTCGAGATTCTCGCCGGGGTGCCAACTGTGGTCTACGGCTATTTCGCCGCGCTGACGGTCGCTCCCCAGGTGCGCGACTTCGGGCTGTCGATCGGCGTCACCTCCGCCTCGTCCGAAAGCGCGCTCGCGGCAGGCCTCGTCATGGGCATCATGATCATCCCGTTCGTCAGCTCGATGGCCGACGACAGCATCGCCGCCGTGCCCCAGGCAATGCTCGACGGCAGCCTGGCCTTGGGCGCGACCAAGTCGGAGACGATCAAGAGAGTCGTCCTGCCGGCGGCCCTGCCCGGAGTCGTCGGCGGCGTGTTGCTGGCGGTCAGCCGGGCAATCGGCGAGACGATGATCGTCGTCATGGCCGCCGGTCTTGCCGCGAACATGACCGCCAACCCGTTCGCCAGCGTGACCACCGTCACCGTCCAGATCGTCCAGCTGCTGACGGGCGACCAGGAATTCGACAGCGCCAAGACGCTTGCTGCCTTCGCGCTGGGTCTGGCCCTGTTCCTCATCACTTTGCTGCTCAACCTCATCGCCCTGATCGTCGTGCGCCGCTACCGCGAGGCCTATGAGTAAAGCGCCTGCCCGCGCCGCGCTGCCCGCGACCCGCTGGACCGACGGGTCGATGACCGCGCGCGTCCGCAAGCGCTACGCGGCGGAGCGCCGGTTCAAGGTGCTCGGCTTTGCCGCGGTGGCGCTGTCGGTCGCCTTCCTCGCCTTCCTCCTGTTCACCATGGCGGCCAAGGGAGTTGGCGGCTTCACTCGCACCGAGGCGCGGCTGACGATCGACTTCCCACGATCCGACCTGATGATCGATCCCGCTGCCCTCAAAGGGCCCGACGCCGGGCAGAACGTCATGTCCGCCGACCTTGAGGGCGCGCTCGGCCAGGCCGCCACCGCCCAATTTGGCGAGGGCGGCGCCGACCTGTTCGGCGGCGGCAGCGTCGATTTTCTCGGCGACGCTTTGGTCGCCGACCCGACGCTGTTGAGCAAGCGCGCCGACCTGTGGGTGCCGCTGTCCGCCAAAGCCGACAGCGCCGCCAAGCACGGCGGCGAGCCTGAGCTCGAAAAGCTGCTCGCCAAGGCGGATACTCGGAGGGTGTTCAACACCCCCTTCCTGACCGCGTCCGACGCCACCGATCCGTCGGCGGCCGGCGTGTGGGGGGCGCTCAAGGGCACCTTCCTGACGATCATGGTGACCATGCTGCTGGCCTTTCCGGTCGGGGTGCTGGCCGCGCTCTACCTAGAGGAATTCGCGGCGCGTAACCGCTTGACCGACCTGATCGAAGTGAGCATCAACAACCTTGCCGCGGTGCCGTCGATCATCTTCGGCCTGCTCGGCCTCGCGGTGTTCCTCAACATCATGCACCTGCCGCGATCGGCGCCGCTGGTCGGCGGGTTGACGCTGGCGCTGATGACCATGCCGGTGATCGTCATCGCCGGGCGCAACGCCATCAAGTCGGTCCCGCCGTCGATCCGCGACGCCGCATTGGGCGTCGGCGCGTCGAAGATGCAGGTGGTGTTCCACCATGTCCTGCCGCTGGCACTGCCGGGTATCCTCACCGGGACGATCATCGGCATGGCCCGCGCGCTGGGCGAGACGGCGCCTTTGCTGATGATCGGCATGCGCGCGTTCATCGCTTCCCCGCCCCACGGCATCACCGATCCGGCGACCGTGCTGCCGGTGCAGATATTCCTGTGGTCCGACGAAGTCGACCGCGCGTTCGTCGAGAAGACCAGCGCGGCGATCATCGTGCTATTGCTGTTCATGCTGATGATGAACGGCCTCGCCATCTACCTCCGCAACCGCTTCGAGCGCCGCTGGTGAACCTTATGACCGACACACCCGTCCCGATCCCGACCGACACCGCCGAACCGCCGGCGGGCGACTCCGGCACGCCGAAGATGAGCGCGCGCGATGTGCGCGTGTCCTATGGCGCCAAGGAAGCGCTGAAGGGCGTCGACATCGACATCCACGACGACCGGGTGACCGCCTTCATCGGCCCCTCGGGGTGCGGCAAGTCGACCTTCCTGCGCTGCTTCAACCGGATGAACGATACGATTCCCGGCGCCCGCGTCACCGGCTGCATCGAACTCGACGGTCAGAACATCAATTCGCCCGCCATGGACGTCGTCCAGCTGCGCGCCCGCGTTGGCATGGTATTCCAGAAGCCCAACCCATTCCCCAAGTCGATCTACGAAAATGTCGCTTATGGCCCACGCATCCACGGCCTCGCCGCGGGTAAAAGCGAGATGGACGCGATCGTCGAGAAGTCGTTGCGGCGCGCCGGCCTGTGGGACGAGGTCAAGGAGCGGCTGCAGGAAAGCGGCACGGCGCTGTCGGGCGGTCAGCAGCAGCGGCTGTGCATCGCCCGCGCCATCGCCGTCGATCCCGAAGTGATCCTGATGGACGAGCCCTGCTCGGCATTGGACCCGATCGCCACCGCCAAGATCGAGGAGCTGATCCACGAATTGCGCGGCCGTTACGCTATCGCCATCGTCACCCACAACATGCAGCAGGCGGCCCGCGTGTCACAGCGCACTGCCTTCTTCCACCTCGGTGAAATGGTCGAATACGGCAAGACCAAAGAGATTTTCACCAATCCGCGCGAGCAGCGCACCCAGGATTATATCACCGGCCGCTACGGCTGATCGGAGACAGGCAATGGCGACTATTGGCGGACATACGATCAAGGCCTTCGACGAGGATCTGGACCGGCTGCGCGCACTCATCAGCCAGATGGGCGGGCTGGCCGAGCATGCCATCGGCGAATCGATGCGCTGCCTCGTCCAGCGCGACCTCGAGGGCGCCCAGAAGATCGTCCAGGACGACAAGAAGCTCGACGCGCTGGAAATCGAGACCGAGCGCCGCGCCGTCCAGTTGATCGCCCTGCGCGCGCCAATGGCCGGCGACCTGCGCGACGTCGTCGCGGCGATGAAGATTTCCAGCGTTGTCGAGCGCATTGGCGACTATGCCAAGAACATCGCCAAGCGCGTCCCGCTGATCGACAATGGCGGGGCGATCGAACCGTTGTCGCTGCTGCCCGAAATGGCGCGCATCGCGACGCAAATGGTCCACGATGTGTTGAACGCCTTCGTCGAGCGCGACGCCGAAGCGGCAGTGCGGGTGGTCGAGCGCGACCGCGCGGTCGACGATTTCTACAATTCGATCTTCCGCACGCTGCTGACCTTCATGATGGAGAACCCCAACAACATCGGCCAGTCGACCCATCTGCTGTTCATCGCCAAGAACGTCGAGCGGGTCGGCGACCATGCCACCAACATCGCCGAGATGGTCTATTACGCCGCGACCGGACAGCACCTCGCCGACCGTCCGCGCGGTGAAGACCTTTACAAGGCGTGATCCGATGAGCGCCAAGCGCCTGCTGCTGGTCGAAGACGACCGCGCGCTGGCGGACCTTGTCAAATTCCACTTCGGCCGCGCCGAATGGACCGTGACGCGAACCGGCGACGGCGAGGAAGCACTGATCCTGGCCGAGGAAGTGCGACCAGACCTGATCATTCTCGACTGGATGATCGAGGGCATCAGCGGCATCGAGGTGTGCCGCCGCCTGCGCCGCCGCGAGGCGACAGCCAACGTCCCGATCATCATGCTGACGGCACGCGGCGAGGAAGAGGACCGCATCCGCGGGCTTGAGACCGGCGCCGACGATTACATGACCAAGCCGTTCAGCCCCAAGGAATTGCTCGCTCGCGCCAACGCCGTGCTGCGCCGCGTCCGCCCGGCCATGGCAGCCGGCGCATTGGGCTATGCCGGGATCGAAATGGACCTGGCCGCGCACAAGGTGAAGCGCGGCGGCCGCGCGATCCAGCTCGGCCCGACCGAATATCGCCTGCTTCGCCACTTGCTGGGCCAGCCCGGCCGGGTGTTCTCGCGGCAGCAACTGCTCGAAGCGGTGTGGCCGCACAGCGAGGAGATCGAGCTTCGCACCGTCGACGTCCACGTCCGCCGCCTGCGCATCGCGCTCGACGAGCCCGACATCATCCGCACTGTCCGCAGCGCCGGCTACGCGCTCGATGCGGAAGGGGTTGCCTGAGCGGGCCCGCCGCCGCATGAGCGCCCCCCATGGCACGCAAGAACAAAGGCAAGGGCGGGGGCAATCCGGGACGGCCGCGTTTCTGGGGACGGCACGCGGTCGCCGCCGCGCTCGACAACCCCGACCGGCGGGTGCTCAAGGCATGGTCGACGCGCGAAGCCGCCGAGCTGATGAACTTCCCCAAAGAAGTCCCGGTGGTGATGGCCGAAGGCCCCGACCTCGGCCGCATGGTGCCGGGCGACGCGCCGCACCAGGGCGTGGTGATCGAGGTTGAGCCGTTGGACGACATCTGGCTCGCCGACCTCCTCGCCGACGCACCAAAGCGCGGCGTGCTGCTGGTGCTCGACCAGGTTACCGATCCGCATAATGTCGGCGCCATCCTGCGCACGGCCGCGGCATTCGGGGCGATCGGCATCGTCACCCAGGACCGCCATTCCCCGCCCGAAGGCGGGGCGCTGGCCAAGGCGGCGTCGGGCGCGCTGGAACGCGTGCCATGGGTACGCGTCGTCAACCTCGCCCGCGCGCTGGAGGATATCGCCGAGGCGGGATTCTGGCGGATCGGGCTGGCCGGCGATGCAACCGACGATCTCAAGACCGCCCTGGGGCCGCAGCGGGTGGCACTGGTGCTCGGCGCCGAGGGGCCGGGCATGCGTCACAACACCCGCGAGCATGTCGACGCCCTGGCCCGCCTGCCGATTTCCGACACGATGGAAAGCCTCAACGTGTCGAACGCAGCAGCTGTGGCGCTGTATGCGGCGAGCGTGGCCTGATGGTCCGCACCACCGCATCCCTCAACACCAGCCTCGACGCTTTGGCCGCCGCCGAACCGGGATTTCGCAAGGTGCTGGCGACCCACGGCAAACCCGAGCCGCGGCTGAGCGAGCCGGGGGTCGAGACGCTGCTGCGGACCATCGTCGGGCAGCAGGTCAGCGTTGCCGCGGCGAGATCGCTGTGGGCCAAGCTGATCGCCAAATACGGCCAGCCGGTCGACCTCAAGGCACTGCTCAAGGCGACCGACGAGCAATTGCGCGAGGCCGGCCTGTCGCGCCAGAAGGCCGGCTACGCGCGCAGCCTCGCCGGGCTGGTGCTGTCGGGCGAACTCGACCTCGCCAAGCTCCCCGCCAACGATGAGGAGGCGATCGCACTGCTGACCAAGGTCAAGGGTATCGGCCGCTGGTCGGCGGAAATCTATCTGTTGTTCGCCGAGGGGCGCGGCGACATCTGGCCGGCCGGAGACCTCGCCGTGCAAATCTCGATCGGCCGCATCCTGGCGATGGCCGAGCGCCCGTCTGAAAAGCAGTTGCGCGAGCTGGCCGAAGCCTGGCGTCCGCACCGCGGCGCCGCCGCGGTGCTCGCCTGGCACAGCTATAATTCGACCGGCACGGCGCTCTAGCTAGTCGCGCGTAGCGGGGAGTTGCTGGCCCCCCTGGTCGATGGTCAGGCCGGTCACCTTACCGCTCGTCGCAACGAACGTGACCTTGGCGCCGACCTGATCGACCATGAAGCTGTTGTCGCTGGTCGGGCGCAAGGGAAACGGCGGCTGTCCGGTAAGCTGGATCGTCAGCTGTCCCGCGTCGTTGCGGGCAATCGCCACCTTGCCGATCGCCGCGGTATACGACCCGACGTAACTGGCCAGTGTGGCCGGCGCGACAGCGACCGCCGGCGGCGTTGCCGGAACGGGCCCGGCCCAGGTGCCGAGATCGACCGCGTCGTCGCCGTTGGCGTGGCGCAGATAGACCGGCTTGCCGGCCGCATCCTTGCCGATCGCGAACCAGCTAAGCTCGTCCCCGCCATAGTAGAAACGGTTGCCGGCGGCGGCGAACACTTCGCTTTCCGGCCCGTCGTCACGGCGGGTGTAGAGCTTGCCATCGCGCATGAAGAAGACCCGCTGGGCGTCGGCGAATTTATAGACCCCGAGCTTGGGTTTGACCGCCGCCGGGTCGATCTTGACCGCGGCGAAGCTGATGAATGGCTTGCCGATGGCCAAAGCGGCGAGGCGGCGCACGGTGCTTTCGGTCGACGCCTTGGGTTGGTCGCTATTGGCATAAACGGCGACGAAAATATCGGCGCCGGGAACGTAGAGGCTGTCGGTGCTGAAACCGGGGATTCCGCCCGAATGCCCGATCGTCGGCAAGCCCCGCAACGTCCCGTTCTCAATGCCGAAGCCATACGGCTTGACCGATCCGTCGGGCAGCTTGGTCGGGGCGATCATCTGCTCATAATATGGCGCCGCGACGACCTTGCCGTGATGGAGCGCATAGCCCCAGCGGGCGAGGTCGCTCGGGGTGCCGACCAGGGCACCGGCGGCACCGGGCACGCTCATGTCGATGTGCTTGGCCGGTACAACGCCGTGCTCGTCCTCGGAATAGCCAGTGGCCATCGCCGCGATCCGCGGCTCGTCGCCGCCATAGCGCATTGTCAGGCCGAGCGGCTTGACGATCCGCTCATCGACCGCCTGGTACCACGGCTTGCCGGTGACCTTTTCGATCAGCGCGCCGACCAGGAAATAGCCGCTATTGTTATAGGACCAGGCCTGGCCCGGCTTCGACGGTGCCGGCAAGTCCTTGAACACCGCAATCATCTGATCGGTGGTGTAGGCGTGGCCGAAATTGGCCTCGGTCATCCAGCCGGGGATGTTGGTGTAGCTCTGGATCCCGCTGGTGTGGTTGAGCAGTTCGGCGACGGTAATCGCCGAGCCGTTGGGATAGGCCGGCAGGTACAGCGAAAGCGGGTCGCTGAGCTTGAGCTTTCCCTCGGCCGCAAGCTGCAGCACGACGGCTGAGGCGAACTGCTTGGTGATCGATCCGATGCGAAACACCGACTGCGGGGTGATCGGCTTTTTGGCCGCGACATTGGCGAGGCCGCGCGTGCCGACATAGACGATCTTGCCATGCTCGCTGATCGCCACCGACGCCCCGGGGCCGTCGGCGGCATAAGCGGCGGCAAGGAGGCGGTCGGCCTTGACCTTGAACCCGGGGGGAAGCGCCATTGCGCTACTCGCCAGCAGGAGTGTCGCGATCGACCCGCCTGCCAGCATCGACGTCATTCTCATTACGCAGCCCCTCGATTCATGAAGGCCGCTGTGTTATTTATGTAATACAGTCTGTCAAGCTGCTTTCGGCGGCGGCCCGATGCTACGCTTGGAGACCGGCGCTGTGTTGACGCGTGCTGAGCCCGGTCCACGTGCGGGCACCGCGGTCAAGGCTGAACGGGCCCATTTTGCCGCCATCCTCGCCGCCCCGCCCGACCAGGAAGCTGGCCGACTTTTGCTCCGCGCCAGCGACCGAGCGGTACAAGGCGTTGACCGCGATCAGCGGCACCAGCAGCCTGCGGCCTTCGATCTCGAGCGGGGCGAGACGCTCGGCCGGCAACGGTACGCGCATCCTCAGTTTGACCCGGCCCATCGGCGCGAGCATCGGGATTCGATCTCCGCGGCCGATCGGATTGCGAAAGAAATGGCTGATTTCCTCGTCCTGGCGCGGCCCGGCGTTGATCATCATGGCTTCGACCAGCAGGTCGCGCGCGGGCGCGCCGCCGCCATTGATGACGGTCAGTTCGAAGCTCAGCATGGCCGCGCCGGTGGCGTCGATCTCGGCCCGCAGCGGCGTGAATTCGAACCCGATTTGCGGCGTGAGTCCGCGCGACACGATGGCGCCGTCGGCAGGGTCCAGCGGGCGGCTTTGAGGCACCGGTGGCAGTGCGGGCCGGGGCGTCGGGGCGGCTCGGGGCGGGGCGGCGGGGCGCGGGGCCATGGCCGGAACCGGTGGCGGTGGACGTTGCCGCTCTAGCATGTCGCCGATCGCATCGGTGACGGGCCGTTGCTGCTGTCGCCGCCGCCACATCAGCAACCCGCCGCCCGCGGCCAAGGCCAGCGCGGTGAGCCACCACGGCGACCACTGCGCTGCCGCGCCCGGCGCTGGAATCGATGGCGTTGTCGCGGCGGGTATGGAGAGAGGCTGGGACGGGGGCGGCGCATTGTCTACGGCGGCCGGCTGGGGGTCGGATCGCGGCGCGGTTTCGGCTCGCGATGGACTGGTCCGGGCGGTAATTTCAGCTGGCGGCGCGGCCTTTCGGGTCGGCTGCGACCGGGCCGATTGAGGAGCGCTGATGGTGGTCGCGGTTCGCGGAGCCGCCGCCTCCGGCTGGGGTGCCGGGACGGTCGCCGCTTCGGGTTCGGCGCGCTTGATGACCGTCCCGCCAAGGTTGAAATTTCGCAGTTCCCGTGGGCCGACCGTATCGGTCGCAGCGGGCGGCGTGACGGTCGTCGGCTGCGTGTTGTTCGACACGGTCTGCGCGGCAAGCGGCGCCGCCCAGGTCATCAGGAAGCCCAGCGCGATTCGCCAAATATGCCGACCACGGCCCGTCATCCGCCCCACACTCCTTCCCCGCCTGCTGCTGGTCGCGCCGCCCCTGCCCCCAAGGTCGTGCCGCGTCAGCGGTCATGGCGCGAAGCGGGCGCGAGGGCAAGGCGCCGGCACGCTAACGCGCGTCGACCAGCACCAATTGCGCGTCGGACAGGGCTTCGATCGTCACCGCGGTTTCGCCAGTGATGGCGATGCCATCACGCGCAGCGGCCTCGATTCCATTGACCCGCACCGGGGCAGACGGGACGAGGTAGAGGTGGCGCGCCGCGTCGGCGTCGTAGGTGATGCGGTCGCCGGTGCCGAGCGTCGCACCGAGGATGCGGGCGTCAGCGTGGATGGTCAGCGCGTCGTCGTCGCCATTGCCGCTGGCGAGCAGCTGGAACTTGCCTTCTCGCGCTGCCTTGGGAAACGGCATCATCCCCCAACCGGGCGCGACCCCGGGCTGGTCGGTCTCGATCCAGATCTGGAACAAGGTCGTCGCCTCGTCCTCCATATTATATTCGGCGTGGACCACGCCCGACCCGGCGCTCATCACCTGGACGTCGCCTGCCGCGGTGCGCCCCGTGTTGCCTAGCGAATCCTGGTGCGTGATCGCGCCGGTGCGGACGAACGTGACGATCTCCATGTCCCGGTGGGGGTGCGGCGGAAAGCCCGCCTTGGCGGCGATGGTGTCGTCGTTCCACACGCGGATCGCGCCCCAGCCCATGCGGGCCGGGTCGTGATAGGAAGCGAAGCTGAAATGGTGGCGGGCGTCGAGCCAGCCGTGGTCGGCGTGGCCGAGGGTGGCATAAGGGCGGATGTCGATCATGCCGCCAAGATGCCACTGTCGGCGCAAGGTTCAAGTGTCACCGATGTAACCGCCGTCTCGCCATCTCGACAAATCCGCTCTACCACCCGCGCCGATGAAGGCGATCGTCGATCCCACCAACGCACTGGCCCGCGGCCTCGCCGACATCCGGCGCGAGTTTCAAATTCCCGAAGCGTTTCCGCCCGACGTGCTCGCTGCCGCCGACAAGGCCGCTGCCAAAGCGCCGAGCGAGCATGCCGACCGCACCGCCATGCCGTTCGTGACGCTCGACCCGGCCAGCTCGACCGACCTCGACCAGGCGTTCACCATCGAGCAGAGCGGCGGCGATTTGCTGCTCCACTACGCCATCGCCGACGTCGCCTGGTTCGTCGCCGACGGCGATCCGATAGACGCCGAGGCGTGGCGCCGCGGCTCGACCCTGTACCTGCCCGATGGCCGCGCCGGGCTTTACCCGCCGGCGCTCAGCGAGGCGGCCGCCAGCCTGCTTCCCGACGGACCGCGCCCGGCCGTCATCTTTTCGGTGCGGGTCGCCGAAGATGGCGCGGTCAAGCTCGACGGCGCCGAGCGCGCGATCATCCGCAGCACCGCCAAACTGGCCTATGCGACGGTCGCCGATGCCGACCTCCCCGCCGGCTTCGCCGAATTGTCGCGGCGCATCCAGGCGGCCGAGGAGCGTCGCGGCGCATCGCGCGTCGATCCGCCCGAGCAGGAAGTCGCGGCGCTCGGCGGCGGCGAATACGAGCTGCGCTTTCGCCCGCGCCTTCAGTCCGAGGACGATAACGCGGCTTTATCGCTGGCCTGCAACCTCGCCGTTGCCGACGCCATGCTGGCCCACAGGACCGGCCTGTTCCGCGTCATGGCCGAACCCGACGAGCGCGCCATCCGCCGACTGCGCCACACCGCCAAGGCATTCGGGCTGACCTGGCCGAACGCGCAATCGCTGGCCGATTATGAGCGCAGCCTCGTCGCGTCGGACCCGCACCAGGCGGCCTTCATGCTCGCCATCCGCCGCGCCGGGCAGGGCGCGTCCTACATGCCATTCACCGACGCCGTCGTGCCGTGGCATTCGGCGATGGCCGCGACGTATGCCCACGCCACCGCCCCGCTCAGGCGGCTCGCGGACCGCTATGTCGTGCGCTGCGCGCTGGCCATCGCCAACGGTCAGCCGGTGCCCGCCGCCGTCACCGACGCGTTCCAGAAACTGCCCAAGGTGATGGCCAGGGCCGACGCCCGCGCCAACCAGATCGACCGCGCCGTGATCGATCTGGCGGAAACGGTCATGCTCGACGGGCGCGAGGGCGAGAGCTTCGCCGCCGTCGTCACCGACGTCGACGAGCGCGGCGTGAGGATGCAGCTGTGCGACCTGCCGGTCGTGACCAGGATCAAGGCGCATCAAGTGCAGTCCGGCGACCAATTGCGGGTCAAACTGGCCGATGCCGACCCGGCGACGCGCAAGCTGGAATTCCAACGCACGGCGTGAAGCCGAATGTGGTGCCCAGGAGAGGACTCGAACCTCCACGCCGTTGCCAGCGCCAGCACCTGAAGCTGGTGCGTCTACCAATTCCGCCACCTGGGCACAGGTGCATCGTCTGCATGGGTAGGCGGCGGCGCTTAGGAGGCGGCGCTGCCCGCTGTCAACCGCGGTGTTGACGCACGGCGCGAGGCCTTGCGCGGCGGGCGGGCTTGGGACACAGACGGAGGCTGATCCCAACGCATTGCCACAGGCCCGCTCATGCCCTTTTCCAGCGACAGCCCGATCGTTACCGTGCTTGGCGGCGGCGGCTTCATCGGCCGCTATGCGTGCGAGGCATTGCTCAAGGCCGGCGCCCGGCTGCGGGTCGCCCAGCGCGATCCCAAGCGCGCGTTTTTCCTTCAACCGCTCGGCCAGGTCGGCCAGGTCAGCGTCATTGCCGCCGACTTCGCCCGCCCGGCGACGATCGAGCGCGCGGTCGACGGCGCCGACGCGGTCGTCAATCTGGTCGGGGCATTCGCTGGCAACCTTCAGGCGATTCATGTCGATGGTCCGCGCAAGGCCGCCGAAGTGGCACGCAAGTCAGGCGCGTCGGCGTTCGTCCAGGTGTCCGCCATCGGCGCCGACCCCGCCAGCGTTTCCTTCTATGCCCGCACCAAGGGCGAGGGCGAGGCCGCGGTCCGCACCGCCTTCCCGGCCGCCACCATCTTGCGGCCGAGCGTCGTGTTCGGCGCCGAAGATACGTTCACCAACCGCTTCGCCTCGCTCGCCCGGCTGCCGGTGATGCCGGTCATTGCCCCGGGCACCAAATTCCAGCCGTTGTTCGTCCGCGACCTTGGCCAGGCGGTGGCGCTGGCGGCGCTCGATCCCGCCCGGTTCGGCGGCAAGAGCTTCGACCTTGCCGGCCCCGAGGTGCTGACCATGCGCATGCTGGTCGAGCGCATCGCGCGGCTCGCCGGCCAGTCGCCGAGCCTGGTCGACATGCCCGCTTTCGCTTCGTCGGCGCTGGCCAGCCTCGGCTTCCTGCCCGGCGCGCCGCTGACCCGCGACCAGTGGCTGATGCTCCAGCACGACAATGTCGCCGCGCCGCGCAATCCCGGGATATCCGCGTTCGGCATCGTCCCCGCCACCATCGAAGCGGTCGCGCCCGAATGGCTCGACCGCTTCCACAAGGGTGGGCGGTTCGCGCCGCGCGCCGCCGCCTGATCCCCTTTCGCCAGTAGCGAGCGCCCGTCATGCCCATCCTTCTTCTCGTCATCATCCTCGGCATCGTCGAGGGCGTCACCGAATTCCTGCCGATTAGCTCGACCGGGCACCTCATCCTCGCCAACGCGCTGCTCGGGTTCGACCCCGAATATTGGAAGGTGTTCAACGTCGTCATCCAATTGGGCGCGATGCTCGCCGTGGTGGTGCTCTACTGGAAGACCTTCCGCGACGTGTTGGTTGGGCTGTTCCAGCGCGAGCCGGCGTCGTGGCGGTTCGTGCGCAACCTGCTGATCGCTTTCCTGCCGGCGGCGGTAATCGGGCTGGCGATCCACAAACTGATCGAGGCGATGCTCGGCTCGCCGACCATCGTCGCGGTCGCGCTGATTGTCGGCGGGGTCGCGATCCTGGTCATCGAGCGGCTGGTCAAGCGCCACACCATCACCTCGATCGCCGACATGAAATGGACCACCGCGCTCGGCATCGGCTTCATCCAGTGCCTGTCGATGATTCCCGGAGTCAGCCGTTCGGGCGCGACCATCCTCGGGGCGCTGAGCCTGGGGGTCGAGCGCAAGACCGCCGCCGAGTTCAGTTTCTTCCTCGCGCTGCCGACGATGCTCGGGGCGAGCGCGCTCGAACTGTACCAGAACCGCCACGACCTTGGCCCGGTCGGCTTAAGCGACATCGGGCTCGGCTTCGTCGTGTCCTTCGTCGTCGCGCTGGTCGTGATCAAGGCGTTTGTCGGCATCGTCAGCAAGCGCGGCTTCGCCCCCTTCGCCTGGTACCGCATCGCCGTCGGCATCGCCGCGCTCGTCTGGCTGACGCTGCGCTGAGGCGCCAAGTCGTTGACGATTAAGCAAAGCCTGTCATCTTGTCGGCCGAATCACGGGAGTTTCGCCATGCGCCTGTTCGTTGCCGCTTTGATCGCCAGCCTGGCCGCCGCACCGGCCATTGCCGCTCCGCGCCATGCGTCGCCGGCCAAGCCCGCGCCGATCGCTCTTCCGCCCGAGCTTTCCGACCCGGCGCTGGCCGACAAGTTGGGCCGCGTGACCGGCGCCCTCGCCAAAGCGATGCTCGACATGCCGGTAGGCGAAATGGAAGCGGCGATCGAAAATCGCCCGGCGACCCCCGCCGACCGCGCCCGGAAAGTGCGCGATGTTACCGGCATGGACGAGCGGACGGTCGCCGCCGAGACCGCCGCGTCGGGCAAGACGATGCAGGCGATGACGAAAGCGCTGGTCGCCTCGCTGCCCGCCATCCTCGCCTCGATGGACGGCGCCCGCAAGGAACTGGAGAAGGCCGCCGCCAACCTCCCCGATCCGACCTACCCCAAGCGGTGAATTATCTTCCGCCGCCGGTGGACTGACGGCCGGCGAACGCTAAAGCTGCCAGGCCATGTGGCAGCTGTTCCAATTCCCGCTTTGCCCCTTTTCGCGCAAGGTCCGTCTGGTCCTTGGCGAGAAGGGCGTCGCGCATGAACTGGTGCGCGAGAATCCGTGGGAACGGCGCGACGAGTTCGTCGACCTCAACCCCGCCGGCGAGACTCCGGTGCTGGTCGACAGCAGCGCCGGCATCACCTTGATCGGATCGCAGCCGATCGTGGAATATTTCGACGAGACGGTCGACAAGATGCCGATGATCCACGGCAATGCGGTGGC
>JANLQS010000111.1:0-8241 GCA_031367995.1 Sphingomonas sp.
CGACGCACTCCACGCCCGCCGCCTTGAGCCGCGCCGCATCGTCCTCGGTCAGGTTCATCGCCGCGTCGGGCGCGATCAATGTCACGTCGGCGGTGAAGCTCCTGAGGAAAATCGCCTCGCCGACGCCGCCCTTGCCGCTGCCGATCACTCCGACCTTCTTGTCGGTCACTTCATAGCCGTCGCAGATCGGGCAATAGCGGATCAGCCCGCGCGCCAGCGCTTCGTCGTGGAGTTGCTCGTCCATCGGCGGCTTGCGGTTGGTGACCCCGGTGGCGAGCAGGACGGCGCGCGCCCGTACCGGTCCCGATCCCCATTCGGCGGTGAACCCGTCACCATCCTTTTCCAGCCGGGTGACATAGCCGGTTTCTATTTTTGTGCCATAGAGTTGCGACTGTTTCTTCATTCGGTCGATCAGCTCTTCGCCACTGATCCCTTCGGGGAAGCCGGCGTGGTTGTGGGTGCACGGGATGAGGCTGGCGCGGCTCTTGCCACCGTCGACCACCATGATCTTGAGCAGGAACCGCGACAGATAGGTCGCGGCGGTCAGCCCCGCGGGGCCGCCACCGATCACCAGGCAGTCGAGCATGTCGTCCATCACCGCACAAGCACTGGGCGCGGCGGTTGTTCCCATTCCTCCCCGTCCCGGGGAGGATCTCATCTCGTCACCGAATCCCGCGCCCGCCGCCGCCCCAGGCTGGGCTCTTCGTCGAGCGCCCCTTGCTCCATGATTTCGGCCCGCAATTGGCTGCGTTTCTCGTGGATCGAGGCGATTACCGGCCCCATCGCCACGCCGATATCGACCAGCACCGCCTCGGACAGCTGGAGCGAGGCTTCGAGCGCTTCGGGCACGGCATCGCTGGCTCCGGCGCGGTACAAGGTCGCGGCGTGGGCCGTGTCGCGCGCCCGGGCGATGATCGGCAAGCTCGGATGGGCATCGCGCAGCCGCCGCGCCAGCCGCGCGGTCAGCACCGGGTCGTCCATCGTCAGCACCACCGCCGCCGCCTCGCCCAGCCCGAGCCGCTCGATCAGCTCGCCGCGGGCAACGTCGCCGAACAGCACGTCGAAGCCCTGGGCGCGCGCCGCGGCGATCCCGTCGACATCGCTGTCGATCGCCACGAACGAACGGCCGTGCTCGGTCAGCATCGTCGCCACCATCCGCCCGACCCTGCCGAAGCCGAAGATCATTGTCCGTCCCGCGCTTGTCGCCGCCGCCAGTTCGTCGGCGCGCGGGCGGTCGACCCGCCGCGCCGCCGCTCTGCCCAGCCCGGCGAGCAACGGTGTGACGGTCAGCCCAAGCGCCGTCGCCGCCGACCAGAAAGCGACGGTGTCCGCGCCGAGCGCGCCCGCCGCTCCGGCCGCGCCAAGCAGGATCAAGCTGGTTTCGGACGGACTCGCCATCAGCAGGCCGGTTTCTGCCGCGACGCCGCTGCGCGCGCCGCTTAGCCGCAGCAAGCTGCCGGTGACCAGCGCCTTGACCACCAGCACCGCGACCAACGCGGCGACCAGCTGGAGCCAGTTGCCGGCCAGTGCATGAAGGTCGATCCGCATCCCGACCGAAATCAGGAAAATCCCCAACGCCAGCCCCTTGAACGGCTCGACCACCAGCTCGACCTCGTTGCGGTAATCGGTTTCGGCGATGACCAGCCCGGCGATGAGCGCCCCCAGAATGGGTGACAGCCCGGCGGCGGCGGTCAGCGTCGCCGAGAGGATCACCACTAGCAATGAAATGGCGAGGAACAGCTCGGGATTCTTGGCCCGCGCCGCCTGGGCGAACAGCGCCGGCAAGGCGAATTTGCCGACCAGCAGGATCGCGGCGATGACCGCCGCGCCCTGCAACGCCACTTGGCCGAGCCCGGCCGCGCCGGCGCCGCTTTCAGCCCCGATCAGCAGCAACAGCGGGACCAGCGCCAGATCCTCGAACAGCAGCATCGCCAGTGCCGCCCGCCCGACCGGGCCGTGGGTGCCTGCAATTGGCAGCACCAAAGCGGTCGAAGACATTGCAAGCGCCACCGCTAGCCAGCCGGCGCTGCGCACCGGCCAGCCGAAAAGCCACAGTGCCCCGCCGATCAGCATCGCGATCAGCAACATTTCGGCGGCGCCGATGCCGAACACCACGCGGCGCATTGCGACCAGCCGCCTGAAACTCAGTTCGAGCCCGATCGAAAACAGCAGGAGGACGATGCCGAATTCGGCAAACGGCTCGATCCCGTGCGGGTCGGTGATCGTCACCGCTTCGAGCCATGAGTGGGCGCCGACCCAGGCACCAAGCCCGAACGGCCCGGCGACGATGCCGACCAGGATGAAGCCGATCACCGGGTTGATCTTCAGCCGCGCGAACGCCGGGATGACGATCCCCGCCGCGCCCAGGATGGTCAGCGTGTCGCTCAACGCCGGGGTCATGGTCATCGCGCCCGCCATGCCGCCCTTGAAGCACGGCGCGCCGATGCTGTCACCGACCGGGCGCTTTTTGCTGGCAAAGTAGGATTTGCCCTGTCAGCCTGACGTCATGGCGTCGTCACGCGATCCTAGTCGCACATCCGGACTTTTGCCTCGCCAGCCCCGAGTTTGCGCCCGACATAGTGTGACTTTCGTGACCTTCCGGCCGCGACTCGCGCGGTGAACGCCGACGTTATTATCGTCGGCGGCGGGCCGGCCGGGATGATGGCCGGTCTGCTCCTCGCCCGCGCCGGGGTCGGCGTGACGGTGCTCGAGAAGCACGCCGACTTCTTCCGCGATTTCCGCGGCGACACCGTCCATCCCTCGACCATGCAGGTGCTTGACGAACTCGGCATGCTGCAGCGTTTCCTGAAACGCCCGCACCATCCGCTCGACCGCGCCGAACTCAACTGGAACGGCAGGTTGATGCAAATCGGCGACCTCAGCCACCTCACCATGCCGGCGCCGTTCATCGCCATGATGCCGCAGTGGGAATTCCTCGATTTTCTCCGTGACGAAGCCGCCGCTTTTCCCGGCTTCGCGCTGCGCATGGAGGCCGACGTTACTGGCTTCATCGAGGACAGCGGGCGCATCGTCGGCGTCCGCCTCGCCGACGGGGAGGAGCTTCGCGCTGGCCAACTCGTGATCGCCTGCGACGGCCGCGATTCGGTCGTCCGGCATGAAGCAATGCTGCCGCTCGACAACCTCGGCGCGCCGATCGACGTCTTCTGGTTCGCGGTGCCCAAGACTGGGGAGGGGCAGGCGCTGCGCGGTTCGGTCACCCGCAGCAGCCTGATCGTGATGATCGACCGCGGCGATTATTGGCAATGCGCCTTCGTCATCGCCAAGGGCAGCGCCGAGGTCATCAAGGCCCGCGGGATCGAGGCGTTCCGCGCCGATGTCCGCGCCGCCGCGCCCGATTTGCCCGACCTCGACGCCGCGTTGCCCGATTTCGACGCGCCCAAATTGCTGTCGGTGTCGCTCGACCGGCTGACTTGCTGGCACCGCCCCGGACTGCTGGCGATCGGCGACGCCGCCCACGCCATGTCGCCAGTCGGCGGCATCGGCATCAACCTCGCCATCCAGGACGCGGTCGCCACCGCCAACATTCTCGCCGCTCCCCTGGCGCGGGGCGACAACGTCGATGCGCTCCTCGGCAAGGTGCAGGCTCGGCGATTATGTCCGACGCGGGTCATCCAGGGCGCCCAGCGGCTGGTCCACGAGCGACTGCTGCGTCCCTTGATCGACGGCAAGCGCGACATGCCTGAGCAACCGCCGCTCGCGATCCGCCTCGCCGACCGCTACCCGATCCTCCGCCGCATCCCCGGCTATCTCATCGGCCACGGCATCCGCCAGGAGCATGTCAGGAGTCCAGTAGCCTAAGCTGCGACCAGGCCCATTTCGGTCTCGAGGTTCTCGCGGATCGCTTCGAAGAATTGCTCGGTCGTCATCCACGGCTGGTCGGGTCCGACGAGGATCGCCAGATCCTTGGTCATCTTGCCGCTCTCGACCGTCTCGACGCACACCCGCTCCAGCGTCTCGGCAAACCGGATCACCTCGGGCGTCTCATCGAACTTGCCGCGGAACTTGAGGCCGCCAGTCCAGGCGAAGATCGACGCGATCGGGTTGGTCGAGGTCGCCTTGCCCTGCTGGTGCTGGCGGTAGTGGCGCGTCACCGTGCCGTGCGCCGCCTCGGCCTCGATCGTTTTGCCGTCGGGGCTCATCAGCACCGACGTCATCAGGCCGAGGCTGCCGAAGCCCTGCGCCACCTGGTCGGACTGGACGTCGCCGTCGTAATTCTTGCACGCCCACACGAATTTGCCCGACCATTTGAGCGCGCTGGCGACCATGTCGTCGATCAGCCGGTGCTGATACTCGATGCCCTTGGCCGCGAAGCCGTCCTTGAACTCGGCGTCGAACACCTCCTGGAAGATGTCCTTGAAGCGTCCATCATAGGCCTTGAGGATGGTGTTCTTGGTGCTGAGGTACACCGGCCAGCCGCGCTGCAGCCCGTAGTTGAGGCTGGCGCGGGCGAAGTCGCGGATCGAGGCATCGAGGTTGTACATCCCCATAGCCACGCCGGCGGCGGGATAGTCGAACACTTCATGCTCGATCACCTGGCCGTCCTCGCCGATCCACTTCATCGTCAGCTTGCCCTTGCCGGGGACAAGGAAGTCGGTCGCCTTATACTGGTCGGCAAAGGCGTGGCGGCCGATCACGATCGGGTCGGTCCAGCCGGGGATCAGCCGCGGCACATTGTCGATCACGATCGGCTCGCGGAAGACGACCCCGCCAAGGATGTTGCGGATCGTCCCGTTGGGCGACTTCCACATCTGTTTGAGCTTGAACTCCTCGACCCGCGCTTCGTCGGGGGTGATAGTGGCGCATTTGACGCCGACGCCATGCTTGGCGATCGCTTCCGCCGCTTCAACGGTGATCTTGTCGTCGGTCTCGTCGCGCTTCTCGATGCCGAGGTCGAAGTAGAGCAGGTCGATGTCGAGGTAGGGGAGGATCAGCCGCTCGCGGATCCATTGCCAGATAATCCGGGTCATCTCGTCGCCGTCCAATTCAACGACGGGGTTTTTCACCTTGATCTTGGCCATGACGCGGGTCCTGTTTCGGGAATTGGGGTTGCGGCGCGCCTTAGGGCAAGCGGCGGCGGCAAGGCAACCGCGCGGATTGCCGCGAGTTGTGGTTGCTCCTAAGGACAGCGCCATGAACGCCATCGACAAGCCCGACAGCCAGCTGACCGCGGTCAAGTGGCGTTTTCCCTCGGTCCATCCGGAGGGCCGCAAGTTCACCGTCATTGCCGCTTTCGCCACGCTGGTCGCCTTCTGGGCGCTGCCCGATATGTTCGGCTGGCTGTTCGTCGGCATTTCAATCTGGGTCGCGACCTTCTTCCGCGATCCCATCCGCACCACCCCGCAGGATCCGGCGTTGATCGTCGCGCCGGCCGACGGGCTGGTGACGATGATCAGCCGCGTCGCCGCGCCGCCCGAACTGGCCGGCGACCTGACTGGCGAATTCACCCGCGTGTCGATTTTCATGAGCGTGTTCGACGTCCACATCAACCGCTCGCCGGTCGCCGGCGTGGTTCGCCGCATCGCCTATGTCCCGGGCAAATTTCTCAACGCCGACCTCGACAAGGCGAGCGAGGATAATGAGCGCCAGCACTTCCTCGTCCAGCGCGACGACGGCACCTCGGTCGCCTTCACTCAGATCGCCGGGTTGGTCGCCCGCCGCATCATGGCGTTCGTCAAGGAAGGCGACCGCGTCGCTGTCGGCGAGCGGGTCGGGCTGATCCGCTTCGGCAGCCGGGTCGACGTGTTCCTCCCGGACGGCACCGCCAGCCAGGTCCTGCTCGGCCAGCGCGCCATCGCCGGGGAAACCATCCTTGGCCGCATCGGCGATGCCGAGCAGCGCGTGGGGCTTAGCCAGTGAGCCACGCCGAGCGCCCGGCGCACGGCATCCCGTTCCGGGCAATCACGCCCAATGCGGTGACCGCGCTGGCGCTGTGCTTCGGCCTCACCGGGGTGCGATTCGCGATCGGCGGCGAATGGGACAAGGCGCTCGGCTCGATCATCGTCGCCGGCATCCTCGATGGCCTCGACGGGCGCATCGCGCGGTTGCTGCGCGCGCAGAGCAAATTCGGCGAAGAGCTTGATTCGTTGAGCGACAATATCGCTTTCGGTACCGCGCCGGCACTTATTCTCTTCCTGTGGTCGTTGCAGGCGGCACCGCGCTTCGGCTGGGTCGCGTCGCTCGCCCTGGCAGTCTGCTGCGCGCTCCGCTTGGCCCGATTCAACGCCCGCATCGATGTCGGCGATCAGCCGCACAAATCGGCCGGTTTCAACACCGGCGTGCCGGCGCCAGCGGGGGCGGGGCTGGCGTTCATCCCGATCTATCTGTGGCTGATCAGCGACAATGATCTGTTCCGCCAATGGCCGCTGGTGATGGCGTGGACCCTGTTTATCGCGGTGTTGATGATATCCAGCCTGCCAACTTACAGCTGGACCTCGATCCGCATCAGGAGCGGCTGGCGGCTGTTCGCACTGGCCGGCATCGCGCTACTCGGCGCGGCGCTGATCACCGTGCCGTGGCCAACGTTGCTGCTGCTGTCGTTAATCTATCTCGCCACGCTGCCATTCAGCTTGGCGAGCTACGCCCGGGTCAAGCGGCGGCGCGCCACGCCGGTGTCACGCGCATCGGACGGCGAACCGATTCTGCCCGCGGCTGGAAGCGCACGCTGATCGGCTGAAGTGCCGGGCGCGGATTGGCGGCGAACGACCGGCCGCTCAGCGCGGCCGCGATCTTGCCACCGTCCGCGGCCAGGACATCGACCATCAACTTGGCGACGAGCCACAGGGCGGTGAGGATGGCGAGGGTGGCAAAAGGCGCGAGCATCGGCGTGTTCCCTTGTCGTTCATGGCCCAACCCCGGACGATCGATATCGTTCCGAAACGGAGCCTCAATGGCTTCGATATGAACGATGTTCTATTTTCGTTCCGGCTTCGTCAAGCGGAAATGTTCATTATGTGTTCTTTTGATGTGCAGCAGAAGGCGAAGCGCTTGAAATGACGCGATTGATCGGCTAGTGCGCCGGCCATCCCACAGGTGGAACCACCATACCGGTGCCGGCCTCTTCTTTGCTTCAGGGCAAGAGCGGCGGGTTACAGGATCCACCGAGGCATAACCGGAAGGAGACTATCCTATGGCGACTCCCGTCGTCACGATGCAGCAATTGCTCGAAGCTGGCGCCCATTTTGGCCACCAGACCCACCGCTGGAACCCGCGGATGAAGCCGTACATTTTCGGCGACCGCAACGGCGTCCACATCATCGATCTGTCGCAAAGCGTGCCGTTGTTCGCCCGCGCGCTGGAATTCGTCAACCAGGCCGTCGCCCGCGGCGGCAAGGTGCTGTTCGTCGGCACCAAGCGCCAGGCGCAGGACGCGGTGGCCGATGCCGCGCGCACCTCGGGCCAGCATTTCGTCAACCATCGCTGGCTCGGCGGCATGCTGACCAACTGGAAGACCGTGTCAAATTCGATCAAGCGTCTGAAGACGCTCGAGGAGCAGCTTTCGGGCGACACCGCCGGCCTGACCAAGAAGGAAGTCCTTCAGCAGACCCGCGAACGCGACAAGCTCGAGAAGAGCCTCGGCGGGATTCGCGACATGGGCGGCTTGCCCGACGTCATGTTCGTGATCGATTCGAACAAGGAAGAGCTGGCGATCAAGGAAGCCAACGTGCTTGGCATCCCGGTCGTCGCGATCCTCGATTCCAATTCGAACCCGCAGGGCATCGCTTTCCCGGTCCCGGGTAACGACGATGCGGCGCGTGCCATCCGCCTCTATTGCGAGGCGGTCGCCAACGCCGCGATGTCGGGCAAGACCGGCAACGCGGCCGCCCACGGCGAGGACGTCGGCGCAATGGCCGAACCGCCGGTCGAGGCCGCGCTAGAAGCGTAAGCACTTCATCCCCTCCCGCCAGCGGGAGGGGACCGAGGGAAGGGCCTGTCCTCCAGGCTCCCCCTCCCAACATTCCCTCCCCCAGCCCCTCCCGCAGGCGGGAGGGGAGCAGAAGGAATTTCAAATGGCTGAGATCACCGCCGCTTCGGTGAAAGAACTGCGCGAGCGCACTGGCGCCGGCATGATGGATTGCAAGAAGGCCTTGTCCGAAAACAATGGCGAGATGGAAACGTCGGTCGACTGGCTGCGCACCACGGGCCTCGCCGCGGCCGCCAAGATGGCCGGCCGCACCGCCGCCGAAGGCCTTGTCGGGGTTGCCGTAGCCGGCACCAGGGGCG
>JANLQS010000129.1:0-4492 GCA_031367995.1 Sphingomonas sp.
CCCTTGTTAGCCGCGCCCGATCAGCTTCTGCGCCATGGCATCGGCGACCGCGGCCGGGTCGCGGCCGGTGGCGGCGCTGTCGGCCCAGATCCGCTCGAGCCGGTCGGGGATGCCGTCGATCCGCGCGCGCACCAGGCTGGCATCGCCATCGCCGAGATATTCGGTCGAGACGTTGATGATGCCGCCGGCGTTGATGACGTAATCGGGGGCGTAGAGGATGCCCCGGGCGGCCAGCCGCTGGCCGTCGGCGCGGGTAGCGAGCTGATTGTTGGCACCACCGGCGACGATCGGCGTGTCGAGCGCGGCGATGGTCTCCTCGGTCAGGATTGCGCCGAGCGCGTTGGGGCTGACGACGTCGGCACTGAGCGACAGGATCGCCGCCGGATCGACGATCGTCGCGCCGGTTTCGGCGGCGAGCGCTTTGACCCGTTCGCGCGAGACATCGGCGATCGACAGCCGCGCCCCCTCGGCGGCGGCGCGGCGCGCGACCCCGCCGGCAACGCTGCCGGCGCCCTGGATGGCAAGGTGGAGGCCGGCCAGACTGTCCTTGCCGAGCGCGCGGCGAACCGCGGCCTTGATGCCGAGGAACACGCCGAGCGAGGTGTGCGGCCCGGGATCGCCACCGACTTCGCCGCCTTCGACCGGCAGGCCGGCGACGAACTTCGTCTGTTTGGCGATGGCAATCATGTCGTCGACGCTCATGCCGACATCCTCGGCCGTGACGTAGTGGCCGCCCAGCCGCTCGACCGCACGGCCGAAGGCGGCGACCAGGTCCGGCGTCTTGGTGCGCGCGGAATCGGCGAGGATGACGGCCTTGCCGCCGCCAAGCGGCAACCCGGCCATGGCATTTTTGTAGCTCATCCCGCGCGACAGGCGCAGGACATCGGTCAGCGCCTCGGCATCGTCGGCATAGTGCCAGAAGCGTGTGCCGCCCGCTGCCGGGCCGAGGTGCGTCGAGTGCATGGCGATGATTGCGCGCAGGCCGCTGGCCGCGTCGGTGATGACATGAACGGCTTCATGCGCGTCGAAATCGACATAGTCCCAAGGGGTGTTCATCAGCGCCGCCACTCACAATAAAACCGGGAAATGGGGCGATCGACGGGGCTTGAACCCGCGACCCTCGGTACCACAAACCGATGCTCTAACCAACTGAGCTACGATCGCCACAATGCACCGCAAAAGGGCGCGCGCGCTCCTTATTCGGGCCTCGCCGATATGGCAAGCAAAGCCGCCGCCGAGGGGGCAGTGTGACCCACGACGGCGGCCGGCGATGACAAAAATGCCAAGCCCGTTCAAACGCATAGGCAACGGCCGGCCGTGAATGAATTGCGACGCTCGGCGCGTCGTGAGGTTGCGCTCGGCGTCCAAGTCGGGCATCGCCCCAGCCAAGTGATAGGCATTGCGTATTTGCCGGCGGTATTTGGCGGAAACCTTCACACAGATTGTTAAACGTTGCGAAATTCGCGCCCGAGGAGCATCCTGGGGACGAGACGAAAGGATTAAATGTGAGTCGGATCGCTCGGACCGGTTCTGGCGAAGAAGTCGCGCTTGGTGAGACGTTGATCAAGGCTGGACTTGATCCCAAGCTCGCCAAGCTGCTTGAGGCCATGCCGCACAAGACGGTCGCAGTCGAACCCAGGCGACCCTTTCGCGAACCCGGCGTCCCGCGCAACGAAGTCATGTTCGTGCGGTCGGGGCTGCTCAGCAAATTCAAGGCCGATGGCTCGGGCCGCCGGCAGATCGTCGCGCTGCGCTTTCCCGGCGACGGCATCCTCCCGCGGGAGGGCGACGCCGAATATGGCATCCAGGCGATCGTCCGCAGCGAAGTGATGATCGGCAAGGCCGACGACTTCGACGCGCTGGTCGAACGGAATCCGGATATGGCGCGCTTCTTCTGGAAGCTGATCCAGCGGCACAATTCGATCGGCTATGAATGGCTGGTAAATTGCGGGCGGCGGGATTCGACCGCGCGGGTCGCCCACCTGCTGTGCGAGACGGCGCAGCGGTCGGGTACCGACGTGCCCAAGGATTCGATGCTCAACCCGTTCACCCAGCAGCAGATCGCCGACATCACCGGCCAGACCTCGGTCAACGTCAACCGGGTGTTCGCCGACCTCGAAAAGCAGGGGCTGATCCACCGCGAAGGCCGCCAGATATTCTTCGACGACTGGGCCGAAATCCGCCGCGTGGCGAGCTTCCAGCCGGGCTATCTGCTGTAGGCCAAGTCTTGGCGCCGTGAAAAAGGCCGCGGCCCGGGCTGGGTTCGCGGCCTTTTTCATGCCCCGGGCATGGTGGGCGCGGCAGGGATTGAACCTGCGACCCCACCCGTGTGAAGGGTGTGCTCTACCACTGAGCTACGCGCCCATGCCGACGGTCGAGCGCCCTTAAGCGAGCGCGTCGGGGGTGTCCAGCCGGGGCGGGCGCCGCCGCCAGCTGGGTGACCTTATTGCACCGCGTCCTTGAGGATTTTCCCGGGGCGGAACTTGGGCTGCGACGACGCTTTGATCTGCATCGGCTCGCCAGTGCGCGGGTTGCGCCCGGTCGAGGCCTTGCGCCGGGTGACCGAGAAATTCCCGAACCCGACCAGCCGCACCTCGTCGCCGCGCTTCAATGCGCTGGTGACGATGTCGAGCATCGTTTCAACCGCGCGACTGGCATCGTTGCGGGAAAGGCCGGCGCGATCGGCGACATGACCGATGAGTTCCTGCTTGTTCATATCGACTCAAACTCCCGGAAAGGGCGATCCAGACTCGGGCCATGGAACGCGCGCAGTTAAGGCAAGACTCGGCCCCCGAGTCAAAGCCTTCAATGCCGAACGGCGGGTCCGTCGGGTCCCGCAGCGGGATGCGCCAGCGGATCGGTCGCCGAATCATCCGCGTCGTTCCAGTCGATCGCCTGCATCGGCTGGGTCAGCGCGCGGCTCAACACTTCGTCGACATGAGCGACCGGAATGATTTCCAGCGCGTCGCGCACCGACTGCGGAATTTCGACCAGGTCCTTCTCATTCTCGGCCGGGATGAACACCGTCGTGATGCCGCCGCGCAGCGCCGCCAGTAATTTCTCCTTGAGGCCGCCGATCGGCAGCACCCGGCCACGCAGCGTGACTTCGCCGGTCATCGCCACGTCGCGCCTGACGGGGATGCCGGTGAGGGTCGAAATCATCGCGGTGACCATGCCGACGCCGGCCGACGGCCCGTCCTTGGGCACAGCGCCCTCGGGCAGATGGACGTGGATGTCCTTGCGCGTGAAGATGGTCGGCTTGACCCCGTAGGTCGGCGAGCGCGCCTTGACGAAGCTCATCGCCGCCTGGATCGATTCCTGCATCACCTCGCCCAGCTTGCCGGTGGTCTTGACCTGGCCCTTGCCCGGCACGGTGACCGCCTCGATCGTCAGCAATTCGCCGCCGACCTCGGTCCAGGCGAGGCCGGTGACGGCGCCGATCTGATCCTCTTCCTCGCCGACGCCATAGCGGAAGCGCTTGACGCCGAGGAAGTCGTTGACGTTGGCGTCGTTGAGCTCGACCTGCTCGACCTTGCCTTCGAGGATCCGGCGAAGCGCCTTGCGCGCGACCTTGGCCAGCTCGCGCTCTAGCGTGCGGACGCCGGCTTCGCGCGTGTAATGGCGGATGATCGAGCGCAGCCCGTCGTCGGCGAAATTGAGCTCCTCCGGCTTGAGGCCGTGTGCCTCCATCTGCTTGGGGATCAGGTGACCGCGGGCGATCTCGACCTTTTCGTCCTCGGTGTAGCCCTCCAGCCGGATGACCTCCAACCGGTCGAGCAATGCCTGGGGCATGTCGAGCGAGTTGGCAGTGGTGACGAACATCACGTCGCTGAGGTCGTAATCGAGCTCGAGATAATGGTCCTGGAACCTGGAATTCTGCTCCGGGTCGAGCACTTCCAGCAGCGCCGAGGCCGGGTCGCCGCGGAAGTCCTGGCCCAACTTGTCGATCTCGTCGAGCAGGAACAGCGGGTTCGACGTCCCCGCCTTTTTCAGATTGGCGATGATCTTGCCCGGAAGGCTGCCGATGTAGGTCCGGCGGTGACCGCGAATTTCGGCTTCATCGCGCACACCGCCCAAAGATTGCCGCGCAAACTCGCGGCCGGTGGCGCGGGCGATCGAGCGGCCCAATGAGGTCTTGCCGACGCCGGGCGGGCCGACGAGGCACAGGATCGGCCCCTTGAGGCGGTTGGTGCGGGCCTGGACGGCGAGATATTCGACGATCCGGTCCTTGACCTTTTCCAGCCCGTAATGGTCCTCGTCGAGCACCGCCTGAGCCTCGGCGATGTCGCGCTTGAGGCGGCTCTTCTTGCCCCACGGCAGGCCGAGCAGGATATCGAGATAATTGCGCGCAACCGTCGCCTCGGCCGACATCGGCGCCATCGCCTTGAGCTTTTTCAGCTCGGCCGTGGCGCGGATGCGGGCTTCCTTGCTGAGGCGGGTCTTGCGGATCTTGGCGGCCAGTTCGGCCAGCTCGTCGCCGCCTTCCTCGCCT
>JANLQS010000163.1:0-1948 GCA_031367995.1 Sphingomonas sp.
GGGGTCCTCGGGCGCCTCGATGGCGGTGACGGTCTTCGATAGCTCGGTGGTGTACATGCAACCCGATGTAGCGCGTCCCGCCGCCCGCTTCAAACGGCGGAAGGCGAATGCCCGCCTTCGACCCATTGCGGACACGCCCAAAGCGCCATTACAAGCCGACATGGGCGTTCAGGGAAGCTGTCACTGCGGCAACGTGCGGATTGAGCTGCCGCACAATCCCACGTGGGTCGCGGACTGTAACTGCTCGCTGTGTCGCCGGCTCGCCTGGCGCGTTGCCTATTTTCCGCCGGAGCAGGTGCGCATTTCGGGCGAGACGACAGCTTACGTCTGGGGTGATCGCATGATCGGCATTCACCATTGCCCCATCTGCGGCTGCGGCACCCACTGGGAGACGCTCGGGGAAGATTTCGGCAAGATGGGCATCAACGCACGCTTGCTTGACGATTTCGACGAAAGCAAAGTCGAGGTCAGGAAATTCGACAACGCCGATTAAGCCTGGCGGCAAGCGTCCGCTTTCGGCCCCCAATGAGTCCAACAAGAAACTGCGCGCGCGCCGGAAGGAATTCGGCGCGCGCGCAGCCCGGGCAAGCAAGCGGAGGACAGGGGAAACCTCCGCCCTGCTCGCCTTCGGTTACGGCATCAAAACGCTGTCGATGACGTGGATAACGCCGTTCGACTGCATGACGTTGGCGATGGTTATGTTGGCGCGGCCACCCTTGGCGTCGATCACCTGCCAGCCCTTGCCGGCCTTGCGGAAGCGCAGGGATTCGCCCTGCACCGTCTTTAACGTCGCGGTGCCGCGATGGCGCATCGCCATGCTGGTAATCTGCCCCGCGGTGATCCGTCCGGCGACCACATGGTAGGTCAGTATCTTGGTCAGCATCGCCTTGTTCTCGGGCTTGACCAGCGTCTCGACCGTCCCGGCGGGGAGCTTGGCGAAAGCGGCGTTGGTCGGCGCGAACACGGTGAACGGCCCCTTCGACGACAAGGTGTCGACCAGCCCGGCGGCCTTGACCGCGGCGACCAACGTCGTGTGGTCCTTCGAATTGACCGCGTTCTGAACGATGTTCTTGGTCGAATACATGGCCGCGCCGCCAACCATCGGGTTGTGCGCGGTGGCCGGCACGGCGGCGACGGTGATCGCAGCAGCCATCACCAGCAGGGATTTCTTGAACGACATCGATTTTCTCCTTTTGACGGACCCTGTTGCTGGGTGCGTGCCAAAGGATACGGAAGCGCCCGTCCAACGGATGCACCGCCTTGCGTCATGCTGAACTTGTTTCAGCATCCATTTTCGTGAAGGGCAGTGCCCATTGCCAGCATGGACCCTGAAACACGTTCAGGGTGACGGTCAGGAAAATTGCCATGACCTACGACACCATCCAGTTCAGTGTGGACGATCGCATCGCCCGTATCACGCTCAACCGGCCCGACCGGCTCAACAGTTTCACGCGCCAGATGCATGGCGAGCTGGCCGAGGCGCTCGACGCGGCCGCCGCCGCGCGCGTGATCATCATCACCGGCGCCGGCCGCGGCTTTTGCGCCGGGCAGGATCTCAACGACCGCGATGTCGCGTCCGGCGAAGCGATCGACCTCGGCGACACGGTCGAGGCCAGCTGGAACCCGCTGATCCGCCGCGTCGCCGCCATGCCGCAGCCGGTCATCGCCCGGGTCAACGGCGTCGCCGCCGGCGCCGGCGCCAATATCGCCTTGGCCTGCGACCTCGTCGTCGCCGCCAAATCGGCCAAGTTCATCCAGAGCTTTGCCGCGCTCGGCCTGATCCCGGACAGCGGCGGCAGCTGGCACCTTCCCCGCCTGGTCGGCCAGGCCCGTGCACTCGGCCTGGCGCTGACCGGCGATCCGCTCTCCGCCGAGAAAGCCGCCGACTGGGGGTTGATCTGGAAATGCGTCGACGACGACGCGCTCGACTCCACGGTCGACGCCCTCG
>JANLQS010000107.1:0-85852 GCA_031367995.1 Sphingomonas sp.
CACCCCGCGCTCCAATCCCGCCACCTACACCGGCGCCTTCACCCAGATCCGCGACTGGTTCGCCGGCCTCCCCGAAAGCCAGGCGCGCGGCTACAAGCCCGGCCGCTTCTCCTTCAACGTCAAGGGCGGCCGCTGCGAGGCGTGCACCGGCGACGGCCTGCTCAAGATCGAGATGCACTTCCTCCCCGACGTCTACGTCACCTGCGACGTGTGCCACGGCCAGCGCTACAATCGCGAGACTTTGGAGGTGAAGTTCAAGGGCCGCAGCATCGCCGACGTGCTCGACATGACGGTCGAAGATGCGGTCGAATTCTTCAAGGCGGTCCCGGGCATCCGCGACAAGATGGCGATGCTCGCCGAAGTCGGCCTCGGCTACATCAAGGTCGGGCAGCAGGCGACCACGCTGAGCGGCGGCGAAGCCCAGCGGGTCAAGCTCAGCAAGGAATTGTCGCGCCGCGCGACCGGGCAGACCCTCTACATCCTCGACGAACCCACCACCGGCCTTCACTTCGAGGACGTGCGCAAGCTGCTGGAGGTGCTCCATGCTTTGGTCGAGCAAGGCAACACCGTGGTCGTCATCGAACATAATCTGGATGTCATCAAAACCGCCGACTGGGTGCTCGACCTGGGGCCAGGCGGCGGCGTCAACGGCGGGGAGATTGTCGCGGAGGGGACACCGGAGAAGGTGGCGGCGGAGCCGAAGAGCTTCACGGGGCAGTATCTGCGGGAAACGCTGGCGAAGTCGCCCGTCACTTCAGAGCCCGTGCTGGTCCCGAAGCCCCGCAAGCGAGCCAAGCGCGCGTTTGCGGATGAGCCGGATCTGCTGGCGGCGAAATAAGCCACATAAACCTAAGCCAATTTGCCCACCAAATTTGATAGCAAGAGCGTAAAGTTCATGGCTATGCAACAACGGCAGCCAGCGGCGACGTAGCTGACCTCAAGGGGAACTACAATGAAGGATCTGGAAGTAAAAACGCTTGCAGTGAAGGACATCCTCCACAAGGCAAACTTTCTTTCAGTCCCCTTTTACCAGAGACCTTTTTCTTGGGACGAAGAACACTTCGAAGACCTGATGGACGACCTCTTGGGTGCCGATGCAACGCAAGAGTATTTTCTCGGTACAGCTGTCCTACAAAAAACCGGTGAGCCGTCCGACTTTGATATAGTCGACGGACAACAACGATTCACGTCCCTAATGATCCTTCTCGCCTGCCTGCGAGACCTGATTGAAGATGAAAAATTCTCGAAGGGTCTGCACGAGAAGATTGTGCAGGAAGAGAATGAAGTAGACTCAATTCCAGAGAAAATACGACTTACCGTTAAGGATCACGACATCTACCACCAGATTGTCGTTACGGAAGGGGGAACCTTAGACCTTTCAAAGGTGCAAGGACTCAGTGAACCGGAGTCCCGATTCCGAGTATGCCAAACTTCTCGCTCTTATCGAAGCGTCAAAGACGCCCCAAGCGGCAATCGATCTGGTCGACTATGATGAGGACGTGATTGTCGAGGTCGTCACCGCTCCTATTATGTACGGGAAGGCCTACGCCAAATACGTGCTTCTTAGGCTCGAATTGGTGAGCTCTGAGATTGATCGGGTCCATCAGTTTTCAGCGCGATCGATTGAGCACGTATTTCCGCAGAATCCCGCTGACGATAGCGACTGGGTCGACAAGGAAGGCGCGGATGATCTCATCAGCTTCGTCCACAGCGTTGGGAATCTAGTCCTGCTGAGCCGAGGAAAGAACTCTTCCGCGAGTAATTTGGAGTTCGATGCCAAGAAGGAGAAGTACCTCAAAAAGCGCGTTTCGGACTATCCAAGGAGCATTGAGGTCTTGGGGTATGACGATTGGGACAAGGACATCGTCGACGAGCGGACCGACGAGGCGGGGAAAAAGATTCTCGAGCCGATCGGATAGCGTCGCAATTGAAAATTCATAAGTGCGGAGGCTTGCCAACTAATCTCTCCACTACCCGCCTAAGCTCCGCGGGCGTGTCGCCGGCGACCACCTCGACATAACCAATCCCGGCCCGCCGCAGCGCTTCCTTCTTGACCGCGTCGCGCGCGGCGGTGGCGTAGGCGCCCTTGTAGTGCCCGCCGCCCTGATACTCGATCGCATGCACCGGCTTGCAGTCGGCATCGGATTACGGATTACGGCGGATTACGGTGACAGTGCACGGATTACGGTGACAGTGCACAAATTTCCTGCGACCTCCCCAGAACCCGCCCCACCGCCGATCTGGCGAAACCCTCCGCACAGGCGTATATTCGCCTCCGCTAATCAGCCTTCTCTAACGGAGGACGCCATGCGCCCGATCACCAGAACCACGATGTGCGCGCTTGTCGCGGCGGCGGTGGCCGCGCCTGCTGTGGCCGCTTCGTCGAACTATTATCTGAGGCTCGACGACATCAAATCGAAGTCGGCCGACGGCAGCACCAAAGGCAAGCCGCTCGAGATCCTGTCCTGGTCGTGGGGCGCGACCCAGGCGGTCGGGGTCAACCTCAACAGCAGCAAGAGCAACGCCGCCAAGTTCGGCGCCATAAGCGGATTGCACCGCGACGACTCCATCGCTCCCGTCCGAGGCAATGCGGCACGCGGCGCGGCAGGGCCGCTTGATCGCGGCAGCGTCCGCGTCAAGGTCAAGTTCCCGTGGCTCGACTGCAAGGTCGGCGCCGCTTTCCCCGACGCCGTGCTGCACAATTCCGCCGGCCGCTACGAGCTCAAGGACGTGCAGGTCACCAGCTGCTCGTCGGGCGGCGACCGGCCGATGGACAGCCTCAGCCTCAACTACGCCAAGGTGACCGTGCGCGGCTGGGACTCGGACAAGAAGTAGCGACCAGGCCATCTCCGCCGCACACTAAAAAACGGCCCGCCGGATTGCTCCGGCGGGCCGCTCTTTTTCGTGTCGAACCCGGCGGCCGAGGCCGCCGGTGTTCGCCTTACTGGCCCGAACCCGGACCGAAGGTGATTTCGACGCGACGGTTCTGCGGCTCGCGCACACCGTCTTCGGTCTGAACGAGAGGCTTGCTCTCACCGAACGCCGAGGTGGTCATCGAGCCGTCGGGCACGCCACGACCGGCCAGGTAAGCGCGGACCGCGTCAGCACGGCGCTGCGACAGACCGACGTTGTAGCTGTCCGAACCCGACCGATCGGCGTGACCGGCGAGCATGACCTGGGCATGGCCGGTCTGCGCATAAGCAGCCGCGGCATTGTCGAGGATCGCGGCCGCTTCCGGCGTGATATCCGACTTGTCCCAGTCAAAGAACACGATGAACGGACCAACCGCGACCGGCGCGGGCGCCGGGCAGGCTTCGGTCGCCAGGATGACCGAACCGTCCGGGCACGTCTGCGTCGCGGGAGGCGGCGGAGGCGGCGGGGGCGGCGGCGGCGGCGGCGGCGGCGGCGGAGGCGCGAAGTTGTAGATCAGGCTCGCCATCAGCGAGTGCGACCGGAACATGCCCCGGTAAGTCCCGCCGACTTCATCCCGCAGCGAGAGCTTCGGAACGTTGAAGAAGCGATACTTCAGGCCGATGTCGAGGTTCTGGCTGATCGACTTGCGCAGGCCAGCAATGATTTGCCAGGCGAAGCCCGTGTCGCTGTCGGAGAAGCTGTTGTCGTAATAATCGACATAGCTCGCGCCGCCCGAGTAGGCCGGATTGACGATGAAGTTGGTGCGAACCTTGGTCTTGACGTCGGCGATACCGAGGCCGCCGCCAACGAAGCCGTTCCAGCCGCCGTCGTCACCGAAGTCGAGCATGACGTTGGCCATCGCCGAGAGGACCTTGACGTTGCCGCCAATTTCCACCGTGTAAGGAATGTTGGTCCCGCTCTCGTATTGCGGAGTCACGTTGGCGAGGAACTCGGGGCTCAAACGGCCCTTGTCGATCGAGGCATGCTTCCATCCCAGCTCGACTTCGGCGCGGAACATGCCAAAGTCGTAACCGCCGATGACATCGACGTCATAGCCCAGATTATGGTCGATATGGATGGCATTTGGTACGTCGACGACGGTTTGGCCGTTATCGAAGCGATAGTCGAACGAACCGTCTTGGACGAGCATGACGCCGCCTTCGAGACCGGCATACCACGACTTGTCGCGAGCGACCGCCGGAGTCGCTAGCGCGGTCGAAGCCAGCGCCACCGCAATGGACAGCTTGCGCATAAGAATCCCCTTTCACATGCATTCTCTATTAGAACTGCGAGAACACATTATGAGAGCGCCGGTTGCGGCGCAAGCTAGGGAATTACCCACTCTGTTGCCGAAATGCCGCAAGTTCTCGCGGCAATTCTTTTAAGTCACTGTAAACTTTGGACTATTTAAGTTTCAATGAGGCCGTGAGTTCTTACGGCCGAAAGAAGTGCCTGAAGACAAGCCCGCGCTTCGGCGTCGATCGTCGATCCGCCTGATGGATTGGCCACCGCTGCCCCCCGCGCTCCGACGACTTGCTGGCTGCCGATGACAAGCTGGTTGGCTTTGACCTGGCCAATCCACCAACCCGTCGCCAGCCGGCGCCATTCGAAACCGGTGGCGCGTTCGGTCAGGCGCAGGCCTTCCGGCGGGACGAT
This sequence comes from Sphingomonas sp., assembly GCA_031367995.1. Taxonomy (GTDB): domain Bacteria; phylum Pseudomonadota; class Alphaproteobacteria; order Sphingomonadales; family Sphingomonadaceae; genus Sphingomicrobium. The sequence continues at coordinate 4,570 of JANLQS010000107.1, forward strand.
GAACCGCCAGCCGGAGGGGAGCCATCCGGCGAGTTGCCCGTCGCGGCCGGCCCAGGCCGAGGTCGCACCGGTGCCGACCAGGTACAAGCTTCCGGCCAGCGGGCTTGCCGGCGGTGCCGCCGTTACCGCCCCTTCGATGACGCCGTTCAGCATCAGGTCGATCAGCGCCAACGCTTCGTTGTGCCAAGCTTCCTTCTGCATCTGACCCGCGGCGAGTAGCGGGAGGTCAAGGCGTTCGGTTGTGTCCATGATCTTTCCTCAGGTGACGATGATGGTGCGTTCGGCCGCGCGCGACCGACCGGACGGTCCGAGTTCGACGACCGCGACCGTGATTTCCCCGACGCCGAGGGAGGCGACGACCGCCCCGCCAACCGCCATCGACGCGTCCGCGGTTGTTCCGGCCCACTGGCCGCCGGACCCGGTCAGGCTGACTTCGAACGTTCGGCCATCCAACGGCCCATCGCCGACGCCGTCGATCCAGGAAAAGCCATCGCGCGACCGTGGAACCCATCTGGTCGCCAATCCCCCGCCGCTTGTCGGGGCGGCGTCGACGTGCGCGGGCGCCAGTGGCCGCAGCGCTTCGCCGGCGATCGTCAGGGAAGCGCTCGGCGGGGCCAGGCGGTCGTCGGCGATGCCATGGGCCGCGGCGCCAGCGCTCGCTCCGATCATGCCGGGGTCGAGCGTCACGGCGGCCATCGTCGCGCGGTCGACCAGCCAGAAACGTTCGCCCGCCGCATGAACGGCCGTCGCCCATTCGGTTCCCCGCCGCCCGCGGAGCAAGCGCGTCAACCGCCAGCGTCCGCCAGCAATTGCCTCCGCCCGGGCGAACTGGATCAACTCATCGCCGAGCAGCGCCAAATTGGCCCCCATCGCCAACGCATCGTCGTCGGCATTGAACAGGACTTGGCTGGTGGCCGTGAGCGCGATCTCCACCGATCCGGCGATGTCGAGGAGTTGGCAGGACGCGTTGGCCAATGCCGTCACCGCGCGGCCCAAAACGGCCCGGCGAGTCAGGGTGACGGACGAGTGAGCCTGTCCGTTCATGCTGATGCTTACAGGCACCGGCCGGAAGCCCCCCGTCGCTGATCCCACAACCATCAGCGTCAGTGCCCCGGCGCCGGTCAACGCGGGATCGGGGAAATAGAACAGGGCCAGGTCGGTCGTGCCGATTGCAAGGTCGATTTCGCCGATTGCCCTGCCCGCGTCGGCGACGATCGACGGGCCGGCGATCATGGTCCGCCTGAGATCAGCCGCCACGACCAGACCATCGATCGTCACCGCGTCGATGCTCCAGCGGCCCGACGTTCCGCCGACTTCGACGTGGTCGCCCGGCATCAAAGCCAGGAACGCCGGCTGAAGCTTGATCGTCATGCGGTCCCGTGCCGCCCACTTCCTTGCCATCGCCTCGTTGGCCAGCCGCTTGGCCTCGCTCGCTTCGAGAACCGCGGGGCAATCGATCCGCCACCGCGTGCGGCCACCCCCGGCGATCAGGGCGCGCATCTGCCCGGCCTGATAGTCGCGTCCCGGTTCGTAATAATTCAGCGTCAGGCTGGCCGGGAGCGCTCTCGTCGGCTCCTGGCTGCGCTGCTCGGCCGGGTCATGATCGCCGTCGATCCGGCAGCCGCGCTCGCGGCCCGACGACAGCGAAAGCGCCGAACCGGGGTCGGCGATGGCGAGTGTCCCTCCGGTGTCTCGGAGGGCGATCCCCCACAGGCTCACCAATTCCTCGATCGCCGCGCGACGATCCGCGCCATACGCTGCGAAGCCGATGATCGCATCCGCGCTCGCCGTGCCTGCGATCAGCCCGCGCGAGACATCGCCCAGAATCGCCGACACACTCGTCGCCGCATCGTCAGCGATGAGCTCGAACGTGATCAAGGGAATGCGATTGCCGTAATCGACCAGGGCCAGATCCTCGAACACAGCCAGCGCCAATCCGCGAAACGCCGTGGTGCTGGCGAGGCCTTCGATGCCGGCGATCAGGGGATCGACCGGCTGGTCCTCGCTGCCCGGATGAAAGCGAAAGGTGCAGGCCACCTTGAAGTCGCCCGCCACGCCGCGCAGCAATTTGCCGTCGGCCCAGATCCGCCCGACCCGTGCCGTTCGCCGCGACGACAGCGCCACCGCGAAGCTCGCCGAATAAGCATAAGTGACGACTTCCGGTCCGCTCTTGCCACCGCCCTGGACGCTCTCCTGTTCCTTGAGGTCGGTCGCCCAGACAACGCTGCCGGCGACCCGCATCCGTCCATAAATTCGCGGGATCGGCGTGCCGTAGGATGAGGTCTGCACACTGAGGTCGCCAAGGCGCGGCCCGTGGCGCGCGGGTGGCCCGAACAATTGCTGGCAATTTCTGACTGTTCTCAAGTTGTACCGAATGAGCGCAACGATGTCAAGCTATTTTTACCCGTTTGGTTCACTCCCAGTGCCATTCCGCGGTTCGCTCTTGCCGGACGGCCGATTCTGAGTCACTCTGTTCGCGCTGACAAAGGGGGTGCTCATGCGTCATTCGTCCTTGCTCATCGCGGCCTCGGCCTTGCTTCAGGCGGCCGCGCTTCCGGCGCAGAGTGCCGCGCCGTTCCCTGCCCCGGCGCGACCCACCGGCCAATGGGTGATGAAGGGCGAAAACCGGATGTGCGTCCTGTCGCGCGACTATAGCGTCGCCGGCCGCCCGCTGACGCTCGGCATCCGCACCTCTCCCCTCGGCCAGGACGCCACCGTCATCGTCGTCGATGCCCCGCGCCGTCAGGACTATGCCGACGGAAACGTCGCAATCGATACCGGCGCCGGCCCGGGCAAGCGGTCGTGGAGCTACAGCTTCGAGCCGCGATCGGCGGCGATGCGCATCACCTCGGTTTACACCGACCGGGCGACCCTCGCCGCGGCCGCCGCCAGCGGCCGGCTGGGCTTGCGCGGCGGCAGGCTGATCAACGTGAATTTCGCGGTGCCGGCGATGACCGGCGCCTTGTCGGTGCTGCGCCAGTGCAATGAGGCGCTGGCCGCGCAGCTCGGCATGCCGATCGCGGAGCAGCGCCGCCTCGCCACCCCGGCCGTGCCCAGGACGCCCTTGCTCAACCTGTTCAACTCGAACGACTATCCGTACGAAGCGCTGATGCACGACCGCGGCGGGCAACCGCTGGCGATGCTGACGATCGACCCAAGCGGCGCCGTGGCGGGTTGCGAGACGATCGAGAAGAGCGGCACCGACAGCCTCGACGCGCGCACCTGCCAGGTCGCCGGGCACGCCAAATTCCTGCCTGCCCGCGACCGCGCCGGCCAGCCCATGCGGTCGCTCTATTTCTTCCGCGTCAAATGGTACGTCGGCGGGTAGGCGTTAGCCGAACGCTGCCGCCGCATCCTCGGCCACGGATTCTGCCTGCCCGCTGATGTCGGGCACGGCGATGATCTCCCACCGCCGCGCCTTGGTCAGCGCCCCCAGCACCCACAGCCGCGTGCTGCCGACCGCCGCGTCGCCCTCGCCGCAGGCGATGCCGATCCCCAGCGGGTCGGGCGCGACCAGCCCGTCGTCGAGCATCTGCCGCAGCAGCGGATCCCTGGTCCGCGCCAGCGCGTGCAGCGGCCCGGTCGAATTGACCACCAGCCCGACGGTGCGCACCGCCTCGCCGCCGTGGCGCCGGGCGATCGTCACCGCGATGCCCGCCGCGTCCGCCTCGGCCCGCTCGATCCGCCCGGCGATGATCTCCAGCCGCCCCTCGGCCTGCCGCCGCGCGATCGTCTGCGCCACCGCCGGTGCGATGCGGTGGCGGCGGACGTCCCACCACGGCCGCGCGTGGCGCATGAACCGTTTCTGCTCGGCAACGCTGAGCCCGCGCCACAGCGCCCCGCTCATCGGCCGCAGCGAATCGATCACGGCGCGCCAGTCGTCGCCGCCCGCGACCCGCCGCCGCAGCCACCGCCACAGCGGCAGCAGCCCCGCCGGCACGTCGCCGGCCGCAACCTCTTCGGCCGCCACCTCGGCATGCGCCTGGTGGAGCAATCCGCGCCGCGACACCGCGGTCACCTGTCCCGTGTGTCCGGCCGCGTCGAGGCTCAGCACGACGTCCATCATGGTCAGCCCGGTGCCGACGATCAGCACCGCCGACTGGTCGCGCGCCGCCTGCGCGATCCGCGCCGCGCCCGCCGCGCTCCACGGGTCGCTCACCACCCTATTGTCATCCTCGGCGCCGGGCAGGCGCAGCGCGTCGGGCGGCTGGTTGCCGTTGGCCAGCGCCAGCCCTTTCGCCACGACCGCCGCGCCATCGCGCAGCGTCACCCGCCAGCCGCCGCCGTCGGGGTCCTGCCCCGGGCCTGCCGACGGGCGCGCCGTCACCGCCTCGCCGTCGATCACGTGTACCAGCCCGCTGGCGATGGCCTGGTCGAGGATGGCCCCAAGATAGGCGCCAAAGTGCCGCCGCTGGGCAAACCCGTCGGCCCCGACCGCGTCCTCGCCCGCATTCGCCTCCAGCCACGCCACGAAATCGCCGGGCCGGTCGGGCCAGGCGCTCATTGCGCTTGCGGGAACGTTGAGCAAATGGCGCGGCTCGAGCGTCGAAAAAGCGGTGCCGCGCCCCACTCGACCAGCTTTTTCGACGATGACCGACGAAACCCCGCGCCGCGCCAGCTGCGCCGCCAGCATCGTCCCCGAAAACCCGCCCCCGACGATGGCGACGTCAATGGTCAAGGGGCCTAGGGGCACCCCTCGCCCCTACTCCGATCATCCCGAGCGAAGTCGAGGGACACCCTAAATCTCATAATCAGGCCATTCGCCCGTCGCGTCGGCCTTGCGCCGCTTCATCTGCTCGGACAGCGCCACCACGGTTTTGCCGGCAGTGTCGCTGAACAACGCCGGCACCAGCGCATGGACGACGCACGCCGCCCCCGCGACCATCATCCGCCCCCCGATCGCGACGGCCCCCACCCCATGCGAAACCCAACCCATCCCGAGCGACCGCGGGTGGTCGGTGAACGGGTTGCGGAATTTGGTCATGGCGCGCGCCCTCCATGTCGCTGCCTAATCGAAATCCACCCGTCGCGTCGAGGCTGGCTTGCAGAACGCGCGACTTTCTGGCTTTTCACCAACCGCGAAATCGGCAAGCACTTGCTTCGGGGAGAAACGTCATGGCCACCAAAGCAGTTCGCACCGGAGTGGACCGCAGCTGCATCTTCCTGTGGCTGACGATCGCCTGCGCGGTGGTCGCCATCGGCGGCTTCATGCCGACCTACTGGCTGCAGCTTCCGGCCCGTACCTTCAAAGGCCCGCCGTTGCTGCATCTCCACGGTGCGCTCGCTACCCTGTGGATCCTGTTCCTTGTCAGCCAGGCTTGGCTGGTGTCCAACGGTCGCATCCGCAAACACCGCGACTGGGGCTTGTTCGGCATTTCGCTGGCGACACTAGTGATCGTGGTCGGCGTAACGGTCGCCATCACTTCGCTCAAGTTCGAGCTCGCCCAGGGGTTCGGCGACGCTTCGCGCAGTTTCCTCGTCGTCCCGCTGAGCGCGATGGCGGCGTTCGCCGGCTTCACCGCCGCGGCGATCGCCAACGTCCATCGCCCCGACTGGCACAAGCGATTGATGATTCTCGGCACAGTCAATCTGATCGGCGCGGCGGCGGCGCGGATCGGCTTCGTCCTCGCCACCGGTGGCGGACCTGGCGCTCGGCCGGGCCTGTTCCCGCCCCCGCCGGCCATGCCGGTGATCGTCACCGGGCTACTGCTGCAACTGATCGTCGTCGCCGGCATCATTCACGACAAGCGCACGACCGGCCGCGTCCACCCCGCGTGGATTATCGGCCTAGCGATCAACATTGCAATTGTCCTGCTGCGCCATCCCCTCGGCGCAACCCAGGGCTGGATCGGCTTCGCCGACTGGACCTCCCGCATCGCCGGCTAGGTCGGTATTCAATACCCCATCAGCGCCAGCACCTCTTTCCGCGACCGCTCATCCTCGCGGAACACGCCCATCATGCGGCTGGTGGTCATCATCACGCCCGGCGTGTTGACCCCGCGCGCCGACATGCAGGCGTGGGAGGCCTCGATGACCACCGCGACGCCCTTGGGCTGGAGCGCGTCCCAGATGCAGTCGGCGACTTGGGCGGTCAGCCGTTCCTGCACCTGCAGCCGCCGGGCAAATCCGTGCAGCACCCTGGCCAGCTTGGAGATGCCGACCACCCGTTCGCCCGGAAGGTAGGCGATCGCCGCCTTGCCGATGATCGGGGCGAGGTGATGCTCGCAGTGCGACTGGAACGGGATGTCCTTGAGCAGCACGATCTCGTCATAGCCGCCGACCTCCTCGAACGTCCGGGTGAGGTGCAGCGCGGGGTCTTCCTGATAGCCCTTGGCATATTCCTTCCACGCCCGCGCGACCCGGTTGGGGGTGTCGCTCAGACCTTCGCGGTCGGGGTCGTCGCCGGCCCAGGCGATGAGTGTTCTGACCGCCTCGGCGACCTCGTCGGGGATCATGATGTCCTTGCTCGAAGTCATTGATATCCCTCGATAAATCTGGTGGCCCCGGAGGGACTCGAACCCCCGACCTGCGGTTTAGGAAACCGTTGCTCTATCCTGCTGAGCTACGGAGCCTTGTCGGGCCTCCTAGGCAAGCGGCGCCGCCGAATCAATTCGCCGGCGGCGCAATCGCCCGGCGGTGGGCGATGACGGGGAGGCGCGAGCGGACCTCGGCGATACGGTCGAGGTCGATATCGGCGAACCCGACCAAGCCGTTGGCGCCGCCCATGTCGAGCAGCACCTCGCCCCACGGGTCGACGACCAGGCTGTGACCATAGGTCTCGCGCCCGTCCTCATGCCGCCCGCCCTGCGCCGCGGCGACGGTGAACAGCCCCGCCTCGACCGCGCGCGCCCTGAGCAGCAAGTGCCAATGCGCCTTGCCGGTCGGGACGGTGAAGGCGGCGGGCACCGAGATCACCTCGGCCCCGGCTTCGGACAGCCGTTCGAACAAGGCGGGGAAACGCAGGTCGTAGCAAATCGTCAGGCCGAGCACGCCGACCGGCGTATCGCGCACCACCACCGCTTCGCGCCCCGGTTCGTAGGACGCGGATTCGCGCCAGCTTTCACCGGTCGGCAGGTCGACGTCGAACAGATGGATCTTGTCGTAGCGCGCCTGCACCTCACCTTGATCGTCGATGACGAACCCGCGGTTGACCAGCCGCTCGCTCGTCTCACCGCGCAGCGCCAGCGAGCCCAGCTGCACCCAGATCCCCGCCGCTCGCGCCGCCGCGCGCACCCGCGCCAGCACCGCATCGTCGGCCTCGGTGCGGACCTTGCCCGCCATCCGCTCGCGATCGCGATCGACCATCCCCGACATTTCCGGCGTGAACAGCATCGCCGCGCCGCCGGCCGCGGCCTGGTCGATCGCCTTGGCCAGGGCGTCGGCATTGGCCGCGGGGTCGATGCCCGTGGTCGCCTGATAAAGGGCGATCCGCGCCTTGGTCACGCCTGTCCCGAGCCGGGCCGGGGGGCGGCGAGCAGCGCGTCGAGCTTGCCCTGCTGCTCGAGCGCCATCAGTTCGTCGCAGCCGCCGACGTGACGGCCGGCGATGAAGATCTGCGGCACGGTCGTTCGCCCGCCGGCCCGGGCGATCATCTCGCCGCGCTTGGCCGCATCGCCCTCGATCGGCAGTTCGGCGTAGTCGGCCTTTTTCATCTCCAGCAGCATCTTGGCGCGCCGGCAGAAGCCGCAGCTCGCCTTGGTGTAAATTTCGATGCTCGCCATTGGCCACTCCGACTCGTCGATTGCAGCCTCACTAACGCATCAGGCGGGCAGGGCGAACCACCCTCGCCCAGCACACCAGTTCGACCCGCGCCGCGCCTGCCCGCCGAAGCACCCGGGCGCATGCTTCGCTGGTCGCGCCGCTGGCTAGCACGTCGTCGATCAGAACCACCGTGCGGCCCTGGATTGCCGCCTTGTCGGAGACGGCAAAGGCGCCGCGCAGCGCGCGCCGGCGCTGGTCATGCCCGAGGCCCTTGAGCGACTGGGTCGATTTCGTGCGGACGATCGCATGCTGGTCGAGATCTGCCGGCCAGCGCTTGGCCAGTTGAGCGGCGATCAGCGCCGCCTGGTTGAACCCCCGCCACCACAGCCGTCGCCTGTGAAGCGGGACGGGCACGATCAGGGGCCGCTCCGCCCAGCCCCCGGCAAGGCCGGCCATGTAGCGCGCCATCGTTCGCGCGACCGCGACCTTGCGGCCGTATTTCAGCCTGAGCGCAAGCTGTCGCGCGATCGGGCCATAAGCGACCGCCGCCCTGGTCCGGTCGATCCGCGGCGGCGCGGCCAGGCAGACGGCGCACTGGTCGGCGTCGGTCGCGGCCAGCGGCAGTCCGCAGGTCACGCAGCCGCCGCTCAGGAACGCGACCTCGCTCCAGCAGGCGACGCAGAAGATATCGACCTCGTCGACGATCGTGCGGCAGGCCGCGCAGCGCGGCGGCAGCGCGAAATCGAGCAGGGCGCGCCCGATGCGCCCGGCGTGCAGTGCGATCGACGTCACGCCCCCTTGTCGCGCAGCCCCGGCCGCCGCACAAGCGGCGCCGTGACCGCCGACCTCTTCGACCGCCAGGCGCGCCGCCTCGCCCGCCAGCGCGGCTTGCGCCTCGCCGATCCGTTCCTGCTGCAGACGGCGTTCGACGATCTACTCGACCGCCTCGCCGGGATCGACCGCCCCAGGCGCGACATCCTGCTGGTTGGCGCGCTCGATCCCGCCTGGCCCGTCCGGCTGGCCGCCGGCGGCGCCCGCGTGACCGTGGTCGAGCCTGCTGCCGGCGAGGACGAAGACCGTATCGCCTATCCCCGCGACCGGTTCGACGCGGTCATCGCCTGCGGCACGCTGGACACTGTCAACGACCTGCCGCTCGCGCTCCGCCGCCTGGCCGCTTCGCTCAAGCCCGATGCGCCGATGCTCGGCGCCCTCATCGGCGGCAACAGTTTCCCGCTCCTGCGCCGCGCGCTGTTGGCCGCCGATGGCACGGTTATCGCTCCCCGCGCGCACCCGCGGATCGATGCCTCTTCGCTGGCCGGTCTGCTCGCCAGTGCCGGCCTCACGATGCCGGTGATCGATGTCGAGCGGACCACGATCCGCTATGCGTCGCTCGACCGCCTGGTCGCGGACCTGCGCGCGATCGGCGTGCCCAACCTGCTGACCCAACGGAGCCGCATCGGTCCCGGTCGCGCGTGGCAGGCACGGCTGCGCGCGGCATTCCTGCGCGGCGCCGACGCCGGCAAGGCGGCCGAGACGGTGGAAACCCTCCACTTCATCGCCTGGTCGCCGCCTGGCCGTGACTGAATGGCGCCGGCGTTAACCGGTCGCGTTGCAACAGTTGTTAACTTCAATCTGCAATTCTGCGTTTTGTGGACCAGGACCAGAGGAGGGTGGCGTGCTCGCTGTCCGATTGAAAATGCGCATGCTTCTCGCCTCCCAGAAAGGCGCGACAGCGATCGAATATGGACTCATCTGCGCGCTGATCGTGGTCGCGATGGTCGGCGCCCTCGGGCAGCTCGGCGGCGGCTCCAACGGCATGTGGACGAAGGTCAAGGACGCCGTCGTCAACAATTGACGGCGCCTGCCGGGAGTCCCGCGCGGTGCAGCGTCAGGCGCGCCGCGTTCCGTAGACTACCAGCTTGACCTTCTGCCCCGGCACGACCGGGCTCGCCGCGCTCAGCCCGTTGAGCGACAGGAATCGCTCCAGCTGGTAATCGCGATAGGCCATCCGGCTCGCCAGTTTCTGCCACGTGTCGCCGCGCTGCAGGGTGACGATATTGATCACCCGCGGCTTGATCGCCGCCGCCTCCGCCGGCGTGATGCGGCGGACCGAATCGAACATCGGCCCGAACGGGGTCAGCCCGGCGCCGCCCTTGGTCAGGGTGACGAAGTGATAGGCCGTGTTGGCGTCCCACTGATAGACGAAGATGCCGACATCGACCGGCCCCGATGACGTATTGGCCTGACCATAGGTGTAGCTCGCCGGGATGCCGTTGACGGTGGTCCGCTGCAGCGGCGCCAGCTGGACCTGGGTCTTGCCCTCGGTCAATTGGTACAGCACCCGCTGGACATAGGCCGGCATGTCGCCGTCGAAACGGCCGCCGCTGAACTGCGCCTGCCCGCCGGACCCGGCGATGGTCACCGATTGCGACCCGTTCGACATCAGATAGCCGGTCGGCACCGAAAATTGCAGCTTGAGAAGGGGATGGGTGAAGGTGCGGCCGTCGATCACGCCCTGCGCGGGATCGTCGTCGACGAAGACGCCGTTGAGGTGCGACAAAAAGACGTCGCGATTGTGCAGGCCGGTCCCGGCTCGGCCGGTTTGCCGGGCGAGCGCGCTGGCCTGCTGGACCCGGTTGGCACTAAGCGGATGGGTCGACGCCCATTCCGGCGTCGAGCGGCTGTCGCGGCCCTGCACCCGGCTTTCCAGCGCGGTGGCGCGAGTCAGCGCGGCCAGCATGCCGACGCTGCCCATCGGGTCGTATCCGGCCGAGGTGATGTAGCGAATACCAAGTGTGTCGGCCTGATATTCCTGGTCGCGTGAGAATTTGAGCGTCGACAGCTGCGACGAATATTGCGCGCCCTGGGCGATCAAATTGCCGAAGCCGCCACCGACCACGGCTCCCAACACTTGTCCGAGTACGCCGAGGATCGAGTTGCGGGTCGCGGCGGATTTGCGCTGCTGGGCATGGTTGGCGGCGATATGTCCGGTCTCATGGCCGACGACGAACGCCAGCTCCGCCTCGTCGTTCATCAGGCCCATCAGCTGACGGGTGATGTAAACATAGCCACCAGGCACAGCGAACGCATTCTCGACTGCCGAGTTCAACGTCGTGAAATGGAAGACCTGGCCCGCGTTGGCTGTCCCCGAATAGGCCGCGACCTTGCGCCCGACCGTTTCGACATAAGCAGCGCGCGGGCCGGTCTCGGCTCCACCGAACTCGGCGACGACGTCGGCATGCTGCTTGGCCGCTTCGGCGACGTCGCGCGGGTTGAGATAGCGGACCGTGGACTGCGCCTGAAGCATGCTCGCGCTGATGAGCGCGGTGGCGGAAAGCAGGAAAACTGGGGTGCGCATGATCGCATCTCCGTTGGTGCAAAAGGGCAAGGAACGCCCCAAGAACGGCGGATTAGTAGCGATTGTTCCGCAACCGTGCCTGAATGGGCCGTTGTCGGCCAGCCAGCTTGCTGCCGGTCAGCCGATGGCCAGGAATTTGGCGCGGCGCTGGGCGAGGAGCGCGTCGGGCGACAGACGGGAACAGCCGTCTAGCTCCTCGATCACGGCCGCCTTGAGCAAGGCGATCGCCCCGGCCGGGTCGCGATGCGCGCCGCCAGTCGGCTCCGCGACGACCCGGTCGACCACCCCCAGCGCGTTGAGGTCGGCGGCGGTGATCTTCATCGCTTCCGCGGCATCGGCGGCTTTGTCGGCGGTGCGCCACAGGATCGACGCGCAGCCTTCTGGCGAAATCACCGAATAGACCGCATGTTCGAACATCAGGACCCGGTTCGCCGCGGCCAGCGCCACCGCGCCCCCGGATCCGCCTTCACCGACCACCGCGGCGATCAACGGCACTTTCAGCGCCAGGCATTGTTCGGTCGATCGCGCGATCGCTTCGGCCTGGCCGCGCTCCTCGGCCTGGACGCCGGGAAAGGCGCCCGGCGTATCGACCAACGTCACCACCGGCACGCCAAAGCGGTCGGCCAATTGCATCAGCCGGATCGCCTTTCGGTACCCTTCCGGCTTGGCCATGCCGAAATTATGCTTGAGCCTGCTGGCGGTATCGTCGCCCTTTTCATGACCGATCAGCATCACCCGCCGCCCGTCGATCCGCGCCAGCCCGCCGATGATCGCGGGATCGTCGGCGAATGCCCGGTCCCCCGCCAACGGCAGGAAATCTTCGGCCAGGCCGGCGACATAATCCTTGAAATGCGGCCGTTCGGGATGCCTGGCGACCTGGGTCTTTTGCCACGGCGTCAGCTTGGCATAGGCCTCGCGCAGCAGCTTGTCCGATTTGGCCTCCAGCCGCGACACTTCGGCGTCGATATTGATCTCGCCCGCGTCCGCGGTCTCGCGCAGCGCGGCGATGCGCGTGTCGAGTTCGGCGATCGGTTTTTCAAAGTCGAGGTAGGTAAGCATCTGGCCGCGCGAGGTAGGGCGCGGCGCGCGCGGCGTCAACGACCTCAGGCCTCCTCAACGATCGCGGTCGGCCAGCGGATGGCGGGCGTTGACCAAAGCGATCAACCGCGCGGAATCGACATGGGTATAGATTTGCGTCGTGGCGATGTCGGCATGGCCCAGCAGCGCCTGGAGCACGCGCAAGTCGGCGCCCCCGGCCAGCAAATGGGTCGCGAAGGCATGGCGCAGGACGTGCGGGCTGACGCGCTCGGGCGGAATGCCGCCCAGCGCCGCCATGTCCCGCACCAGCTGGTACAGCCGCATGCGCGACAAATGACCCCGGCCGCTGGGGAACAGCCATGGGGAGTCCGATGGCGCCGCCGATATCCAGCCCGCGACCGCGGCTTGGGCGCGCGATGATACCGGCACCAGCCGCTCCTTGTCGCCCTTGCCTTTGAGCATCAGGAACGGCTGTCCCGCCCGCACCGCGCGGCGCGGCAAGGCGACCAGCTCGGTCGCGCGCAGCCCCGATCCATAGAGCAATTCGAGCAGCGCGAGGTTGCGCAGCGCGATCGGCTGCCCCGAGGTGGCGCGGGCCTCGACCTCGCGGAACATCGTCTCGATCTCGTCGGTCTCGAGGATCTTCGGCAACGGCCGCTGGAGGCGCGGGCGTGGCAGCGACGCCGACGGATCGTCGGCGCGAAAGCCCTCGTCGAGCAGAAAGCCGAAGAACCGCCGCAGCGCCGCGGCTCGCCTCGCCACCGTCGATGGCGCCAGCGCAGCCCATTGCTCGCCCAGCTTGCCCAGATCGTCCGGCGTCGCTTTCTCAAGCCCGCCAAGGTCGGCCGCGGTAGCGCCAAGATCGCTGCGGTAGGCGGTGATTGTATTGGGCGACGCGCCCAATTCCGCCGCCATCATGTCGAGGAAGCGGTCGACGAGGGCGCGGTCGGCGGGCTGCACCTTATGTCCGCGCCAGCGCCTCGGCGGCGATCATCCGGGCCATGAAATCGAGTCCGACCCGGTTCAGCGCGTTGATTGCGTGGAACTGGTAAAGCGCCGGCACGCCGCTGAAGTCCCGCCCTTGCAGCCCACTGGCGGCGAGGATCGTCGCCGTTCCCGCCTGCCGCCGCCGGGTGGCGCCATCGATCAGCTCGGTCCACCGGGTCGTCCCGCCCAGGCCCAGCGTATAGCGCTGGTTGAGCTGCCCTGCCGCCTGCGCGTCGATCCGGCCGAGTCCGGCGAGGCCCGCGACGAGCAGCGCGGTGCGCTTTTTCCCGACGCTCTGGTCGTGTCCAGCGAACGCCTCGATCCGGCTGGCGCGCAGATCGATTCCGCGCCCCGTCGGCGCGCCCAGTGCCAGCATCGCCCAGCATTTGTCGGCGGCGTCATTGCCCATTTTCGAAATCACCGGCGCCCAGCGCGCCGCCGCCTCGTCGAAACCGGCGGCGAGCATTGATGCGATCAGATCGGGTGCGTCGTTTTCCAGCGCCTTGTCGGGCGCCACCAACGTCGCCGCGCGCGCCGTCAGGACGTGCGCTGCCAGCCGGTCCGGGCCCTTCCCGCTGCCCGCCCCCCACAACGCGCGCATCGCCGCCAGGCGGCTGTCGATATCCTTGCCGACATAGGCCTGACGAAGCTTCCAGGCGTCGGATCCGCCAAGCTCATCCGGGTCGGTCGCGTCGAACGCGGCGCCGTATAGGTCGACATAGGCGTCCGATGACAACACCCCCAGGGCCGCGGCCGTGCGGGCCACCTCCAGTTTCTGCAACGGAGCATAGACCGCGGCCTGCGCCATCCACGCCCGCAGGGGCGGCGTCGCCGCCGTCACCAGCCGGGCCGGCGGCATCATGCCGGTCGCGCTGGCCAGGCCATAGCGCCACGCATTGAGCCGCTGGACCGGATCCCACTCGATCGTCACCGCGCGCGCCGTATCGGCCCCCGCGCCGACGACCTTGTCGGCGAGCGACAGGTCGATTCCGCCGATCGAGCCGCGCCGGCGGGCCGATTCGATGTCCGCCGCGGCCCGCTCGGCCTCGCCCGACATCGATGCGCACATCGCCTTGACCAAGGGCACGATGCGCGCTTCGACCTCGTCGAGCCGGTCCTCGAGCGCGCACAGTCCCGACGGGTCGCTGTTGGCCAACGCCACCTGCGCCGCGATCTGCACCATTTTCGGCGTGTAACTAATTGTATCTAAAGAAGAAACCATCAGCCGCGCAGCCGTGGATTCGCCCATCCGCAGCAGCAGCCAGCTGCGCTCGCCGGCCCAGTCGGCCGGGTCGACATCGCCCGGCGCGGGTCCTTCGACCAGCAACGCGTTGCGAAGGAGGATATGGGCCCAACGAGAAACCAGCGGGGTGTCCATCCGCCGCATCAGGATCGACAGGAATTTCCCGCTCGCCCCACCCCATGGCCGGGCGCCCAGTCCCATTCCCTCCGGGTTGAGGACTCCCGCCCGCTGCGGATCGCGGCGGACGCTCGACGGAAATTCGGGCGGCGGCGCCACCGACGCGCTGCTCACCGAAAGCTCCGATGGCGACAGGCTGCTGGTCGCAATCACGGCGCTCTCCGCCGGTGACGTGTCGGGCGCCGGAGTGGCCGTCGATGCTACGGGGCTGGTTCCCGGGGCTTGCTGCGGCGCCGTCGGTTCGCCAAATCCCGGCGGCAGAATCGATTCGGGGCGCTCCTGCGCCAGCGCTGGCAGCGCCGCCAGCAGCGCCAGGCCGCTGAGCGCCAGGCTGCGGCTCGACGGGCGGTTAATGCGCCGCGGCATTGCCGGCCACATTGACCTCGATCGTATGGGTCGGCTGCTCCTTGACCCGGCCACCGAGGAAGATCGCCCCGCCGATCAGGAGCATGAGGAGGATGACGACTATGACAATGCCTTTGGGCATGCGGGCTCCGTTCCAGGGAATGAGGAACGGCTTTTGCCCGACCTTGCCGCCTTATGTATAGCCCTGCCTTGTGCAAAATCTGACGCCCCGCCTTGATCGTCCAGTCGTCCTCGTCGGGCTGATGGGCGTCGGCAAGTCGACCATCGGCCGCCGGCTTGCCAAGCGGCTCGGCCTGCCATTCGTCGATAGCGACACCGCGATCGAGGATGCCGCGGGGGGAGCTTCGGCGGCGGAAGTATTCGAACGCTTTGGCGAAGATGATTTTCGCGACGGCGAGCGGCGGCTCGTCGCCCGGCTGATCGAAGGGGACGTGCGCGTCATCGCGACCGGCGGCGGTGCCTATGTCGATCCGTCGACCCGCAAGCTGCTCAACGAACGCGCCATCACCATCTGGCTCGACGCGCCGGTCGCGGTGCTGGCAGAGCGCACCGGTCGCCGCGATACCCGGCCCCAGCTGCGCGGCGGTGACCGCGCGGCGACGCTGCAACGGCTCGCCGAGGAGCGCCAGCAATCCTACGCCGAGGCTCACATCCACATTGCCAGCGGCGGCGGCGGAGGCCATGGCGATGTGGTCGATGCCATCCTCGCCAAGCTTGACCAATGGCTCTCCAGGTGACGCCGCGCATAATGGTCGGGCCGTTGGCGGTCGGCCTCGATCAACTGGCAGAGCTTGCCGACGGGCGACCGCTGCCGCTCATCAGCGACGAATATGTCTTCGGACTCCACGGCGGGGGTTTGCGCGACCGATTCGACGTCCGCCCGCTGATCGTCCCCCGCGGCGAGACGGCCAAGGATTGGGCGGTGCTTGGCGACCTGCTCGAACGGCTGGCGGCGCTCAATCCCGACCGTTCGACCCCGATCATCGCGCTCGGCGGCGGTTCGGTCGGCGACCTTGCCGGCCTGGCCGCGGCGCTGTTCAAGCGCGGCTGCCCGATCGTCCACATCCCGACCACCCTGCTCGCCCAGGCCGACAGCGCGATCGGCGGCAAGACCGCGATCGATTTCGCCGGGCAGAAAAATCTTGTCGGCACTTTTCATCCACCGGCGATGGTCATCGCCGACCCTGCGATGCTCGTAACGCTCGACCCGCGCCAGCTGCGCGCCGGGCTGGCCGAGGTAATCAAATATGGCGTGATCGACGACCCCGCTTTCTTCGCCTGGTGCGAGGCCAATGCCGGCGCGCTGCTCGCCGGGCACCTCGACCGGCTTGGCGAGGCGATCAGCCATTGCATCGCCGCCAAGACCCGGATCGTCGCCGGCGACGTCACCGACCGTGCGGGCCAGCGCGCGTTGCTTAATTTCGGCCACAGCTTCGCCCACGCGATCGAGGCCGAGCGCGGCCTGGGCGCGGTGTTTCATGGCGAAGCCGTGGCTGCCGGCATGGTCCTCGCGCTGCGCTTCTCCGCCCGCCTCGGCCATTGCGAGCCGGCCGAAGCCGCGCGGCTCGGCGCATTGCTGTCCAGATCGGGCCTGCCCGTCACCCTCGCCGAGATCGGGCTGGAAGGCCGCGGCGCTCGGCTGATGCCGCATCTGGCGCGCGACAAGAAGAACGACCGGGTCGGCATCACACTGATCCTGGCCCGCGGCATTGGCCAGGCGTTCGTCCAGGCGGGCGTGCCGGCCGAGCCGCTCGCCGCCTTTCTCGCCAGCGCCTAGCCGACCGTGTCTTCTTCGCGATCGTCGCCCAAGGCGCGGTCGGCGGCGAACATCCGGTCGGCGCCGGCGTGGAGGTCGCCGGCAACGGCCTGGCGCTCGAGCCGTTCGCAATCGCGCAGGCGGTATTCGCTTTCGACCCGGTCGACTTCCTGCGCCTCGACCCCGGCCACCTTGAGCGCCGCCCGGCCCATCGTCACCGCGCTTTCGAACAATTCGCGCTGGGCGTGGGCAAGGTCGAGGCCGTCGAGCGCGATCAGCTGCCGCCGGTCGAACACCCGGGCCATGACGCTGGCGTGGGGGAAAGCCTCGAGCACCCGCTGCACCGCCTCACGGGTCAGCGCCTCGCCGTCGTTGCAGAACAGGATCGCGCGCGCCTGTTCGGCCCCGGCGATACGCAGCAGGTCGATCCGCGTCCCGTCGCCGTAAAAAACCTTGGTACCGAACTCGTCGGCCAGCTCGATCTGCTGCGGCTTCAGATCGATCAGCGTCAGCGGCACCCGTTTCGCCATCAGCATCTGCGCCACGGTCTGCCCGAACCGGCCATAGCCGACCACTATCACGCTCCCCTCGGCGGTTCCGTCCGGCCCCGCCGGCCGCGCTCGAGGCGTCTCGTAATGCGCCTCGAGCCAGTCGATCACGCGCATCAGGAACGGCGTGGTGACCATCGACAACGTCACCACCGCGCCGAACAGCGACGCCGCTTCGGGCAGGATGAGTGCCGCCGCCGCCGCCTGCGCGAACAGGACGAAGCCGAACTCGCCGGCCTGGCTAAGCAACAGCGACAATTTGACGCTGAGCCACCAGCTCTTGCCGAACAGTCGCGCCAGCAGGGAGATGATGATGCCCTTGATGGCGATCACCGCCGCGGCGAGGCCGAGCACCAGCAGCGGCCGGGCGAGGATCAAATGGAGGTCGAGCAGCATCCCGACGGTGAGGAAGAACAGGCCGAGCAGGATCGAGCGGAACGGCTCGACGTCGCTTTCCAGCTCGTGCCGATAGGGCGATTCGGCGAGCATCACCCCGGCAACGAACGCGCCCAAGGCGACCGACAGCCCAAGGCTGTGCATCAGCGCCGCCGCGGCGACGACGGTGAACAGGCCGGCGGTGACGAACAATTCGCGCTCGCCCAGGCGGCCGACCAGCTTGAACAGCGGATTGAGCAGCAGCCGCCCGACCAGCACCAAAGCGATGATCGCCGCAACCGTCGTCCCGGCAAGCAGCAGCCCGCTCTTGCCCGCCCCGCCCGGCACCCGCGACATCGCCGCGACCAGCGTGATCATCGGCACGATCGACAGGTCCTGGAACAGCAGGATCGAGAAGGCGCGCTCGCCATAGCGGCTGTTCAAATCGCCCGACGAACGCAGCATCGGCAGCACCTGCGCGGTCGACGACAGGCCGAGCGGCAACCCGATCGCCAACGCCGCCTCGACGCTGATGTCGAGCGCGAAGTGGAGGAACAAAGCCAGCGCCAGCCCGCACAGCAACACCTGCGCCAGGCCAAGCCCGAAAATGTCTTTCCGCATCCGCCACAGCCGCGCCGGATTGAGTTCCAGCCCGACGATGAACAGCAGCAGTGCGATGCCGAGTTCGGTGAAACTGGCGAGCTGGGCGGGATCGTTAAACAGGCCGAGCCCGTGCGGCCCGATGACCACCCCGCCGACAATATAACCCAAGGTGGCGCCGAGCCCGAGGCGGCGGAACAGGATGACGAACAGCAAGGCCGCGCCGAGCATCACCGCCCCGCCTTCAAGCAAGGCGGTGGCAGCGCGCGCGGTTTCGGCGGCGGCGCTCATCGTTGCGCCTCGATGGCGGCAAGCAGCGCGCGCAGCGGCAGCAATATGGCGCCGTGGCGGCCCTTGCGGTGGCGCGCCGGCGCGAGCGCGGCGAAGCCGGGCCAGGGTTCCGCCTCGTCGGTGCCGGTGAGCCAGTGTGTCGTCGCGGATAGCGCTTCGCGGACTTCAGCGACGTTGCGGCCAATGGCATTGGCACCAACCAGCGCGGCGGCGGCCTGCCCGAACGCGCAGGCCTCGACCGCCTGGATCAGCGACGCCACCCGCCCCTCGCCGTCGAGCGTCACCGCTACCCGCATCCGCGCCCCGCAAGTCGGCGAACGCAGCTCCGGCCCGTTGACCTCATCGAACCGCGCCAGATGCGGGATCGACGCGGCGAGGCGCAGGATGTCGCGGGTGTAGAGCGGCTCGGTCATTCCCATTATCCGTCACCCCAGCGAAGGCTGGGGTCCATGTCGGCGAGCAAGGCCATGTAGTCGGGGAAATCCCGGGGACATGGATGCCAGCCTTTGCTGGCACGACAAATAGCAGGGATTAGCTCCGCCGCCACGTCGTCCCCGACGGCCCGTCCTCAAGCAGGATGCCCTCCGCCTTCAATTCGTCGCGGATTCGGTCGGCGGTTGCGAAGTCGCGCGCGGCCTTGGCGGCGGTGCGCTTCTCTACCCATTCCTCGACTGATTTTCCGGCAAAAGTTCCCACCACTTTGGGGTTCGCCACGATGTAATCAGCAAGTCCTAGTAAATCAGCGGATCCAACGACTAACTCCCATCGGTCTTCTTTAGCGAGGCCTGAGAGCACGGACAGAGCATCTGGCGTATTCAGATCGTCTGAAAGGCGCTCCACAAAAAGCTCATCAGCGACAAACTTCGGCAATGGCAACTTTGTTTGGGAAGTGAGCCATCTACGATAGCCCCCCCTCAAACGGTCCAATGTCCGCTGCGCCTGACCAATAAGATTCTCGGTCCATGGCAGTGGTTGACGGTAGTGCGAACTAAGCAACGCCAGCCGAAGCACCTCGCCCTTGTGACCCTGAGCCAGCAATTCCTCGGGCGTGATGACATTGCCGAGGCTCTTCGACATCTTCTCCGCGCCCATGTCGACGAAGCCGTTGTGGACCCAGTAGCGCGCCAGCGGGGCGCCGCCGTGGGCGCAGCGGCTCTGGGCGACTTCATTCTCGTGGTGGGGGAAGATGAGGTCCAGGCCGCCGCCGTGGATGTCGATCGTCTCGCCCAGGTGCTTGGCGATCATCGCCGAGCATTCAATGTGCCAGCCCGGGCGGCCCCTGCCCCACGGGCTGTCCCAGCCGATGACCCCGGGGTCGCTCGGCTTCCACAGCACGAAATCGGCCGGATCGCGCTTGTAGGGCGCAACTTCGACCCGCGCGCCGGCGATCATCGCCTCGCGGTCGCGGCGGCTGAAGCTGCCGTAACCGGGATCCGAGGCGACCGAAAACAGCACATGCCCTTCGGCGGCATAGGCGTTGCCGCTGGCAACCAGCTCGGCGATCATCTTGACCATCGGCGCAATGTCCTGGGTCGCGTGCGGCGCGATGTCGGGCGGGGCAACGCCGAGCGCGCCCATGTCGTCGAGGTAGAAACGCTCGAACCGCTCGGCGATGACCGACGGGTCGACGCCTTCCGCCGCCGCCGAGGCGATGATCTTGTCGTCAACATCGGTTACGTTGCGGGCGTAGGTCAGGCTGTCGGCGCCATAATGGTGGCGGATCAGGCGGGCGAGCGTGTCGAACACCACCGCCGGGCGGGCATTGCCGATATGGGCTCGGCCATAGACCGTCGGGCCGCACACATACATGGTGATGCGCGTCGGGTCGGCGGGGACGAAGTCGCGCTTCTCCCGGGCGAGCGTGTCGTACAGGCGGATCATGCGGGCAGCGGCCGAGGGCGGTGAACCTCGACCCAGCCGACGACCGCGCGGCTGCTGGCGTTGAGCAACGGGAAGGTGCGCGAGCGGGTCATCCAGGCGGGCCGCGCGGCGTCCGGGCCATAGACGATGTCGGTGGCGTAATTGGCCACCAGGAACACCAGGATCGCGCCGATCAGGCCCTTGACCATGCCGAACCCGCCGCCGAGGAAGCGATCGACCGGGCCGAGCACCGATCGCCGCGCGCGGTTGCCGACGGCGCGGCCGAACAGGCGCAGGGCGATGAACGTCGGCAGGAACAGAAGCGCGAAGGCAAGCATCGAGGCCGAGGCGTCGGACCCGGCGACGGCCAGCAGCTTGGCCTGCAGCGGGTCGTGGAACAGCTTGACCGCGGCGATGCCGGCGATCCACGCCATCAGCGCCAGCACCTCCTGCGCGAAGCCGCGCGCGAAGCCGACCAAGGCGCCGCCGCCGAGCAGGAGCAGGACGAAGATGTCGAGCGGAGTCATGCCGCTCCGGCTAGCGCCAGCGGCGCGGCGATGAAAGCCCTAACGGCCGAGGATCTGATCGACCAGCTGCCGCAGATGATCGAAGCGGGCCAGCGGCAGGCCGTCGGGGCCGGTCGTGCCGGCGGGCACCCAGCCGCGCTCGAAGCCGAGTTTGGCGGCCTCTTTGAGCCTGAGCCCGGCGTGGGCGATCGGGCGGACTTCGCCCGACAAAGCGATCTCGCCCATCACCACGCAGCCCTCGGGCACCGGCCGCTCGGACAGCGCCGAAACCAGAGCGGCGGCGACCGCCATGTCGGCGCCGGGATCGCTCAAGCGATAACCGCCGGCGACGTTGAGATAGACCTCGGCGGTGGCAAAGCTCAAATTGCAGCGCGCCTCGAGCACCGCGAGGATCATCGCCAGCCGCCCCGAATCCCAGCCGACCGCCGATCGCCGCGGCGTCGCGCCGCTCGCCAGCCGCACGGTCAATGCCTGGATTTCGAGTAGCAAAGGCCGCGTCCCCTCGATCGCCGGGAACACGCTGGTGCCGCTGACCGCCGCGCCGCGCTGGGTGAGGAACAAGGCCGACGGGTTGGGCACTTCGACGAGGCCGCTGCCGTCCATCGCGAACACGCCGATTTCGTCGGTCCCGCCGTAGCGGTTCTTGGCGGCGCGGAGGATGCGGTACTGATGGCTGCGGTCGCCTTCGAACCCCAGCACCGCGTCGACCATATGTTCGAGCACGCGCGGTCCGGCGATACTGCCGTCCTTGGTAACATGGCCCACAAGGACCACCGCGGTGCCGGTCTGCTTGGCATAGCGGATCAATTCCTGCGCCGAAGCACGCACCTGGCTGACCGTGCCCGGCGCGCCGTCGATCAGGTCGCTGTGCATGGTCTGGATCGAATCGATCACCAGCAACGCCGGCGGTTCGCCGCTGCCGAGCGTGGTCAGGATATCGCGCACCGAGGTGGCGGCGGCGAGCCGCACGGGGGAGCGGCCAAGACCGAGGCGGAGCGCGCGCAGGCGGACCTGGTCGGCCGCTTCCTCGCCCGAGACATAGATGACGCCGCGCCCGGTCTCGGCGATGCGGGCCGCGACCTGCAGCAGCAATGTCGACTTGCCGATGCCGGGATCGCCGCCGACCAGCATCGCCGAGCCCGGCACGATGCCGCCGCCGATCGCGCGGTCGAATTCGGCGAGGCCGCTCGGGATGCGCCCGGGCAGCGCCGTCTCGGCGTCGAGCCCGACCAACTGGATCGCCCGGCCGCCGCCCTGCAAATCGTGGCGCTGGGCGAACACATTGGCCGCAGCCGGCACTTCCTCGACCAATGTGTTCCACTCGGCGCAATCGTCGCACTGCCCCTGCCAGCGATGGCTCGAAGTCCCGCACGCCTGGCACACATAGAGTTTCTTCGCCTTGGCCATGCACTCCGCTTAACAGAACAAAGCAAGAACTAAAAGACCGCTTTTGCCGCCCCGCCCATCATCTGTTTGCGGACCAGCGGGATTGGCGGGCCGCCATAGCTGAGGAACTGGTCGTGGAACGCCTTCCATCCGGATCTCCCTCCCCGCGTCGCGGTCCAGTCGTCGCGCAGCTTGCGGATCATCAGCTTGCCCATGGTGTAATTGAGGTAGGCGGGATCATAGGTGCCGCGCGCCGCTTGCTGCTTGGCGTTGCCCTCGTCCTGGAAACATTGCTCGCGGAACATGCGATAGCTTTGGGCCTGGGTCATCGTCCCCGAATGCATGCCGATCGCGCTCAGGAAGCGGCAGTTGCGCAGTAGTGCGTTCGACAATTGGCCGATCATCACCTCGTCGGTGCCGCCGCCGACCCCGGCGACGCGCATCATCTCCTCGCTGTAATGCGCCCAGCCCTCGGCATAAGCGTAGCCGACGAAGATCCGCCCGAACAGGAATGGCGAACGGTTGGAGTGGAGGAAATTGAGGAAGTGGCCGGGCCACACTTCGTGGACCGAGGTGAACAGCAGGTCCGACTTCCCGGGGATGTAGGCGGCCTGGGCCTCCTTCGTCCAGGTCGGGTCGGGCGGCGAGATGTAATAGACCGACGGCAGGCCTTTTTCATACGGCCCCGGGATCTGAATATAGGCGCTGTTCTGGCGGTTGTAGGGCGGCGATTCCTCGACCTTGGCCTCTTCCGGGCCGGGGATGGTGACGATGTCGTGGTCGATGATGAACTGCTTCAGCCCGGCCAGCTGGGCGCGGGCGCCAGCGACCGGACCGCCCTCGGGCTTGTCGGCATTCATCTTGTCCATGCACGCGGGGATAGTGGCGCCCGGGGCGTAGCGGCTGCACGCTTCGCGTAGCAGCGCCTGGTTCGATGCCATGTCGGCCCGGCCAATTGCCTCGAGCTGATCGAGCGGGGTCGAGACCATCTCGGTGTCCCACAGCATCTGCTGGAATTTGGCCCGACCGAGGCCGAAATTGGTGCCAGCGGACTTGCGTTGGCCTTCCACCCACGCGGCGGTGGTCTTCATCGCTGCGGTCGCCTTGGCGGTGGCCGCGCGGAGCGCTGCCTGCTCGGCCGCGGTACCAACACCTTTCCACGCAGCAAGGCCGTCGCCGGGGAAATAATCGGCAAAGCCGCCGAACGCGTTCTTGCCATAATCGACGAAACTGATCGGCAGCGGGGTGCGCAAATTGGCGCGCATCTGCGCCGCGACCTTGGGGATGCCCTGAAGGAACCGGGTGTAGGCGCGCAGGCGCACCTCGGCCGGGGCATAAGGCACGGTGACATAGACCGAAGGATCCATCGCGCCGAGGTAGGCTGCCGGGTTGGTGTGATACTGGTCGGCGCCCTCCGGGCTGATCCAGAACAACGAGCCGCGCGCATTGGCGACCAGATAATCGCGCTCGAACCGTTCGTTGGGCGTCAGGCCGTTGGCGGGGAAGGCGCTGGCGGCGGCGATCGCGCTCTTGAGGCGGGACACTTCGGAGGCGATGGCGCCGGGACTGAGGTCGATCACCTGCCCGTCATATTCGTGGCGGCCCTGCGACACGGCGAAGCCCGGATTGGCGCGGAAGCTTTGCTCGATATAGCTGTTCATGAACGCGTTCCACGCGATCGATTGGGCCGCCGCCACCGGTGTGGATGCCATCGGCACGGTGCAGCTGCTCAACCCGAGAAGAGCCGCCGGCGCCGCCAGCAACAGGGCCAATTTTCGCATGTGTCTCTCCCTCGTGAAGGTCGCTGGCTTGAGCGACTCCGTTGGGCCGAGCGTTGCCTAGCGCTGGCCGCTTGTCTACCCGCAAGCCGATGAGCTTCATCCCCGAGCCGCTGAGGATCCCCGCGTTCCGCGCCTTCTGGATCGCGCGCCTGGCCGCGACGGTAGCCCAGATGGCGATGGTCATCGTCATCGGCTGGCAGGTCTACGACATCGCGCGCGGGACGATGGGGGTGAAGGACGCCGCGCTGCGCCTCGGCATGATCGGGGTGGTCCAGTTCGTCCCGTTATTCGCTTTGAGCCTGGCCGGCGGCTGGGCGGCCGACCGCGCCGACCGGCGGTGGGTGGCGCGCGGCGCGGTCGCGCTCGAGCTGCTGTGCGCCGTGGCCCTCGCGCTGCTGGCCTACCGAGGCTCGCGCAGCCTGGAGGCGCTTTATGCCGTCGCCGCATTGCTCGGCGTGGCGCGGGCGTTTGCCGGGCCGGCGCTCGGCGCGCTCGCGCCCAATCTGGTCCCGCGCGAGATCCTGCCGCGCGCCATCGCTCTGTCGTCGATCGCCTGGCAGGGCGGGACGGTGATCGGGCCGGCGTTGGGCGGCTACCTCTACGCCGTCAGCCCGGCCACGCCCTACGCAGCGAGCGCGCTGCTGTTCGCGATTTCGCTGGCCGGACTGATGCTCATCCCGCCGGTTCCGCGCTCCTCGATCGGCGACCAATCGTCTCCGTGGAAGCAGGCAATTGGAGGTCTGCGCTATGTCCGCCGCAATCGCTTCGTGCTCGGCGCGATCAGCCTCGATCTGTTCGCCGTCCTGTTGGGCGGCGCCACCGCGATGCTGCCGATTTACGCCCGCGACATCCTCCACGCCGGGCCGCAGGGTCTCGGCCACTTGCGCGCGGCGCCCGCGGCGGGGGCGACGCTGACCGCATTGTGGTTCGCCTATCGGCCTTTGAAATCCAATGTCGGGGTCAAGATGCTGACCGCGGTCGGACTGTTCGGGGGGGCGACCATCGTGTTCGGCGTATCGATCTCGATGCCGCTGAGCCTTGCCTGCCTGGGGATCCTTGGGGCCGCCGACATGCTATCGGTTTACGTCCGCCAATCGCTCGTCCAGCTGTACACGCCCGACGCGATGCGCGGGCGGGTGTCGGCGGTGTCGACGCTGTTCATCTCCGCCTCGAACGAACTGGGCGAAGCCGAAAGCGGCTTTCTGGCGGCCTTGATCGGGCCGGTCGCCGCGGTGGTCGGCGGCGGGATCGGCGCGGTGCTGGTGGTCATCGCCTGGGCGAAGATTTTCCCCGAGCTCAGGCTTGCGCGCACCTTCGACCCGCCCAATGTAGATGCCGCACCCGCGAAGGAGACTTGAGCGATGAAGGCCGCGACCGTCCTCGACACCATCGGCAATACGCCGACGATCCGCGTTAACCGCCTGTTCGGCGACAAGGCCGAGGTATGGATCAAGTCCGAGCGGTCCAATCCGGGCGGATCGATCAAGGATCGCATCGCGCTGGCGATGATCGAGGATGCCGAGCAAACCGGCAAGTTGAAGCCCGGTGGAACCATCGTCGAGCCGACCAGCGGCAACACCGGCGTCGGTCTGGCGATGGTCGCCGCGGTCAAGGGTTACAAATTAATCCTGGTGATGCCCGACAGCATGTCGGTCGAGCGGCGGCGGCTGATGCTGGCATACGGGGCGACATTCGACCTGACGCCGCGCGCCAGCGGCATGAAAGGCGCCATCGCCCGGGCCGAGGAGATACTGGCCGAAACCGCGAACGCATGGATGCCCCAGCAATTCGACAATCCCGCGAATATTAAGGTGCATGAAAAGACGACGGCCGAGGAAATCCTCGCCGATTTCCGCGACCAGCCGTTCGATGCGCTGATCACCGGCGTCGGAACGGGTGGCCACATCACCGGGGTCGGACGGGTGCTCAAGGCGGCATGGCCGAACCTGAAGGTGTTCGCGGTCGAGCCGACGTTGTCGGCCGTGATTTCGGGCGGCGAACCCGCTCCCCACCCGATCCAGGGCATCGGCGCCGGCTTCATCCCCAGGAACCTCGACATGGCGATCCTCGACGGGGTCATCCAGGTCTCGCCCGAAGATGCCAAGGACATGGCCAGGCGGGCGGCGCGGGAGGAAGGCGTGCTGGTCGGCATTTCATCGGGCGCCACGCTGGCGGCGATCAACCAGAAGTTAACCGAGCTTCCCACGAACAGCCGCATTCTCGGCTTTAACTATGACACTGGGGAGCGTTACCTCTCGGTCGCGGACTTCCTGCCCGAAGAGGGTTAACGTCGGCCACACCCTGCCCGTTGGCGGCTATGTTAAACCTTTCCGTTTAATTCCGGCCCTTGGACCAGGGGTTGTTTGACCATGCGCCGGAGCCGATTCGCGGAATCCATAGTTAGTGGGCGAGACGCGCCCAGCAAGGGGCTCGCCGAAGCGCTGTTTTTCGACGTCCGCACGCCGGAAAACGAGGAAAACGAGGCGATCGCGCAACAGCGCGTGGCCCAGCTCCACCATGTTCCACTGATGCTCGGCGTCGCCCATTTGCTATGTGCGGTCGCCGTCCTGTTTCATACCCACGGCGAACTGGGGCGCATCTCGCCTCGCTATCTGTTCGGCGCCGTCGGCTTGGCCCTGCTGTGCGACCTTGCCGCGTTCGGCGTGCTCAGGTTGCGCGACCGCTTCGATGTTTCGACGCGCACGGTCACATTGGCGCTGAGCAGTTTGGTCGGCCTGGGCGCGGCGATGATGACCTTCTTCGGCCATGTCGCGTCATGGCTCCCGTTGATGGGCCAAGGTCCGCTGCTGTCGCTGGTGATCGGAACGTCGATCACTGCCTGCGCGGTGGTGGCAATCGAATCCCCGCCTCTCGCGATTGTCTCCGCCATCGTCGGCACCGGTGGATCGGCGCTGTTCAGCAACGATCCGACCTTCACCGCCGGCATCGCCGTTCTCGCCTTGCTCATTGTCGGCTTCAGCGCCGCCAGCGCCAGCACCATGATCGCTACCGCGCGCGATCGGCTGAAGCTCGACCATGAAGCACGCAAGGCGCTGCATTTCGTCAACGAGTTCGAAAACAGCGGCCGCGGCTGGTTCTGGGAAACCAATTACCAGGGCACCCTCTCATACGTTTCCCAGCAGCTGGCTGACGACTTCCACTGCGCGCCCGAGGCTCTCCTGGGCCGGCAGTTCACCGACCTGCTGTCGGTCGACACGCATGGCGGGGATGTGCTGCGCGAGGAGCGCACGCTCGGCTTTCACCTGTCGGCGCGTTTCCCGTTTAGTGACGTCGTCGTCCGCGCGGCCAGTGCCGAAGATGTTCACTGGTCGCTGTCCGGCAATCCGATTTTCGACGAACGTGGCCGCTTTCTCGGTTTTCGTGGGATTGGCACCGACCTCACCGAACAGCGCCGCTCGGAGCAAGAAATCAGCCGCCTCGCGCGGTTCGATTCGCTGACCGGTTTGCC
The DNA here is from genome assembly GCA_031367995.1 of Sphingomonas sp. GTDB lineage: Bacteria > Pseudomonadota > Alphaproteobacteria > Sphingomonadales > Sphingomonadaceae > Sphingomicrobium. The sequence goes on from JANLQS010000107.1 coordinate 32,033, forward strand.
CAACCGCGCGCTGATGCGCCAGACGCTTGACGAAGCGCTGCGCAATGCCTCGCGGCGGCGTAAAGGCTGTACCCTGTTCCTGATCGACCTCGACCGCTTCAAGAACGTCAACGATACGCTTGGTCACCCGATCGGCGACGCCTTGCTGCGGCAGGTCGGCCAGCGGCTGATCGCCGTGATGGGCGATCATGGCCAGGTCGGACGCTTGGGCGGCGACGAATTCAAGGCCGTGCTTCCCGGTGCGGTCGAGACCGGACTGCTCGAAAGCCTGGCGCGGACGATGATCGAGCAATTGTCGCGTCCCTACATGATCGAAGGCCATCGAGTGACCATCGGTGCGTCGATCGGCATCGCCATCGGCGACCCCGAGCGCAGCTGCGCCGACAGCCTGATCCGCAATGCCGACCTCGCGCTTTACGCTGCAAAGGCTGCCGGACGCGGCAAGCACATGTTCTACGAAGCCGCGATGCACAGCGAGGCGTCGGATCGACAAGTGCTGGAGAACGACCTCCGCCAGGCGCTCGACCGCGGCGAGATGTGGGTCGCTTACCAACCTATCGTGCGCACCGCCGGGGAGGAAGTGTGCGGTTTCGAGGCGCTTGTTCGCTGGAACCATCCGACGCGCGGTCTGGTGTCGCCCGATCGCTTCATCCCGCTGGCCGAGGAATGCGGCATGGTCGCGCGAATCGGCGAATTCGTGCTCAAGAGCGCGCTGGCCGAAGCTTCGCATTGGCCTGACACGGTGCGCATTGCCGTCAACCTGTCGCCGATCCAGTTTAACGATCCGGCGATCATCGAGATCGTCGGCGCCGCGCTGGCCGAAAGCAAGGTCCGCGCGGAACGGCTCGAACTGGAGATCACGGAGGGTGTGTTCCTCGCCGACAGCGACGCCACAGAGGACACGTTCGCCAGGTTGAAGGCGCTTGGTGTCCGCCTGGCGCTCGACGATTTCGGCACTGGTTACTCGTCGCTCGGCTATCTGAAAAAGGCCCCGTTCGACAAGATCAAGATCGACCAGAGCTTCGTCCGCGGCGCTGCCTCGACCGGAAGCCGCAATACCGCGATCATCCGCGCCATCGTCACCCTCGCCGAGAGCCTGGGGATGGATACCACGGCGGAGGGCGTCGAAACGCATGACGATCTCGCCTTGATCCGTGAACTCGGGGTGAGCCAGGTCCAGGGCTATATCTTCGGCAAGCCGGCGGAAGCCGAGATCGCCCGGGCAATGGCTCAAGCGGTAACAATCGAGGCCGACGGCTTCCAATGCATTCGCGAGCCGCGCCAGCGCCTCATGCGCCGGGCGATGGCTGCGATCGACGGGCAGATTACCGAAATCCGCCTGCGCAATATCTCGGCGATGGGCGCGCTAGTCGAGTGCGAACATTCTGTGACGCCGGGCGCAATGATGACGATCGACATCGTTGGTGTTGGTCCGGTGGTCGGAACGGTGCGCTGGGCCCAGGCAAACAAGTTCGGCGTCCAGTTCACCGAGCATTTCGACATTGCCCGGCTGGCGGCAAAGCCGAAAAAGAACGAATCACCGTCGGTGCTTACGCCGTGGTACGTCTCCCAGCAGCGCGACCTCGCCGCGCGCTAGGCGCTCAAAAAGCCTCCATCGGCAACGCCATGACGCTGTCCGCGCCGGCCTCGACCTTGCGCCGCAAGGCATCGGCGACAACGAGCTCGCGCGCCGCGAAGAAGCGGGCGGTCGCCAGCTTGCCCAGATGGAAAGGCTTGTCCTCGCCCGGCTGGCCCTTGAGCCGGTCGGACACGCCGGCCATCTTGAGCCACATCCAGCCGAGGCTGACCAACCCCATCAGCTGCATGTAAGCGTAGGCCCCGGCCCCGGCATTGTTGGGATCGGCCATGCCGTTCTGGGCCAGCCACATCGTCGCCCCCTGCAACTGGCCGAGTGCCTGCTCGAGCGGCGCGGCGACACCCGCCGGATCGCCCGCGGCGCGGGCGGCGGCGATGTCGCGGCCGACCAGGTCGAAGAAGGCGCGTACGCCGCGACCGCCGTCCTTGGCCAGCTTGCGCCCGACGAGATCCATCGCCTGGACGCCGTTGGTGCCCTCATAGATTTGCGCAATGCGGGCGTCGCGGACGAACTGCTCCATGCCCCATTCGCGGATGTAACCGTGGCCGCCGAACACCTGCTGGGCGTTGACCGCGACTTCGAACCCGCGGTCGGTGAGATAGCCCTTGATGACCGGGGTGAGGAGCGAAATGAGGTCGTCGGCGGATTGGCGTTCCTCCTCGGTTTGCGCCTGGCGCGACAAGTCGACCTGAAGCGCGCCCCACAAGACGAACGCGCGCGCCGCCTCGTTGAACGCCTTACCCTCCATCAGCATTCGCCGCACGTCGGGATGGACGAACAAAGTGTCGGCCTTGGCATCGGGATCGCGATCGTCGGGCTTGAGTGCGCGGCCCTGACGGCGGTCCTTGGCGTAAGCGACCGCGTTCTGATAGGCGACCTCGCCCTGGGCGAGGCCTTGCAGGCCGACGCCCAGCCGCGCCGCATTCATCATGATGAACATCGCCGCCAGCCCCTTCTCGGGCTCGCCGACCAGCCAGCCTTTGGCGCCGTCGTAGTTCATGACGCAGGTCGAATTGCCGTGGATGCCCATCTTGTGCTCGATCGAGCCGCAGCTGACCGGATTGCGGGCGCCTAGTGAGCCATCGGCATTGACGATGAACTTGGGCACCACGAACAGCGAAATGCCTTTCACATTGTCGGGCGCGCCGGCGATTTTCGCGAGCACCAGGTGGATGATATTCTCGGCCAGGTCATGCTCGCCCGAGGAGATGAAAATCTTGGTGCCCGAAATAGCGTAACTGCCGTCGGCATTGGGCTCGGCCTTGGTCTTGATCAGCCCCAGGTCGGTGCCGCAGTGCGGCTCGGTCAGGTTCATCGTCCCGGTCCAGGTGCCGGCGACCATCTTGGGGACGTATAGCGCCTTTTGCTCGTCGGTGCCCTTGACCAGCAGCGAAGCGATCGCCCCGGCGGTCAGCCCATGGTACATTTCGAACGCCTGGTTGGCCGACAGGACATATTCGCTGACCGCGGTGGCCAGCACCTGCGGCAAGCCCTGGCCGCCATATTCCTCTGGCGCCGACAGGGTCGTCCAGCCGCCCTCGCAGAAGCGGCGGTAAGCCTCCTTGAAACCTTTCGGCGTCGTCACCGATCCATCGTCGTGGCGCGTGCAGCCTTCCTCGTCGCCGGACCGATTGAGCGGCGCCAGCACTTCTGCGGCGAAGCGGCCGCCTTCCCCCAGGATCGCCTCGACAATGTCGGGAGAAGCATTAGCGAAAGCGGGGAGGTTATCGAAGCGGCCAAGCTCGACGATATGGTCGAGGACATATTTCGTGTCGCGAACGGGGGCGTTGTAGACGGGCATGTCGAAATTCCTTGGCCTAGCCGTTGAGCAGCGTGATGAAATTGGTCAGCTCTTCGATCGTCGTGTCGAGGTCGACGCGCTGGCGTTCCAGCGTGGCGATCCGGTCGCGGCAGCGTTCGATGGTCTTCAACCGTTGGGTCTGGCGGCCATCGCCGATGTCGTAGAGGTCGAGCAACTCTTTGATCTCGGCAAGGCTGAAACCCAGCCGTTTGCCGCGCAGGATCCAGGCCAACCGAGCCCGGTCGCGTTCGGTATAGACGCGCTGAACACCGCGCCGCTCGGGCGCGATCAGTTGCTCGTCTTCGTAGAAGCGAAGCGCGCGTGCGGTGACGCTGAACTCGTCGCACAGCTCACCGATCGAATAATGTGGTTTGGCAGCAAGCATTTCGATTTGCTACTTTACCTTTCCGTTAACGTCAACAGAGACGGTCGCCCGCGAAGTCCTTCGCTTCTGCCGGATCGGCGCCTTCCACCTTGCGGAAGGAACGGCCATCCAGCGCGACTCCCGGCGCGCAATAATAAGCGCAAGCGGCCGGTAGCGGTACGAAGCGGACGACCCCGCCGACCACGGTCGCGGTGAGCGTGCACTCCGGGTCGCCGCGCGGGGTGATTTTCAAGGCCTGGCCGTCAAGCGTGGCAGGGCCGCTCAGGCTGCAATTGCTGTCGCCCGTCCCATAAGCGATCAGGCCGGCGCGCAGGGCGTCGCCGTCGGGACCAAGGCACAGCCGGTCGCGCCCTTCGCCGCGGTAGAGCGCGGCCGCCTGCGGCTCGATGCCGGCGGGCTTGCATCCGGACAAAGCGAGAGCGAGGAGGAAAAACCGCCGCATCGCTCCTCCCTTCGCCATTGCCCTTGCGCTGGCAAGCAGATGTTTTTCATCGCTTGGGCGACAAATCGATGACGGGCGCCTATATGCGCCTTCATCGGCCCAACCATGGATTCGCCTCACCCATGCTGACGACCAACCCGTTTGAAATTCTCGATCCCGAGGCCGACAAGCTGCATGAGGAATGCGGCGTGTTCGGCATCTGGGGAGCGGACAAGGCCGCGGTGCACGTCGCGCTGGGCCTCCACGCGCTCCAACATCGCGGGCAGGAAGCGTCGGGGATCGTCAGCTACGACGGCAAGCATTTCCACTCGCACCGCGCGATGGGCCATGTCGCGGGCAATTTCGACCGGGACGAAGTCATCAACGCGCTCGCCGGATCGGCGGCGATTGGCCACAACCGCTATTCAACCACTGGCGAGAACGGACTTCGCAACGTCCAGCCCCTGTTCGCTGAACTGTCGACAGGCGGCTTCGCCGTCGCCCACAACGGCAATTTGTCGAACGCCATGGCCCTTCGCGACCGGCTGGTGCAGCGCGGCTCGATCTTCCAGTCGACCAGCGACACCGAGGTCATCATCCACCTCGTCGCGACATCGTCGTTCAAAGCGCCGGTCGATCGGCTGGTCGACGCCCTGAAACAGGTCGAGGGTGCCTATTCGCTGGTTATCCTCACCCCGCACGGGCTGGTCGCGTGCCGCGATCCGCTCGGCATCCGGCCGCTCGTGATGGGGACGCTCGGCGAGGCGACGATTTTCGCCTCGGAGACGGTCGCGCTCGACGTCATCGGCGCGACGTTCGTTCGTGACGTCGAGCCCGGCGAGCTGATCGTGGTCAATGGCGCGGGGATCAAGTCGCTGCGCCCGTTCGCGCCTGCCCGCCCGCGCCCATGCATCTTCGAGCATGTCTATTTTAGCCGCCCGGACAGCGTCGCCGAGGGCAAGTCGGTTTATGAGGTGCGCAAGAACATCGGCGCCGAACTGTCGCGCGAGGCCCCGGTCGAGGCCGATTATGTCGTGCCGGTTCCGGATTCGGGGGTCCCCGCGGCGATTGGCTTTAGCCAGGAAAGCGGGATCCCGTTCGAGCTTGGCATCATCCGCAGCCACTACGTCGGGCGCACCTTCATCCAGCCCAGCGCTGACGGACGCAGCACCGGCGTCAAGATGAAGCACAACGCCAATTCGGCGCTGATCAAGGGCAAGCGCATCGTGCTGGTCGACGATTCGATCGTGCGCGGCACGACCTCGTTGAAGATCGTGCAGATGATGCGCGACGCTGGCGCGACGGAAGTGCATATGCGCATCGCCTCCCCGCCGACCGCGCACAGCTGTTTCTATGGCGTCGACACACCGGAGCGCGAGAAACTGCTCGCGGCGCGGATGGACATTGGCGCGATGCGCGATTTCATCCAGGCCGACAGCCTGGCGTTTATCACCATCGAGGGCCTCTACCACGCCATGGGCGAGGCGCGTGACGCGGCCGCGCCGCAGCGATGCGATGCTTGTTTCACCGGGGCTTACCCGACCACGCTCACCGACCATCCGGCGGGCGCCAGCGACGTCGCGCAGGAAGCAGCGATGGAAGACAGCTTTCGCGTCGCCGCGATCCGCTAGGACATTGTGATGACCGACACTGACCGGCCATTCGCGGGCAAGCTCGCGCTCGTCACCGGCGCCAGCCGCGGCATCGGCGCCGCCACCGCAGAGGCGCTGGCCGCGGCCGGCGCGCATGTCATCCTAACCGCCCGCACCGCCAAGGCGCTCGAGGCGGTCGAGGAGCGGATCCATGCCACCGGCGGCAACGCGACGATCGCGCCGATGGATCTCGCCGACGGCGAGTCGATCCCGAAACTTGCCGCCGCGGTGGCCGAGCGCTGGGGCAGCCTCGATATGCTGGTCATCAACGCCGCGATGCTCGGCTCGCTGAGCCCAGTTGAGCATCTCGACGCCAAGGAGCTGGCAAAGCTGTTCGCATTGAACGTTTTCGCAACGCAGGCGCTGATCGCCGCGTTCGATCCGCTGCTGCGCCGCGCCGACAAGGCCGAGGTGGTCGGCCTGACCTCTTCGGTCGGCAGCGAACCGCGCGCCTTCTGGGGCGGGTACGGCGCGTCGAAGGCGGCGATGGAAAATCTGCTCACCACCTACGCCGACGAAACTGCCCACGCTGGCAAGCTTAGGGTTCACATCGTCGACCCCGGCGCGACGCGAACGCGGATGCGCCAGAACGCCTTTCCGGGCGAGGAGCCTGCCGCGGTCAAGCCACCCGAAGTCGTCGCCGCGGCGATCGTCGAGCGGCTGCAAAGCGATGCAGTTACCGGCGGCCGCCTCAGGATCGAGTGAGCGTAACCTGGGCGACGTCGATGGCGCGGCCGCGGAAGCCGCCTTCGCAATACATGAAGTAATAGCGCCAGAGGCTGTGGAAGCGATCATCGAAGCCGGGCAGCTGGCCTTCATCGACGGCGTCGTCGTAGCGCAGGCGCCACTGACGCAGCGTCTCGGCATAGTCGGCGCCGAAGCCGTCGCGGTCGTCCCAGCTCAGCCCCCTCGCCCGCGCCAGGTCTTCGAACGCCGGCTCGTCGATCAGCATGCCGCCGGGGAAAATATAGGCCTGGATGAAGTCGGCGCTACGGGCGTAGCGGGGGAAAGCGCGGTGATCGATGCTGATAAATTGCAGCGCCGCCTTGCCGCCGGGCCTGAGGCAGCGGGCGACGGAATCGAGATAGGCCGGCCACCAGCGCTGACCGACCGCCTCGACCATTTCAACCGAGGCTATGGCGTCGAATTGCTCGGAAATTTGCCGATAGTCCTGGAGGCGGATCTCAACGCGGTCACCTAGTTTGCATTCTGCAATTTTTCTGTTCGCCCAATCTTTCTGTTCTGCAGATAAGGTCAGGCCCACGACCTCGACCCCGCGTCGGGCGGCCTCAATGGCCAGATTGCCCCAGCCGCAGCCGATTTCGAGCAACCGCATCCCGGGCTTGAGGTCGAGCCGGTCGAGCAGCTTCGCGACCTTGCGCGCCTGCGCGGATTCGAGCGTATCGCCGGGCGCGAACCTGGCCGACGAATAGGTCATGCCGGGGTCGAGCCAGGCGGCGTAAAAATCGTTGCCGAGGTCGTAGTGGGCGGCGATGTTGTCGCGCGCCTGGCGCGGGGCGTTGTCGCGCATGCGGTGGGCGAAGGCGTTGAGCCAGCGGATCGGGCCCTTGGCGCGGGTCGTGTCGCCGAGACTGAGCGCATTGACGCCGAACAGTTCGAACAAGGCGACCGGGTCGGGCGAACTCCATTCGCCATTCTCCCATGCTTTGTACCACCCGACCGAGCCGGAGGTTGCAAGGCGAACCAGCGCCTTCCAGCTCAAGATATCGACCGACGCGACCGGCCCCGGCACGCGGAAGCCGACGCGGCGCCTTGTGCCGTCGGGCAGGGTCGCCTCCAGCCCGCCGCTCAGCAGCCGTTCGTCGAGCCCCTCGACGATTCGCGCGAACATCGGCCCGGCGACGCGGCCGACCACACCCACTCCAGTCGCGAAGTGCCGGTCGGCGGTGACAAGATGGTGCCCGCGGCTGGCCATGATTACTCCGCCCGCGGCTCTTTCTCGACCTGCCAGGTCTGGCCCTTGGCAACCAGCGCCTGGAGGTTGGCGGGCTTGCCGGCGGCGGCGGCGGCGTTTTGTTCGATCACCGCGCTGTCGAAGGTCGGCGCCGGGTCATCGTAAAGCACGCCAAGCGCGACCGGGAAGGCGCTGGCCGGCATTTCGACCAGCATGTGCGCGACGCTGCGGTTCTTCGGATCGTGGATGATGACCTCGTCGCTGTCGCCGTCGACGACCTTCAAGGTCAGTCGCTCGACATCGAGCGCGATGCCCTTGGTGCCGCCGGCGAACAGCATTTTCTCCCCCGCGGCGAGCCACAATTGCTTGTCGGCGGCGACCGCCTTGTCGGTAAAATCAGCGAATACGTCGTCGTTGTAGACGACGCAATTCTGGAAGATTTCGACGAAGCTTGCGCCTTTGTGGGCGTGGGCGGCCTTCAACACGTCGGGCAGACATTTGCTGACGTCGATGCCACGGGCGACGAACCGCGCCCCGGCGCCGAGCGCGAAGGCGCAGGGGTTGGCGGGGCGGTCGACCGAGCCGAACGGGGTCGACGGCGAGCGCGTGCCGATTCGCGACGTCGGCGAATATTGACCCTTGGTCAGGCCATAAATCTCGTTGTTGAACAGCAGAAACTGGCAATCGAGGTTGCGGCGCAGCAGGTGCATGGTGTGATTGCCGCCGATCGACAGTGCGTCGCCGTCGCCGGTGATGATCCACACGTCGAGCTCTGGATTGGCGAGCTTGACCCCGGTGGCGACGGCGGGCGCGCGGCCGTGGATGGTGTGGAAACCGTAGCTCGCCATGTAGTAGGGAAAGCGGCTCGAGCAACCGATGCCCGAGATGAATACCGTTTTCTCGCGGGCGGTGCCGAGGTCGGGCATGGTCCGCTGGACGGCTTTGAGCACCGCATAGTCGTCGCAGCCCGGGCACCAGCGCACTTCCTGGTCGGACGCCCAGTCCTTGGCGGTGGTGATTTTCGTCACTTCGTTCATGCAAGATACCCGCCGAGCCAGAGGTAGAGGAACACGACCAGCACGAGCATCGCGATCAGCGGAAAGGGATTGATCGGCTTCATCGCGGCGCCCTTAACGTCACTAAGTTCGCAAAAGTCATAGAGAAGCGGACCATTTTCAGGCTTCCCCGGCCAGCGCGGCGTCGATCGCGGCGGCGATCTCGGCGATCATGAACGGTTGTCCCGAAACCTTGTTCAGTGGCCGGGCATCGACCAGGAACTTGTCCCGAAGCAGCGTCTTGAGCTGGCCCGTATTCATTTCTGGAACGAGGATATGCTCAAAGCCCTTGAGTAGGACAGACATATTTTTCGGCATCGGCGCGATGTGGCGGATGTGGATGTGGGCGACGTCGAGGCCTTTCGCCCGAGCCCGCCGCACCGCCTGGTGGATCGGGCCGAAGGTCGAGCCCCAGCCGATCACGGCGAGCTTGCCGCTGGAGCCGCCGAGCATGATCTCCTGATCGGGCACGTCGATCCCATCGACCTTGGCGCCGCGGAGGCGGGTCATTTCGGCATGGGCCTCGGGTGAATAATCGATCGCGCCCGTACCCGGCGCTTTCTCGATCCCGCCGATGCGATGCTCAAGGCCGGGCGTGCCGGGTTTGATCCACGGTCGCGCGAGATCGGCGTTGCGGGCATAAGGCATGACCGTCTCGCCCACCGCAATCTCGGGCGCGAAGGTCACCGGGAACGGCGCATAATCGGCCATGTCGGGCACCTTCCACGGCTCCGCGGCATTGGCGATATAGCCGTCGGTGAGGAGGATCACCGGGGTCATGTAGCGGGTGGCGATGCGCACCGCCTCGATCGCGCAGTCAAACGCGTCGGCCGGGGAGCGCGCGGCGATCACCGGGATCGGCGCGTCGCCGTTGCGGCCATAAACGGCCTGGTAAAGATCCGACTGCTCGGTCTTGGTCGGCAGGCCGGTCGAGGGGCCACCGCGCTGCGAATTGACGATCACCAGCGGCAGCTCGGTCATCACCGCGAGCCCCATCGCTTCGCCCTTCAGAGCGATGCCCGGGCCGGACGAGGAGGTGACGCCGAGCTGGCCGGCGTAACTGGCGCCGATGGCGGAGCAGATGGCGGCGATCTCATCCTCCGCCTGGAAGGTGGTGATGCCATATTCCTTGAGGCGGCTGAGATGGTGGAGGATGGCCGAGGCGGGGGTGATCGGATAGCCGCCGAAGAACATCTTGAGCCCGGCCAACTGGGCGCCGGCGACGAGCCCGACCGACAGGCTCTCGGCGCCGGTGACGGTGCGGTAGAGGCCCGGCTCCGACGGCGCGGCGGCGATGTGGTGCTGGCGGACCTGGGCGCCGATCTCGACCGTCTCGCCATAGGCATGGCCGGCGTTGAGCGCGGCGACATTGGCTTCGGCCAGCTGCGGCGCCTTAGCGAATTTGGTGTTAAGCCACTCGACGATCGGCGCGCGGTCGCGGTCGAACATCCACAGCGCCAGGCCGAGCGTCCACATATTCTTGCAGCGCAGCGCTTCCTTGTTGCCGAGCCCAAACGGTTTGACCGCGTCCAGGGTCAGCTGCGAAATATTGAACGACACCAGCTGCCACCGCGCGAGGCTGCCGTCCTCCAGCGGGTTGGCGTCATAGCCCGCCTTGGACAGGTTGCGGGCCGAGAATTCGCCTTCGTCGGCGATGATCAGGCCGCCATCGCGCAACGCGCCAACGTTGGTCTTGAGCGCCGCGGGGTTCATTGCCACCAGCACGTCGGGTTGGTCGCCGGCAGTGTCGATCTCGGTCGAGCCGAAGTTGATCTGGAACGCCGATACGCCGAACGTCGTCCCCTGGGGGGCGCGGATCTCGGCGGGAAAATCGGGGAAAGTGGCGAGGTCGTTACCGGCGAGCGCGGTCGACAAAGTGAACTGCCCGCCGGTCAGCTGCATCCCGTCGCCGCTATCCCCGGCAAAGCGCACGACCATCGCTTCCAGCGGCGGATCGGCGGCGGCTTCGGCTTCGGTGGTGAAATGGGTGGCCGACGCCATCTACGTTTGTCCTGCGATGAGTGCTTCACCGCCCTTTACGACCGTGGGCGATGGTTCGCCAGTGTGGATGTCGGGCGAAAGTGGACAAGTTCAGGGCGGGAGGACGATCCCGAGCGACTTTTCGATCCGCGCGCGCGCGACGAGGCCAGCGCGTTCAATGCCGCGGGCAATCACCATCAGGAGTATCTGGTCGTTTGCCGACCACAGGTCCGGAAACCTTGCCAACAGCGATTTGCGCATGACCGGGGCGAGAATGGCGGCCTCGTCACGGAAATTTAGGTTGGCGGGCACCGTGAGCCGGTTTCTTAGTCGAACCCAATCTTCCGCCACGAACGCCACTGCTTCGTCCAATGTTGCATCGGCATTCATTGCCTATTGATAGTGGTGCGTGACACGAATCGGCAAGGATTTCGGTCGTCCGATAGATCGCCTCACAAGTTCGACCATGGGCAAGCTGGGCGATTCCTGCGAACGTGAAACTGGGTTCTCCTTAGAACCGGCGCCGTAACTTCGCTACCCTAGCCGCCTTTCCTTTTCGCCGCGTTTCGGGAACAAGGTCACGCAAGGGGGCGCGATGATCTTCAAGCGAGCCATCGTCAAGCTGCGCGCCCAGGACTGGATGGCGATCGTCATCGAGATCGGGATCGTCATCATCGGCGTGTTCATCGGCACCGTCGTCGCCAACTGGAACGTGCAGCGGGCGGAAGGCGCGGAGACGGCGCATCGCCTCCACCAGCTCAGCCCCGAGCTTCACCGGATTGCGTCGCGCGCCGACAATGTGCGCGCTTATTATGCAACGACCCGCCGCTACGCCGAAACGGCCTTCGCCGGCTGGGCCAACGACACCAAGGTCAGCGACAACGACTTTGTGGTTGCCGCCTACCAGGCCAGCCAGATCAAATCGATGGCGACCACCAGCCAGAGCTGGGCCAATTTGTTCGGATCCGACCAGTTGCGCAACATCGACGACCCGGCAATTCGGGAACCGATGCTTCGGCTGATGACCTATCCGTCCGAGAATCTCGGGCTGAACAGGGTCCAGAGCACGTATCGCGATCATGTTCGCTCGATCATTCCCGATGACATCCAGCAGCGGGTCCGAGACGAGTGCGGTGACTTTTTGGCCACCCGCGACGCGCTCGACAATTCGCTTCCCGACACATGCGCGCTCAAGCTCGATCCGAAGGAAGCGGCAACCGCCGCGGCCGACCTTCGGCGCCACCCGGAACTGATCGGCGAGTTGCGCCTCCACCTGGCGATGGTGTCGAGCCTGCTGGTTGACGTCAAAATTTACGACACCGCTGCCCGGCGACTGAGCGAGCGTATCGCCCAGTGACGGCCGCCATTTACGGCGCGAGGTTCAGCGCCACCGCCGCCCGAACGAGCGCGTTGAACGCCGCTTCGTCGATCGTGTCGCCCTCGCGCAGGTCAATGGCGCGGCGGGTGTTGCCGTCGAGGCTGGCGTTGAACAGGCGCGTGGGGTCGGGGAGGCTGGCGCCTTGGGCGAAGGTCAGCTTGACCTTGTCCTGATAGGTTTCGCCGGTGCACAGCATGCCGCCATGCTCCCACACCGGGACCCCGGCCGGGTTCGACGGCTTGCGCCATTTGACCGCTTCGACGACCCCGGGATCGGCCGCTTTGATCAGCGCGCGGACATTGGCGAGTGTGTCCCCGCGCCAGTCGCCGAGCGCGGCGATGCTGGCGTCGATCAGGTCTGACGGGGAAGGATCGGTCATGGGCGGTCTCCTGTTGACAAAGCTGCCAGCGAAATCGGGTCGCCGCAACGCCATGCTTGGCGAGCGGGCCGCGATTTGCCACAGGGGGGCATGACCAAGCCGTGCATCCGCCGCGACGTCGACCCCGGGGACCGCGCATGATCCTGCGCCGCCTGACCGAAAATTTGCGCACCCAGAACTGGACCGCGATCACAATCGAACTCGGGATCGTGATCCTCGGCGTGTTCATCGGCACGCAGGTGTCGAACTGGAACCAGCAGCGGCTCGAACAAGTCGAGACCCAGCGGATGCTGGCCCAATTGGCGCCCAATCTGAACGTGCTGACGGCGTATTTTTCGAGTGCCCGGAGCTATTATGCAACGACCCGCCGCTACGCCTCGACCGCGCTGTCGGGCTGGCGCGGCGACCGCCGGGTGAGCGACCGCGATTTCGTTACCGCCGCTTACCAGGCCAGCCAGATTACCGGTGTCGGCACCAATGGCGCGGCGTGGGCGACGGTGCTCGGTGCCGACCAGTTGCGCGGTATCGACAACGTCGCGATCCGCAACGATTTGTCGTTCCTGATGTCGACGGACTATTCGGTAATCGACCTTTCCGCCGTGAACACGCCCTATCGCCAGAATGTACGGCGCCTGATTCCGATCGAAGTGCAGGAAGCCCTTCTCGGGCAGTGCGGCGACCGCTCGTCGCGCAATGGCTCCCCGTTCGTCGAGCTGCCGCCGACTTGCGACCTCAAGATCGCGCCTGAGCAGGCGGCCAATGCAGCGTCCATCCTGCGCGCGCATCCCCAGCTCGTGGAGGATTTGCAGTGGCAATTGGCGGCGGAGGCAAACTTGCTGACGAACCTCAGTGGGTTCGAGACCACGACCCGAGACTTGCAGCGGCGGATCGGCACGCTGCGGAATTGAACGCTTCACAGCACCGCCGGGACAATGCAATTAGCGGGGTCATGAGCGACGATCATCTCTACCGCCGCGGGGTCGGCGTGATGCTGCTCAATGGCGATGGGCTGGTATGGGTCGGCAAGCGGATCGATAATACGGACGAGGCGTGGCAGATGCCGCAGGGCGGGCTCGACCCGGGCGAGGACAGCTGGGCCGGGGCCTTGCGTGAAGTGGAAGAGGAAACCGGCATCGCGCCGCACCTGGTCGAGCAGGTCGCGGTCCATCCGCAACAGATGCGCTATGAGCTGCCCGAGGCGCTCGCCAAGCGATTGTGGAAGGGCAAGTATAAGGGGCAATTGCAGGACTGGTATCTGGCGCGGTTCCTCGGCGACGACAGCGCCATCGACATCGCCACCGACCACCCCGAGTTCAACGCCTGGCAATGGGTCGATCCGCACCGGCTGCCGGCCATGATCGTGCCGTTCAAGCGGGAGATGTATGCCAAGATCGTCGACGGGTTCGGGGAGTGGCTTTGACGCGCGTCCCGGGCTAGGCACCCGCCATGCAGGGGCTTTCAACTTCGGAGCGCGATTGCGTCGAGCGGGCGACCGAAGCGCCGATGCTGGGGCAGGTCGAGACGTGGGCGGCGATCAATACGGGGTCGCGCAACCTCGACGGGCTGGCGCGGATGGCGGGAACGCTCGCCGACGCCTTCGCCGGCCTGCCCGGAGCGATGACCCTGGTCGATGCCGCGCCGGTCGAGGCGATCGATGACGCCGGCCGGCCCTATGCACTGGCGCATGGCCGAAATCTCCACCTCACCGTGCGGCCGGCCGCGCCGGTGCAGCTGCTGCTGACCGGGCATATGGATACGGTGTTCGCCGTCGACCATCCGTTCCAGACGCTGCGCTGGCTTGAGGATGGCGTGCTGGGCGGGCCGGGCGTGGCCGACATGAAGGGCGGAATCGCGGTCATGCTGGCGGCGCTAAGCGCGTTCGAAGCGGGGCCGAAGCGCGATGCCATCGGCTATGAAGTGGTGCTCAACGCGGACGAGGAGGTCGGCTCGCCGGGATCGGCCGCGTTGATCGCGGCGGCGGCGCAGGGCAAACGCGCGGCCTTGACTTATGAACCCTCCGCTTTGCCCGACGGGACGCTCGCCGGGGCGCGGCCGGGGAGCGGCAACTTCAGCTTCACCGTCCACGGCAAGTCGGCCCACGCCGGACGCAACCCAGGAGACGGGCGCAATGCGCTGGTCGCCGCCGCCGACCTCGCGCTCAGGCTCAAAGCGGCGGTGCGCGACGGCCTGTCGGTCAACCCGGCCCGGATCGATGGCGGCGGGCCGAACAATGTGGTGCCAGACCTGGCCGTGCTGCGGGTCAATCTGCGCCCCGCGACCGTCGACGACCAGGCGCAGGCGCAGGCGTGGATCGAACAAGCGGTCGCCGCGGTCGCCGCCGAGCATGATGTCAAGATTTCGCTTCACGGCCACTTCGCGCGGCCGCCCAAGCCGATGACCCCGGCGCTTGAGCAATTGTTCGGGCGGGTGAAACAGGCCGGCACCGACCTTGGCCAGGCGATCGGCTGGCAGCCGACCGGCGGCGTGTGCGATGGTAACAATATCGCGGCGTGCGGCGTGCCGGTGATCGACACGATGGGCGTGCGCGGCGGGAGCATCCATTCGATGGAGGAATATCTGATCGTCGACAGCCTGTCCGAGCGCGCCGCATTGTCGGCGCTGACGCTGATGCGCCTGGCCGGAGAGGCGGCATGAGCCACCGCATCCGCGCCGCCACCCCGGCCGACATCCGCGCCCTCTATGACCTCGCCAAGCTGACCGGCGGCGGTTTCACCAACCTGCCGGCCGACCGCGCCACGCTGGAGCATAAGCTCGAACGCAGCGAGGCCGGGTTCAGCCGGACCGGCGAGGCCCAGGGCGACGATCTGTACGTGTTCATCCTCGAGGATGTCCGCACCGGCGCCATCCGCGGCACCTGCCAGATCTTCGGCCAGGTCGGCGCCGACCGGCCGTTCTACAGCTATCGCATCTCGACCCTGGCCCAGAAGAGCGAGGAATTGGGGCGGATTTTCCGCAACCAGACTTTGAGCCTGTGCACCGACCTTGAAGGCTCATCCGAAGTCGGCGGGCTGTTTCTTCATCCGCACGAGCGTGCCGGGGGACTTGGCATGCTGCTCGCCCGCTCGCGCTACCTGTTCATCAAGCAGCATCGGCCGCGCTTCGCCTCGCGCATTCTGGCCGAGCTTCGCGGGGTCATGGACCAGGCCGGCAATTCGCCGTTCTGGGACGCGCTGGCCGGACGCTTCTTCGGCATGAGCTTCCCCGAGGCCGACGAGTTCAACGCCGTCCACGGCACCCAGTTCATCGCCGATTTGATGCCCAATGCGCCAATTTACGTGAACATGCTGCCCGACAGCGCCAAGGCGGTCATGGGTCAGCCCCATCCGACCGGGCGAGCGGCGCTCAAGATGCTCGAGAATGAAGGGTTCCTGTGGGACTGCTACATCGACATTTTCGACGGCGGGCCAACGGTCACCGCGGCCACCGATCAGATCAAGACCGTGCGCGAGGCGGAGTGGCTGCGCGTCACCGGCGAAAGCGACCCTCATTCGGACGCGATCGAGACGATGATGGTCGCCAGCGGCATCCTGCATGAGTTCGTCTGCTGTTACGCCAAGGCCGAGCGGACCGCCGACGGATCGCTGAAGCTCGACCCCGAGGCGATGGAAACCCTCAACATCGAGGTCGGCGACCGGGTGCTCGCGGTGGCGCGCTGATGGCGCTGCGCGAGATCAACTTCGACGGGCTGGTCGGGCCGAGCCACAACTATGCCGGGCTGAGCATCGGCAACCTCGCCTCGGCGAAGAACGCGGGCGAGGTGTCGCGGCCACGCGGCGCGGCGCTGCAGGGCCTCGACAAGATGCGCGCCAACCTCGCGCTGGGACTGATGCAGGGTCTGTTCGTGCCGCCGCCGCGGCCGGCGCGGGCGTGGCTCGCGGCGCTGGGTACGAGCGTCGAGCAGGCCGAGCCGGTGATTGCCGCCAACGCCATGAGCGCCTCGGCGATGTGGGCGGCGAACGCCGCGACGGTCAGCCCCGCGCCCGACACCGACGATGGCCGCTGCCATCTGACGGTCGCCAATTTGCAGACCATGCCGCACCGCAGCCACGAATGGCCGGCGACCTTGGCGCAGCTGCGCCTCGCGTTCGCCAGTGCCGCATTCGCGGTCCACGGCACGGTGCCGGCATTCGGCGACGAGGGTGCGGCCAATCACATGCGGCTGGCCGAGGCGCATGGCGCGCCAGGCATCGAAATCTTTGTCTATGGCGTCGCCGGAGGACCCTTTCCCGCCCGGCAGAACCTCGAGGCTTCGAAGGCGGTCGCCCGGCTTCATCGGCTCGATCCGGCGCGGACGCTGTTCGCGGCGCAGAGCGAGGAGGCAATCGCCGCCGGTGCGTTCCACAACGATGTCGTCGCGGTCGCCAATGGCCCGGTGCTGTTCGCGCACGAGAAAGCGTTCGCCGACAAGGCCGCGCTGCTGGCCGCGATCGACGGCAAGGTGACGGGGTTCGAGTTCGTCGAAGTGGCTGAGGCCGAGGTTCCGCTGGGCGACGCGATCCGCGCTTATCTGTTCAATGCCCAACTGCTCACGCCGCCCGATGGAGCAATGACCCTGATCGCTCCGACCGAGTGCCGCGACACGCCGTCGGTCAAGCAATGGATCGACCGCCACCTGGCGTCCAACGGCGCAATCCGGCGAGTGGAATTTGTCGATGTCCGCCAGTCGATGGCCAATGGCGGCGGCCCGGCGTGCCTGCGGCTGCGGGTGGCATGTGATCCGGCGGACGTCGATCCGCGTTTCCTGGTCGACGAGGCCAAGCTCGACCGGCTGGCCGAGGTGGTCGGCGCGACATGGCCCGAAGAGATCGCCATCCCGGACTTGCAGTCGGCGGCGCTGATCGCCGACATCGAAGCGGCCCGCGCCGCCCTACTCGAAGCGCTCGATCTTACCGCACTAATGTCGGGTTAATTTACATTTAACCGGATCGCTTAATCCAAAACTGGCGGAACCGCGCCATTGGCACGGCGTTTGCTTTACCATGACCATGCGTAACCGCGTTGCCCGGCTGTTCACCGTCAAGACGCGGTTCGAGGCCTTCCTTGTCATCTATGCCATTGCCGTCGGCGCCGCCGAGCGCGGTCATCATTATCTGCAAATGATGCCGGGCTGGCCGGGCATGCTGCTGGCGGTGGCCTGTACCGGCGTGGTGTTCGTCGCCGGTGCCAAGCTACTCGACGCGGTCAGGGCCGAGCAACTGGCGCTGGCCAATGCGGAAAAGCCCCGAAAAATCCCGACGATGATCCGGACCCGCCGACGGGCGTTCAGTCGTAGTCGACCCAGGTCGCGCCCGCCGCATCGCGCTGCAGGGTCACGCTAGCGACTTCGCACAAATTGACGCCGTGCCACACCGCCTCGCCGCTGCCGGCCAGCGTCGCCCTGATGTCAAACGCGCAATCCGGATCGGTGAAAGAGAATTTGCTCGAGGCGCCAGGCGACAGTCCAGCGCCAAGCGGTCGCCAATCGCTGGTGCCGGTGCGGCGGACCGACAATCCCGAAAGCGGCGCACCCGATTGATTGACGATGGCAAAGCCATTGGCTCCGGCGATTGCGGGCACGGGCGACATTAAAAGCGCGGCGGCGAGGGCGAGGCGGAATTTAGTCACGCCAACAAATTATCATCCGTCAAACCGGAATTCAAACGGTTAAATCCGGGAATGCGAAGGCCAATTCACGGCCAGGCGTTTCATTTCAGCGACGAAGCGATTCGCTTGTTTGGCGCGGCTTTGGCACTTTTCCTGCCGCCTGGACGCCGGGGGGCGATCCCAAGCTTTAACTAACGTTTCATATTTGGCGCGCAAGGTTGGCTCGCCGGATTGGGTCGTGGGGAGCGTCGACAATGGAGTCGAACCAGCGTTTTTATCTTCGCCGCGCAGCAGAAGAGCGGACCGCCGCGCATCGCGCGATGACCCCCCAGGCGCGGGATTGGCACAGCAAGCTGGCCGAGGACTTCGCCGAGCGCGCGGTTCATGCCGGGCCGGCGGGCTATGCGGGGCCGGTTGCGCTTCAGGCCTGAGGGCGATTCGCGCTCGACATTAAACATCGACACATTCATCACTGTTGAGGCGGCGTTCCACCGGGGCGGCGCCTCTTTTCTTAATGGGGGTTTCATGATCAGGAAAATTACGGCGGCGGCGCTTCTGGCGTCGGCATTCGCGGCCTCGCCCGCTGTGGCCCGCGACCATCAGGTCTATGTCGGCGTCGAAGCCGGCGCGTTGTTCGTCAAGGACATCCACGCCCGCGCGACCGAGGGCTTCGCCACCGGCGGCGGGGGTGGCCCGGCGTTGAGCACGGCCGCGGTCGGCCCGCTCGCGGTCAGTTCGAGCAATTACTTCATTGCCGACATGAAGACCGGCTTCGATGGCGACGTCGTCGTTGGATATGATTGGGGCGTGGTTCGTACCGAACTGGAAGGCAGCTATCGCAGCGCCAAGTTCGACACCATCACGGTCGACCCGAACGACTTCGTGTTCGGCGGCGTCAACGACGCCAACGGCCGCATCACCAGCCGCTCGATTGCCCTGAATGTGCTCGGCGACCTGCCGCTCGGCAACGGCTTCACGCTGAGCGCGGGCCCCGGCATCGGCTATGCCCGGATCACCGCCAACCCGCGGCTGCGGCTGTTCGGCAACGGCAATTATACCAATTTGCAGAGCACGCGCGACAATGGCCTGATCGTCCAGGGCATCGCTATGATCCGCCAGGAAATCGGCCGCAACCTCGAGGCCGGGTTGAAGTATCGCTACGTCCGCTCCGACCGGCGCAGCTATGACTCAGACTACTATGGCAAGATCCAGGGCCGGCTGACTGCGCACAGCCTGATGGCCAGCCTGCTCTACAGCTTCGCCGGCCCACGCGCGGTTGTGGCACCGGTGGTCGAGGCCCCCGTCGCGCCGCCGCCGCCGCCGCCGGCCGCGACCCAGACCTGCGCCGACGGCTCGGTTATCCTGGCGAGCGACCTGTGCCCGGCACCGCCGGCGCCGGCGCCCATGCCCGCCCCCGGCGAGCGCGGCTAAACCGCCGCCGTCTGAGCAAAAGATCGCGGCCCGGCGGAGAAATCCGTCGGGCCGTTGTCGTTGGGGCGCGGCGCAATGGCAGTGATCTTGGGGGGAAATGGCGCGCCCGGAACGATTCGAACGTCCGACCCTCAGATTCGTAGTCTGATGCTCTATCCAGCTGAGCTACGGGCGCGTGCCGGGGGTGCCAATAGGGTGGCGGGGAAAGGGGCGCAACCCCCGCCTGGCAAATTGGACAGCGCGCACGGCGGTCGTCGCGCAGGCGTTGCGTCGGCGGTTTGGCCCGCATAGACCCGCGTCATGCGCACGACCTTCCTCCTCGTTCCCCTGGCCGTTGTGTCCGCATTGGCTGGCGGATGCGCTGGCGGCCCGGCGACGGCGGGCCGCCTGGCACCGCGCGCGGGCGAGGCGATCGACCCGCGCGAGCCGATCCCGGCGGAAGAGATAGCGGCTCCGGCGAGCGCCGCGCTGACCGCCGAGCTGGCGCGCCTGACCGGCGCCGCGGTGGCCTCCGCTGGAAGCTTCGACACCCTGGCCGCGACTGCGCGCAACGCCGCTGCCGCGGCCGGGCCGGCGCAAAGCGAAGGCTGGATCGACGCGCAGGAAAAATTGTCGGCAGCGATCGCCGCGCGGGTGCCGGTGACCAAGGGGCTGGCCGACATAGACGCGCTTGAAGCGCAAGCGCTGGCGACGCGCGGCGGGCTGACGGTCGGCGACCGGCTGGCGATTGCCACCGCGGCCGAGGAAGTCGGTGCGATCGACCGGCACCAGGCGGCGACCGTGACGGCCATCGCGGCGAAGCTGACGCGCTAAGCGAGTGCGGCGGCGCGGGCCGCCGGCCAGTCGGCCGCATCAATCCGCCATTGCTTGGTCAGTCCCAGATCGGCGAAGCGCGGGTCGTTGAAATCGAGCGTCGGATCGTAGGTCATGCCGAGCCGCTCCATCAGCCCCCAGCTGGCGGCGTTGACGTCGAACGTCACGGCGACGACGAACGGCGCGGCGAAGCGGCCGAAGGCAAGGTCGAGGCTGGCGACGGCGGCTTCCTTGGCGATGCCCTGTCCCCACGCCTCCTCGCGGTATCGCCAGCCCACTTCCATGTCGCCGAGGTTGGGAGCGCCGGGATAGTTGATGCGCTTCAACCCGCACCAGCCGAGGATCTCGCCGCTGTCGCGCCGCTCGACCAGCCAGAAGGTGTGGCCGAGGTCGCGCTGATAGCCGACCACCCGGTCGAACACGCCGGCCCATTGCTCGGGCGTCTGCAGCCCGCCGAGATAGCGCATCACGGCGGGGGTGTTCATCACGGCGTAGAACGGATCGCGGTCGGCGCCGTCCCATTCGCGCAGGCACAGCCGGGCGGTCTCGACGACTGTTTTAGCCATTGAGGAGGCGGGCGGCGTCAGCTGCGTGATAGGTCAGCACACCGCGCGCGCCGGCCCGCTTGAACGCCAGCAACGTCTCGAGGATCAGCGCATCGCGATCGCCGGCGCCGGACGCAGCGGCGGTTTCAATCATCGCATATTCGCCCGACACGGCGTAGGCGAACGTCGGCACGCCGAAGCGGTCGACGACGCGGGCGAGGACGTCGAGATAGGCGAGGCCGGGCTTGATCATGACCATGTCGGCGCCCTCGGCGAGGTCCAAGGCGACTTCCCGCAGCGCCTCGCCGCCATTGGCGGGGTCCATCTGATAGCCGCGCTTGTCGCCCTTCAGCAGGCCACGCGAACCGACCGCGTCGCGGAACGGACCGTAGAAGGCCGAGGCATATTTAGCGGCATAGGCCATGATCGCGACATCGTGATGGCCTTCGCGCTCCAAGGCCGAGCGGATCGCGCCGACGCGGCCGTCCATCATGTCCGACGGCGCGACGATGTCGGCCCCGGCGGCGGCCTGGACCAGCGCCTGGTCGACGAGGATGGCCGAGGTGGCGTCGTTGAGAACCTGGCCGCGGGCGTCGGTCAGCCCGTCATGGCCGTCGGCGGTGTAGGGATCGAGCGCGACGTCGGTGAGAATGCCGATGTCGGGGACGGCCGATTTGATCTCGCGGATCGCGCGGCAAATGAGGTTGTCGGGATTGAGCGCTTCGCGGGCGTCGGCGGTGCGCAAGGCCGGCGGGGTGTTGGGGAACAAGGCGATGCACGGGATGCCGAGCGCGGCGGCTTCGCGGGCGCGGCCGGCGAGCCGGTCGACGGTCCAGCGCGACACGCCGGGCAGCGTGGCGACGGGTTCCTCCCCATCTTTGCCGTCGGCGACGAACAACGGCCAGATGAGGTCGCTGGGATCGAGGCGATGTTCGGCGAGCATGTTGCGAATCCACGGGGCCGAACGGCCGCGGCGCATACGCAGGGCGGGAAAGGAAGCATTGGTCATGTCGGCACCGCCCTTACCCGTTCGTGTCGAGCCCGTCGACGCCGCCTGCGGCGCCGCTCTGGATAAACTATGCCGAGCCACCTCCGCGCCGCGTCCCTCGACTTCGCTCGGGACGAACGGCATGGAGAGCCGATGAACCCCCTTCCCCGCCAGGCCATATTGATCGTCAACGCGATGAGCCGCGGCGGGGCCGACGCGTTCGACGAGGCGCGCGACAAGCTGACCGCCGCCGGGATCGAGCTGATCGAGGCGCATGCGATCAACGATCCCGACAGAATGGATGCGGCAGTCAAGGACGCCATCGCCAAGGCGCCCATGGTCGTGCTGGGCGGCGGCGACGGATCGCTGTCGAGCAATATCGACCATTTCATGGGTAGCGGGACGGTGTTCGCGCTGCTGCCGCTGGGCACCGCCAACAGTTTTGCGGGCACGCTCGGCATCCCCAAGGACCTCGACAGCGCCGTCGCGGTGATCGCCGACGGGACACGCAAGCGCATCGACCTTGGCTGTATCGACGGCGATTATTTCGCCAACGCCGCGGCGATCGGTCTGTCGCCGATGATCGCCGACAGCGTCCCCAAGGGATTGAAGCAGTCGCTCGGGATGGTCGGCTATCTGCTATGGGCGGTGCGCTGCGCGATTCGGTTCAAGCCGTTCCGGCTGACGGTCGACGACGGCACGACCAAAAGGACGTTGTGGGCGACCGAGGTGCGGATCGCCAACGGCACGCATCACGGCGGGGTCGAACTGATCGAGAGCCAGGAAATCGACAGCGGCGTGATCGTCATCCAGGCGGTCACCGGCAAGCGCGTCATCGGGCTGGCGTGGAGCTGGTTCGCGACCCTGTTCAAGCTGAGGCGGCGGGCGCAGACCGTGACCGAATGGCGCGGGCGCAAGCTCAGGCTCGAGACGCGGCCGTGCCTTGCCATCTCGATCGACGGAGAGATTGCGGCCAAGACCCCGGTGACAGTAACCGTGGCGCGGGCGGCGATCACCATCGCCGCGCCGCGCGAGGGTCAGTTCGACCTCGCCTGAACGGCGCTAGAAGCGGAACTCATAGTCGAGCAGCAGGCGCAGCTGACCATTGGCTTCGTCGCGCGCGCGGCCCAGCGCGAACAGATAGCCGGTCTCGATGCCCAGTTCGCCGGGGCCGAAATGCTCGACCTCCGCCTTGACGATCGGCCCGGCGAAATGCGCGGCACGAGTGGTGAAGGCTCGCGATGTGCCGAGGTCGCCGAACGCCGCCGCGCCGAGGCGGATGTCGCCGAGCGCCTTCCAGTCGGCCGAAGCGGCATAGCCGAATTCGAGCGGGGCGCCGCCGGCCAGCGGCTTGGCCGCCTTGAGGTTGAGCCGACCGTCGAACGGGCCGTGCTTGTGCTGCAGCAGCAATTTGGTTTCGAGCAGGTCGGGGCCATCGCGAACCGCCTCATATTCGGCGTAGAGCGCGGTATCGAGGCCGAGCGCGTCGATCCGGCCGAGGGTGAAGATACCCTCCGCGGCGAAGGCTTCGAGCCTTCGCGTGGCGCCCGGCTCGCGTTCGAACTCGGCGAGCAACGCGCCGTAGAAGCGGTCGCTGAAGCCGTGGGAGAGTTCGAGCACCAGCCCGTCCTCGCCCGACGCGGGGCCGCCGGACAAGCGGCCGTAACGCGCCTCGACCTCGGTCACGCCGGGCTTGACGGTTGCGCCATAAACCTTGGATCCAAGCCCCGGCGCGGCGAGGGCAGGTTGAGCGAAAGCGAGCGCGGCGAGCGCGCCGACGAGAATGTTTCTATGCATAAGCCGCCTCTATCGCGACTTATTCGCAATAGCAACTACCCTAATCGGGCAAGTGCTTCGGAGAGCCGTTCGGCCTCGGCGGCCCGAGCATCATAATCCTCTCGCGCCTTGGCCACCGCGTCCGGCTTGGCCCGCTCGGTGAAGGCGGGATTGGCGAGGCGCGCGGCGAGGGAGTCGCGGTCCTTCTCGGCGGCGGCGATGGCTTTGACGAGGCGAGCGCGCTCGGCGTCGAGATCTACGACGCCGAGGAAATCCAGAGTCCCGATTAAGCCTTCAAATGGAACTTGAACTTTTCCTTCGCCTTCAACGAAAATAACGTCGTCGGCGTTAAACGGAACTCCGGCAATCGTGCCGCTCAAATCGCTGACGCCTTGGGGCGTCCTCACCTTGATACCATCAAGCCTGCATAGTCTCATGAGTGACTTTAGGGAGCGCTCTACGAGCTCGAATCTGGACGGATCTTCGATTTTTGAGATGAAGCAAGTGACTGTCTTGTCCGCTGCGCCCAGAGCAACCTTTGTCCCACGAATGCTCTGGATAAAACCTATGAGCCAGTTAAGGTCCATCGCCGCCGTAGTATCTCGCTGCGCCTCGGGCGCCGGCCATTTCGCCACGATCAAATCGTACGGCCGCTCGCCCATCGAGTGCCACAGTTCCTCGGTGATGAACGGCATAAGCGGGTGGAGCATGACGAGGATCTGGTCGAACGCCCAGGCGGCGACGGCGCGGGTCTCGTCGTCGAACGCGCCCTTCACCAGTTCGACATACCAGTCGCAGAAACTGCCCCAGGTGAAGTGGTAGAGGGCGTCGGCCATGTCGTCGAAGCGCAGATCGGCGAAGGCCTTGTCGAGCTTGGCCAGCGTGTCGACCACCTCGCCGATGATCCAGCGGTTGACCGGGAGCGCGGCCTGGGGCGCCTTGATTGACGTGCTCGCGCCGACGCCATTGCCCTGGAGGAAGCGCGCGGCGTTCCACAATTTGGTGGCGAAGTTGCGGTAGCCCTCGACGCGCTTCTCATCGAGCTTGATGTCGCGGCCCTGGCTTTCCATCGCCGCCAGCGTG
Organism: Sphingomonas sp.; assembly: GCA_031367995.1. Taxonomy (GTDB): domain Bacteria; phylum Pseudomonadota; class Alphaproteobacteria; order Sphingomonadales; family Sphingomonadaceae; genus Sphingomicrobium. The sequence goes on from JANLQS010000107.1 coordinate 56,836, forward strand.
AAGCGCAACGCGTCGGCGCCATATTTGTCGATCAGGCCCAATGGGTCGACCGTATTGCCCTTCGACTTGGACATCTTCTGCCCCACCGCGTCGCGGACCAGCCCGTGGAGGTAGAGCGTCTTCCACGGCGGGGCGCCCAGGAACTCGATCCCCTGCATCGCCATCCGCGCGTCCCAGAAGAACAGGATGTCGAAGCCGGATATGAGCACGTCGTTGGGGTAGTGGCGCGCGAGGTTTTGGGTCTGCTCGGGCCAGCCGAGGGTGGCGAACGGCCACAGCGCCGAGGAGAACCAAGTGTCGAGGACGTCAACGTCCCGGACGATTGCCAGCATTTTTGGGTTGGCTTTCGTTGCTTCGACATAGTCCGATTCACTGTCGAAAGCCTCGACATGTGAATACGTTGTGCCAATCACGTCACGATATTCGCGCGAGGCGATGCCAATCGCTTCTTCAGCTGTTGCAGCCACAAAGACCGGTCGCTCCATTGAAACAACTAGAGTTGGATCGCTCGCCTTCGGCTCTGCAGCCCGCTGGTGAACGCCATACCATGCCGGAATCCGGTGGCCCCACCAGAGTTGCCGCGAGACGCACCACGGCTGGATATTTTCGAGCCAGTTGAACCAGGTTTTCGACCAGCTTTCGGGGACGATCTTAATCGCGCCCGAGCGCGTCGCCTCAATCACCGGCTTCACCAATGTTGCGGCATCGACATACCATTGGTCGGTCAGCCACGGCTCGATCACCACGCCGGAACGGTCGCCGTAGGGGATCGCAATGGTGCGGTCCTCGACCTTGACCAGCGCGGCTTCGGCTTCGAGCAGCGCGACGACACGTTTGCGCGCGTCGAACCGGTCGAGGTCGAGTAGCTCGGCGGGGATCAGGCCGTCGGCGGTCTGGGTGACCTTGCCCCCGGCATCGAGCATGTTGAGCATGTCGGCGGGCTTGAAGCCGGCGCGCACTCCGACGTCGAAATCGTTGAAGTCGTGGCCCGGGGTGATCTTGACCGCCCCCGAGCCCAGCTCCGGATCGGCATGTTCGTCGGCGATGATCCTGATGAGGCGTCCGGTAATCGGCAGGCGGATCGTCTTGCCGACCAGCGCAGTGTAGCGCGCGTCGGTCGGGTGGACCGCGACCGCCATGTCGGCGAGCATCGTTTCGGGCCGGGTGGTGGCGACCTCGACGTGCCCCGACCCGTCGGCGAGCGGGTAGCGCAGGGTCCAGAACTTGCCCTGCACTTCGCGCGTCTCGACCTCAAGGTCGGAAATGGCGGTCTGGAATTTCGGGTCCCAGTTGACGAGGCGCTTGTCGCGATACAGCAGCCCGCGCTTGTGTAATTCGACGAAGACCTGGGTGACGGCCCTCGAAAAACCCGGATCCATGGTGAAGCGCTCGTTGGCCCAGTCGCACGACGCGCCGAGGCGGCGGAGCTGGGCGGTGATCGCGCCGCCGCTTTCTTCCTTCCACTGCCACACCCGCTCGAGGAACGCCTCGCGGCCCATGTCGGCGCGCTTCTTCTGCTCAAGGTCGAGCTGGCGCTCGACCACCATCTGGGTGGCGATGCCGGCGTGGTCGGTGCCGACCACCCACAAAGCATCCTTGCCCTGCATCCGCGCGTGGCGGGTGAGGATGTCCTGCAGCGTGATGTCGAGCGCGTGGCCGATGTGCAAGCTGCCGGTGACGTTGGGCGGCGGCATGACGATGGTGAACGGCGTCGCTGTGTCGCGCGCCGGGCGAAACAGGCCGGCGCCTTCCCAATGGGCATACCAGCGCGCCTCGATGGCGCCGGGTTCGAAAGTCTTGGCAAGCTCGGTCATGAGGCGCGGTTAGCGGGCCGCTCCGCCTGACTCAACTCGTCATTGCGACCCCAGCGAAGGCCGGGGAAAGCAATCCAGCCTCTAGCCACTGGATTGCTTGGTCGCTGCGCTCCTCGCAATGACGATTAGTTGGCCGCGCCCTTGCCCATCCATCTGTCCATCCAGCCGAATACCTCGCCGTACCACTGGATCGAGTTCTTCGGCTTCAGCACCCAATGATTCTCGTCGGGGAAGATCAGCAGCTTCGACGGCACGCCCTTGCGCTGGAGGGCGGTGAAGGCGGCCAGGCCTTGCGTATAGGGGATACGGAAATCCTTCTCGCTGGTGATGACCAGCTGCGGGGTCTTCCACCGCGAGACATAGTTGACCGGGTTCCACTTCTCGAACGCAGCCGGATCCTCGTAATAGGTCTTGCCGCCATGCTCCCACTCGTCGAACCACAGCTCCTCGGTTTCATAGGCCATCGCGCGGGCATCGAACACGCCATCGTGCTGGACGATACACTTGAAGCGGTCGCTCCACTGGCCCTCGATCCAGTTCATCATGTAGCCGCCGTAGGAGCCGCCGAGCGCACAGGCGCGGCCGGCGTCGAGCTGCGGATCGTGGGCGGTGGCATAGGCCAGACCCTTCTTGAGATCCTCCAGCGGCTTGCCGCCCCAGTCGTTGCGGATGGAGTCTGTGAACGCCTGGCCGTATCCGGTGCTGCCGTGGAAATCGACGCTGACCGCGGCATAGCCGGGCGCGGTGAACAGCCGCGGATTCCAGCGGTACGACCAGCTGTTGGAGAAACTGCCCTGAGGCCCGCCGTGGACGAGGAAGGCGATGGGTAGCTTGCCGGCAACGCCGACCGGTTTCATTTCGAAGCCCCATACCTGGTCGCCGCGCGCGCCGGCGAAGCTGAACTTGCTGAACGATACCGGGTTGAGCTGCGCCAGGAGGTCGCGGTTGACGTTGGTCAGCTGGATAATGCGGCCGCGGGCATCGACGCGGAACAAATCGTCGGGCGCCATCACGCTGTTCTGGGTGAACACGGCGCCGCCGCCGGCGAGCGGCAGGACGTTGGCGGCATGGCCGTTGCCGGTCAGCCGGTTGACCTGCCCGGTGGCGGCATCGACGCGGAAGATCGGTTCTTCCATGATATCCCCGGCGGTGACCAGCAGGCTGCGGCCGTCGGGACTCCAGGCGAGCGAATCGGGCGAGCGATCCCAACCCTGGGTCAAAGCGCGAACCCGGCCGCTGGCGAGATCGCGCAGCATGATCACCTGGCGATCGCTTTCGTAGCCCGGCCGGGCCATCGACACATAGGCAAGCGTGCGGCCGTCGGGCGACAGCGTTGGCAGCGTGTCGGTGCCGCCATGGCCCGCGGTGAGGTTGGTCGGCTGGGCCGAGCCATCGGCGGGGACGGCGAAAATGTCGAGGTTGGTCGACGTCGCTTCGATCCGCCCCGCCTCGCGCAGCGCGAAATAGACGGTCTTGCCATCGGGCGAGACATCAATCTCCTCGCCGCCGCCGAACGGCTTCGACGGGGCATCGCCGGCCAGCGCGCCGCTGACCGCGACGCCGGGGCCGGCGACCTTGCCGGCGACGATCGGGAACGCATAGACGCGCGACTTGACGCCGGGTTCGGCCCACGTGTCCCAGTGACGCGTGAACAATTGGTCGTAGGTGCGGCCGGAGCCGCCGGCGGCCTTGGCCGGCAGGCTGGCGCAGGCGAAGTCAACGCAGCGCAGATCGCGGTCGGCGAAAATCACCAGCCGGCTGCCGTCGCGGCTGAGCTTGAAGCCCGAAATGTCACCTTTCAATGTCGAGACCTGGACCGGCTTGCCGCCGATGACCATGCGGAACAGCTGGTCCTGATCGCCGACTGCCTTGAGGAACCATAGCGACCCGTCGGCGGCGAACACCGCGTCATGGCCGTCCTTCAACGCAGCGACCGGTTGCGGCGTCGCGCCAGCCTTGGTCAGATCTAGCAGGTTGAGCATATTGTTGCGCTTGTTCTTGGCCATGTCGGTAGTCGACAGCGTGAACAGCGCATAGCGCCCGTCGGGCGATACGCTCGGCGCGCCCATGCGGTGCATCATGTGCAAGTCGGTCGCGGTCATCGGCCGAGCGAACGACGGGGTGGAAGTGAACAGGGCGGCGGCCGCGACGGTGGCGGCGAGGGCAAGGCGGTTTGTCATGGAGCAACGCCTAGCAAGCAGCCCGCCGCGAAGCGAGTCCTAGAGCGGACGGCCGGTGATGCGGGTGATCTCGCGCTTCACATGCTCGTCGACGATCCGCGGCAGATGATCGTCGAGCCATTGCTTGAGGATCGGGCGGAGCATTTCGCGCATCAGTTCTTCCAGCGGGTTGGCCGGCGGGGCTGGCGGCGACGCCGTGGCGGCGACGCTGGCCAGCGCCTCCAGCCGGGCGCGGCTGCTGTCGGCAAGACCTTCCTCGATCAGCGGCGGGCCAAGGTCGGCAACGGATTCGGGCTCGGGTTCGGGCGGCGCAACTTGTTCGAGTTCGAGCACGTCGTCGTCATCGGCATCGCCATCAGCGAACGACGGCGGCGCGGCGGCGCGGATTTCCTTCTCCTCGGCGATCACGCGTTTGATCGACGCCAATATGTCTTCCATCGAGGGTTCGCGGGAGGCGGCCATGGCGCCCTTTTACCTATCGCGCGGAAGGAGTCACGCTTGCCGCGTCCTCGGCCGGCGTCACGGTGCGGGTCGCGACCGGCTGATGGCGCGGGTCGCCCGACCAATCGCTCCAGCTGCCGGCGACGCGGCGGTAGTTGCCGAGCGGGTCGTACAGCGGTCCGCCGTCGAGCCCGAGGTCTTCGGCCTCGGCCTGGCCCATCGCATTGAGCAATTGGAAGCCGGCGACGTAGAGGTCGCGCCGGGCGGTCACCAGCGCCGACTGGGCATTCAATAATTCCTGCTCGGCATTGAGGACGTCGAGGACGGTGCGGGTGCCGACGCTATTTTCCGCCCGCGCGCCTTCGAGCGCGAGTTCGCCTGCCTTGACCGCGACTTCGTTGGCGGTGATCGAATCCTTCGCCGCCTGATAGGAAGCGAACGCCGAGCGGGTGGTGGCGACGACCGCGCGCTCGGTGGCCACGCGCTGTTCGAGCAACTGGCCTTCGAGCGCTTGCGACTGGCGGATCCGCGCTGCCGGCAGCCCGCCCTGGTAAAGCGGCACGCGGGCCGAAACGCCGATGCTGGTCGCGGTGCCCGAGCTTGACCCGACCGTGTTGCCGAGGGTGTTCGAATAATCGCCCGAGGCCACGCCGGACACGGTCGGCAGGCGGCTGGCGCCCGCGACGCGGACGTCATAGCCGGCGGCGACGCCCTGGCGGGTGATGGCGACCAGGTCCGCATTGTTGGCGAGCGCGATGCGCACCGCTTCATCGGCGCTGGCCGGCAGCGGCGGCAGTGGCGGCGGGGGCTGGAGAACGCCCGGGCTCTTGCCGATCACGCGGCGGTAATTTTCCTCGCTCGAGGTCAGCCGCCCTTGCGCCGCGGCGAGGCTGGCACGGCCGAGCGACAGCCGCGATTCGGACTGGGCGACATCGGTGCGGGTCAAGTCGCCGATCTGGAACCGGTCGCGGGTCGCTTCGAGGTTGGTCCCGAGCAGCTTCACATTATTGTCGTTCAATTCGACGATCGCGCGGTCGCGAATGACATCCATGTAGGCCGCGACCGCTTCGGTGAAGAGGTCGCCTTCGACCGCGCGCAGCGTCGCCCGGCCGGCTTCGACCCGGGTCTTGGCGGCGGCGATGCCGTTGCGGACCGAGCCGCCGTTGAACAAGGGATAGCTCACATCGACTCCGCCGGTGAGATACGGCCCCTTGCCGCCGCGCTTGAACACGCCGGCCTGGGTCAGGTCGCGATTGACGCCGACGGTCGCCGAGACCGCGGGCCGGCCGGCGGCGCGGGCGATCGCCACGGTGGCGTCGGTCGCGCGCAGCGATTCGCGCTGGCCGGTCAACGTCGGGTTGGTCGCATAGGCCATGTTGAGCGCCTCGCGCAGCGTATCGGCCGAGGCGCTGCCGGCGAGGAGCGCGAGGGTCAGCGCGGGGAGCGTGAGAAAGGACTTCAACGTGGACCCCCTAAAAGGTGAACGCGGGTGGACGAAGATAAGCGGCGAGCGGCGCGACATCGGCGTCGGCAAAGGTGCGGAAGGCCATCCCGCTGCCGCCGTTGATGCCGAGCGCGAGGCGGGTGACGCCGCGGTCGGCGATGGCGGTGGCGGCGCGGCCACCGGGAACCAGCGCGGCGGCGAGTTCGGCGGGAAAGTCGACCACCGCGCCTTCGAGGAGGATCAGCTGGAACGGGCCGCGCGGCGAGGCGCCGGGCGCGGCGGTTTCGACCTCTACGCCCATGTCCGTGAGCAAGGCAACGGCATAGCCGGGCGCCGGGCCGACGACGAGGGCGCGCTCGCCGGGCTGGGGATCGAGCGCCGACAGCAACTGGCCGAGCGCGGACGGCGGCATCATCGCGCCGCCGCCGGGAAGCGGGATCGACCGGTCGAAATAAGCGAAATCGCGCGCACTTTCAGGGACGAACTGCTCGCGCGCGACCGATCCCATCGCGGCGAGAACGCCGGCGTTGGTCACGCCCTCCGGGCGCAGCTGGCTGTCGACCATCGCGCGGCGCGCGAGCGTGGTGTCGGGCATTGGGGTCCTCGTCGGTCGTCTAGCTGTCATATGGCGCTAACACAGTTGGCCTTCAAGGGGGCTTTATCCGCAGCGCGGCCCAAGGGGAAGCGCCCTCACCCGCCGTTGGTCGAACGACGAATGTTGACAAGCGCCGCCCGCCGCCCCCATGCGGCCCCCGACGCGCCTCGGGGCCCGATGGCGGAGTGGTTACGTAGGGGACTGCAAATCCCCGCACGCCGGTTCGATTCCGGCTCGGGCCTCCACAATTTTGTTTTATTGGAAGCCCGCCGCGCTCCACGATGCGAATGCCGCGGCGGCGCCGAGCAGGCCGGGCTGCGGATGGGTGATGAATTTGACCGGGATCGCGGCCATCGGTTTTTCATAGGGCGACTTGGCGCAAAAGCGCGCGGCGAAGCCCGGGCCTGCGAGCCGGTCGAGAATTCGCGATGCCAGACCCCCAGCCAGAACCAAAGCGTGGGCGCCGTGGGCCAGCGCAACATCGCCGGCGACGCTGCCCAGCGACAGGCAGAAACGGTCGAGCGCGGCGCTGGCCAACGCGTCCTCGCCGTCGATGGCGGCGGCCCATAACTGCCTGGCGTCGAATGGTTCGGCCGGGGCGGCGCGCATCTCGGCCAGCGTTCGGGTGATTTCAACCAGGCCGTTGCCGGCCACCACCTGTTCGACGAACAGCCGCCGTCCGCCCGAGCGCAGGCGGGCGACCAATGCGTCGTCGAACGCATCGACCGGGGCGAAGTCCATATGCCCGCTCTCGCTCGGCTGGACGTGGTAGCCGGCGGTGCCGAAGCCCGCGCCGCGCAGCAGCAGCGCGACCCCGAGACCGGTCCCCGGCCCGACGACGCTGATCGCCCCGGCGGTGGGAAGCGGGACGTCGGGCCCGGCGAGATGAGCGAATTGCCCGGGATCAGCCGCGGCGACGGCGTGGCCGACCGCGGTGAAATCGTTGATCAGCAAATGGCGATCGAGTCCAAGATCGGCATCGATCCGCGACGGCCTGAACACCCAATCGCTGTTCGTCATCTTGATCGCGTCGCCGTCGATCGGCGCGGCGACGGCCAAAGCGGCGAAGCGCGGCAACGGCGCGACGGTTCGTTTGGCGAATTCCGCCCAGGCCGGGGCGAGGCCGCCATAATCCGAGGTCGTCAGGACCACCGGTTGATCGAGCGCGCTCACCTTGCCACCGTCTATCCGGGCCAAGGCGAAGCGGGCATGGGTCCCGCCGATATCGGCAACTACCAGGTTCATCGCCTCGCCTTAGCGGTGTCCGCCGTGCAACTCCAAGTTCCGGCGACACGCAGCCGACTGGCGGATTGCCGCGAACCGTGGCAGCAGGGCGTTCATTCCCGCGTCACCTAGAATATGGTCAAGCGCGGCGCAGTTTCGATCCCGCCGGAGTCGCGGGGATAATCCAAGGAGTATCGTGATGAAGACTTTCATGTTCGCACCGCTGGCCCTGACGTCGTTGATCGCCGTCAGCCCGCTCGCCGCCCAGACCGCCGCGCCGGCCGCCGGTGGCCTGCAGCCGATCACCCGGGTGGAATTCACCAAGCATTTCGATGACGTCTTCGCCCGGATCGACACCAACAAGGATGGCGCGTTGAGCGTCGCCGAGATCGCCGCCGCCGAAACCAAGGACAAGGTGACGATCGAAGCCCAGGTGACGGCGCAGTACAAGGCCGAGTTCGACAAGTTCGACACCAACAAGGACGGCCAGATCAGCTTCGCCGAATATTCCGCGGGCCGCGGCCGGCCGAATATCCCGACCGACGGCAAGGCGATGCTCGATACCCTCGACGCCAACAAGGACGGCAAGGTGACGCTGATCGAATATCGCGCGCCGCAGCTGGTCAAGTTCAACCGCGTCGACGTCAACAAGGACGGCACCGCGAGCATCGACGAGCAGCGCAAGGCAGCATCGGGGCGCTAAGCCGCCAGTTCGCCGACGCCGCGCGGCCGCGCCCGATTGCCGGGCCGCGGCGGCGCGGCTAAGCGCACGGCGATGAACCGCCCGATCTTTTCCATCGTTCTTGCTGCGCTCGTCGTGGCGGCTGGCTGTTCAAGTCGCTCAGCCGCGCCCGACATCCGCCTTGGCGACGGCTGGGCCCGGGCGACGGCGCCGGGGCAGACGAACGGCGCTGCCTATCTGGTGATCGACAATCCAAGCGACACAGCCGATCGTCTGGTCTCCGTCGCGACCACGCGCACCGCGACGGCGACCCTCCATCGAAGCGCAGCCGCGGGCGGCGTCATGCAGATGCGGATACTTGGCGCCCTCCTTATCCCGGCCGGCCAGCGGATCGCGCTGGCGCCGGGCGGAACCCATATCATGCTGTCGCCGCTCGCGACTCCGCTCAAGGCCGGAGAGCGATTCGCGCTGAGCTTACGCTTCGAGCGGGCGGGCGACCGCCGCGTCCTGGTCAGCGTCGTCGCACCGGGCGCGCGATGAAGCGGGTGCGCCTGATGCTGTGGCTGGCTGTGGCTTTGGCGGCGGCGGCTGCGGGAGCCTTGTGGCTGTTCGCACGCCCGCCGCAACCCGCGCCCGCTGCCACGTTCATCAGCGTCGGCGGGCCGTTCACCCTCTCCGATCAGGACGGCAAGCGATTTTCGAGCAGGCAATTGGCGGGCAAGCCCTATGCATTGTTCTTCGGTTTCACCAATTGTCCCGACGTATGCCCGACGACGCTGGCGCGGCTGATCCGGCTCCGGCGTCAGCTGGGCGGCGGCGACGGCGCGTTCGACATTCTGTTCGTCACCGTCGACCCCGAGCGCGACCGCCCCGCCGATCTCAAGCGCTATCTGTCGCTCTACGCCGCGCCGATCGTCGGCCTGACCGGCAGCCCGGCGCAAATCGAGCGGGTCAAGAAGACGTTCGGCATCTATTCCGCCAAAGTGCCGCAGCCGGGAGGCGGCTATAGCGTCGACCATAGCGCGGCGGTGTTGCTGTTCGGCAGGGATGGCGGGTTCGGCGGGACCATCGCGCCGGACGAAGGAGACGCGCCGGCGCTGGGCAAGCTCAAGCGGCTGAAGGCCTAGCCCGCGGCCAACACCCGCCCGAGCAACCGGTCGAGCGCGGCGAGGCTTTCCGGCTCCTCTAGGTTGGGCGTGTGGCCGACGTCCGGGATCACCACCACTTCCGTTTCCGGCACTTCCTCGATCATCCGCCGGGTGGTCGCCGTGGACAGCAGGTCGCTGATCTCCCCGTGGAGGACGGCCACCGGCCGTCCGGCGAGGGCCCGCCACAGCGGCCAGGCGTCGAACACCGGCGCATCCCGCGCCCGCTGGAAATTCTCGGCGATCGCCATGTCGTAAGCGAAGCCGATAGTGCCGCCGGACTCGTAGGCGATGCGCCGGGCGTAGCGGTGCCACGTCGCCTCGTCCCACTTGGGAAATTTGTCGCCATTGCGCGCCTTCAAGGCGGCGACGATCCCGTCCCAATCGGGAAAGCGGGTATCGATGCCGACGTAGCCGGCGATGCGGTCGAGCCCTTCGGCATCGATGTCGGGGCCGATATCGTTGAGCAGCGCCCCGGCGATGCGCTCGCCGTCGGTTGCCGCCATGACCATCGTCACCAGCCCGCCGAGCGAGGTGCCGATGAATACCGCGTCGGCGATGCCGAGTTGATCGAGCAGCTTCATCAGATCCGCGGCATAGACCGCCGGGACATAACGCTCGGGTTTGGACTCATATTCGCTCAGGCCGCGGCCGCGCAGGTCGACCGCGATGACCCGCCACTGGCCGGCGACATGATCGGCGAACGGCTCGAAATCGGCGGCGTTGCGGGTCAGGCCGGGGATACATAGCAGCGGCGGCCGGTCATGCGGGCCGGCATAATCGCGGTAATGGAGGCGCAGGCCATCGGCGCTGTTCCAAAACTTGTCCTGCCAGGCCGCCATCCGCTTCCCCTCGCCAATCGCCTTCCCTATCGCGGGCAAATGGCGGACGCGCAATCCTACCGGCCCGACCCGAAAATCCTGGGGCTTGGCGACGGCTTTTACGATCCGGTCGCGGCGGCCGACTTTCCATCGGCGATCCCGCGCTTTCTCAACCAGCGCTGGGCCGCGCGGGTCGGCCTGGCGGATACCGACTGGGACGCGCATTTCGCCCGGTTCGCACCTTTGCCCGGCAACCTCGAGCAGCCGCTGGCGCTGCGCTATCACGGCCACCAGTTCCGCCATTACAATGCCGAGCTTGGGGACGGCCGCGGCTTCCTGTTCGCCCAGCTGCGCGACGGCGATGGACGGCTGCTCGACCTCGGCACCAAGGGCAGCGGCCAGACGCCGTGGAGCCGGCAGGGCGACGGGCGGCTGACGCTGAAGGGCGGGGTGCGCGAGGTGCTGGCGACCGAGATGCTCGAGGCGCTTGGCGTCAATACGTCGAAGAGCTTCGCCTTGTTCGAAACCGGCGAGAACCTGGTTCGCGGCGACGAACCTTCGCCGACCCGCTCGGCCGTGCTGACCCGGCTGAGCCACGGCCACATCCGCATCGGCACGTTCCAGCGCCTCGCCTTCTTCGAGGATGCCGACGGCATCGCCAGGCTGACGGCTTATTGTCTCGAACAGCTTTATGGCGAGCCGGCCGACGCCGGCGCCGAGCGCTTGTTCGAGCTGGTGTGCGACGCGACCGCGACGCTGGCTGCGTCCTACATTGCCGCCGGCTTCGTCCACGGGGTGCTCAACAGCGACAATATCAACGTCACCGGCGAAAGCTTCGATTACGGCCCGTGGCGGTTCGCGCCCGAGTGGGACGAAGAGTTCACCGCCGCCTATTTTGACCATGCCGGCCTTTACGCGTTCGGCCGCCAGCCCGAGGCGATCCAGTGGGACGTCGCCCAGCTAGCCGCCTGCCTGGCGCCGGTCGGCGAGGCCGGCACAATGTCCGCGACGCTGGCGGAATGGCCGGCGCGTTTCGAGGTGGCGCTGATCGAGCGGCTGCTGGCCAGGCTCGGCGTCGAGCCGACGACGGCCGAAGCGGATCGCGCGCTGGTCTCGGCATTGCTCAAGGCCTTGCGCAGCCGCCGCGTCGGGATCGACCGGCTGTTCTTCGACTGGCACGGCGGGAGGTGCCCATCGAGCGAAACCTATGCCGACCCGGCGTTCGATGCGTTGCGCGCCGCGCTGGCCGAACGCGAGCGACCGCAATCGCATCCCTTTTGGAGCGACGACGAACCGTGCAGCCTGCTGATCGATGAGGTCGAGGCGATCTGGGGGGGAATCGCCGACCATGACGACTGGGCGCTGTTCGACGCCAAGATCGCCGCGATCCGGCGCTTCGGCGAGGCCATGGCGGCTTGACCGATTTGTGCCGCCGTGGGAACGCCGCGGCGTGCGGGAGCAACGATGGCTAAGATGATCGTTTCGACCGAGCCGGCCACCGGCGCGGAAATCTGGACCGGGAAGATCGGCGACGCCGCGGCCGAGGTAGCGGCGGCGCGCGAGGCGTGGCCCGACTGGGCGGCGCATTCGGTCGCCTTCCGGATGGAGGCGCTGCGCCGCTTCGCCAATGTCGTGCGCGCCCGCGAGCAGGATTTCGCCGACCTCATCGCGCGCGAAACCGGCAAGCCGTTCTGGGAAGCGAAAACCGAAGTCGCGGCGGTCATCAACAAGGTCGAGATTTCGATCAATGCCTATGGCGAGCGCACGCCGATGCGGCGGCTTGAGGCGGCGATCGGCAACAAGGTCGCGGTGCGCCACAAGCCGCACGGCGTGCTGGCCGTGCTCGGCCCCTATAATTTCCCCGCGCATTTGCCCAACGGCCACATCGTCCCGGCGCTGATCGCCGGCAATGCGGTGGTGTTCAAACCGTCCGAAAAGACCCCGGCGACCGGCGCCATGCTGGTCGATTGCCTGCATGAGGCCGGCGTGCCCAAGGGCGCATTGAGGCTGCTGATCGGCGGACCCGCCGAGGGCAAGGCCCTGGCCGGCGAGGCGGGCATCGACGGACTGCTGTTCACCGGCTCGGTCCGCGCCGGCCAGGCGCTTCACCGCCAGTTCGCCGACATGCCGCAAAAGATGCTGGCGCTGGAGCTGGGCGGCAACAACCCGATCGTGGTGTGGGACCCGAGCGACGTCCAGGCGGCGGCCACCATCATCGTCCAGTCGGCCTATCTGTCGGCCGGCCAGCGCTGCACCGCGGCGCGGCGGCTGATCGTCGAGGACGGCCAGCACGAGCCGCTGGTCGGCGAAATCGTCAAGCTGATCGACCGGATCATCGTCGACCACCCCCATGCCGACCCGCAACCGTTCATGGGGCCGGTCATCGACAGCGCCGCGGCCGATTTCCTCCAGGAGCAGTTCGTCGGGCTGATGATGAAGGGCGGCATGCCGATCCGCCGGCTCGACCGGCCGCACGAGGAGCGGCCCTATCTGACCCCGGCGCTGATCGACATGACCGACGCCAAGGAGCGGCCCGACGAGGAGTTGTTCGGGCCGGTGCTGCAACTGGTGCGGGTCAAGGATTTCGACGCCGCCATCGACGAGGCCAACCGCACCCGCTTCGGCCTCGCCGCCAGCCTCATTTCGAAGGACCCGGCGCTGTACGACAAATATTGGGCGAGCGCCCGGGCCGGGGTGATCAACTGGAACAAGCCGACCAACGGCGCCCCGTCGAGCGCCCCGTTCGGCGGCATCGGGCTGAGCGGCAACCACCGCCCGAGCGCCTTCTACGCCGCCGATTATTGCGCCTACCCGGTGACGTCGAGCGAATCCGAGGTGGCGCGCGGAGCGATCACCGAGGGGTTGCGCCCGGCCTACGTCCCCGCTGACGACCGCTAACCGCGCCTATATGCCGATTTCCGGCAGGCAATCGTCATCGGCCGCGACGCCCAACCCGGTAACGCGGTGGCGCGGGACCTGCGCGGCCCCGGCGATGATCGAGAATAAGCCTTTGTCCTAAGCTGAATGGCGCATAGTCTAGTCACGGTTCCGCATTGGGGAGGTCGAGATGAAGTCTAGTGCGATCGCACACCTGCTTCTCATTTGTTCGATCCTACCCGGCCAGGCGCTCGCCCACGCAACGATAGCGACTGGGGAGCCGGCGGATGTCTCCAAGGCCGGGCTTGCCGTCGGCGCGTCGTATAACCAGCCGACCCGCGCAGTGGCGGATGCCCAAGCGCTGAAACTTTGCCGCGCTTACGAGGAAGCGCCGCAGCAAACGCGCGATTTATGCAAGATCGTGGGCCGGTTCGATAACCGGTGCCTGGCGGTCGCGGTGGATCCCCACCCCAGCACCTACGGATACGGCTGGGCAATATTGGACACGAAAATCGAAGCCGACCAGGTTGCGATGACCAATTGCCGCGCAACCGCGCGCGAAGAGGCCGGCGCGTGCGTCGCCACCTTGAGTCAATGCGATACTACGCCGCCAGTGGCGCACAACTGACCGGAGCCAGGTCAGGATCTTGTAAATTGCAATCACCGGCGGGCTGAGATCCGCCTCCGTTCCCGATAGCGACTAGCGCCGCCCGCTAACTGCGCATTTCGGGCAGGTAATTGTCATCGACGGCGTCGCTGAACTTGGTGATGCGCGGTTCGAACCGCATGTTGACCTTGCCGGTGGCGCCGTGGCGCTGCTTGGCAACGATCAGCTCGGCCATGCCATAGACACGCTCCATGTCCCGCTTCCATTGCTCGTGCGCCTCGAACACCTTGGCGTCGTCGCCGTCGATCGGCCGCTTGGGCTCACGCGCGGCGACATAATAATCCTCGCGGTAGATGAACATGACGATGTCGGCGTCCTGCTCGATCGAGCCGGATTCGCGCAAGTCGGACAGCATCGGCTTCTTGTCCTCGCGCGCCTCGACCGCGCGGCTGAGCTCGACAGCGCCAGCACCGGCAGGTCGAGCTCCTTGGCGAGCTGTTTGAGGCCGCGGCTGATTTCCGAGATTTCCTGGACCCGGTTGTCGTTCGACGAGCGGCCGCTGCCCTGGAGCAATTGGAGGTAATCGACGACCACCATGCCGATGCCCTTCTGGCGCTTCAGCCGGCGGGCGCGGGCGCGCAAGGACGCGATCGTCAGGCCCGGGGTGTCGTCGATGTACAGCGGCAGGCTCGACAATTCGCCGGCGGCGCGGGCGAGGCTGGAGAATTCCTGCTTCGAAATCTTGCCCATGCGCAGGTTTTCCGAGCTGATCCCCGACTGTTCGGAAAGGATGCGCGTCGCCAGCTGGTCGGCCGACATTTCGAGGCTGAAGATGACGACCGGCGCGCCGGCGCTCTTCGACGGTTCCAGCCCGTCCTCGGTGTCGCGGGTGAAGCGCTGGGCGGCGGCGAAGGCGAAGTTGGTGGCGAGCGACGACTTGCCCATGCCGGGACGGCCGGCGAGGATCAAAAGGTCGGACGCGTGGAGGCCGCCGATCTTGGCGTTGACGCCTTCGAGGCCGGTGGTGATGCCCGACAGGTGCCCGCCCGAATTGAGCGCTTTCTCGGCCTGGCGGATGGCGAGCATGCTGGCCTCGCCGAAGCTCTTGACCTTGCTTTCGCTGCCGCCTTCCTCCGCGACCCGGTAGAGTTCGCTCTCGGCGCGCTCGATCTGGGCCAGCGGCGCGACATCCTCCGACGTGTCGAGGGCGCCTTCGACGAGGTCGCGGCCGACCCCGACCAGCGCGCGCAGCAGCGCCAGGTCGTAAATCTGGGCGGCGAAGTCGCGCGCGCCGATGACCGCCGCGCCCGAACCGGTGAGCTTAGCAAGATAGGCCGGGCCGCCGACCTCCTTCATCGGCTCGTCGGCGTCGAACAGGGGCTTCAGCGTGACCGGGTTGGCGACCATGTTCTTGTCGGTCAGCCGCAGAACCGCTTCATAGATGCGGCCGTGCAGCGGTTCGAAGAAATGGTGCGGCTTCAGCCGGATCTGGACGTCCTCGACCAGCCGGTTGTCGATCATCAGCGCGCCCAGCAGCGCCGCCTCCGCCTCGACATTCTGCGGCAGGGCGTGAGTCGTCGGCGCCTCGGCGCCCTCATTGATTCGGATAATCTCGGCCATCGGAGGAGCTTACGTCGACCGGCGCTCAGCCTCCAGCCGTTGTTGCATTTTTCCGGGGATGCAATTGGGGAAAACTCGTCATTGCGAGCGAAGCGACGCAATCCAGCCACATGGCCGACACATGGATTGAAGGGGGGCGGCTGCGCGGCTACGCCACCGGCCATGTCCATCCTTTCCGACCGCTGGATTCGCGAGCAAGCGACCACCCACGCCATGATCGAGCCGTTCGTCGAGGCCCAGCGCCGCGACGGCTGCATCAGCTATGCCTGTCGAGCTACGGCTACGACGCCAGGGTCGCCGACGAATTCAAGATTTTCACCAACGTCGATTCGGCCATCGTCGACCCCAAGAATTTCGACGCCAACAGTTTCGTCGACCGCAAGACCGAGGTGTGCATCATCCCGCCCAACAGCTTCGCGCTGGCCCGCACGATCGAATATTTCCGGGTGCCCGAGGACGTGCTGGTGATCTGCCTCGGCAAATCGACCTATGCGCGGTGCGGGATCATCGTCAACGTGACCCCGCTGGAACCCGGCTGGGAGGGCCATGTCACGCTGGAGTTTTCCAACACCACCCCCTTGCCCGCCAAAATCTACGCCAACGAGGGTGCCTGCCAGTTCCTGTTCCTCAAGGGCAACGAGCGGTGCGAGACGAGCTACAAGGACCGCGCCGGCAAATATATGGGGCAAAAGGGCGTGACCCTGCCCAAGCTGTGACGCTCGCCGACGCCGAAGCGCTGGACGCGGCCGACCCGCTGGCGTTCGCCCGTAACCGGTTTCATTTGCCGTCCGGCGTCATCTACCTCGACGGCAATTCGCTGGGTGCCTTGCCGGCGGCGACTCCCGGCCGGCTGGCGGAAGTGGCCGAGCGGCAATGGGGCGGCGATCTCATCGCCAGCTGGACCAGGCATGATTGGGTCGATGCGCCACAGCGGGTGGCGGCGGGGTTGGCGCCGATCGTCGGGGCCGCGCCGGATGAACTGCTGATCGCCGATTCGACGTCGGTCATCCTGTTCAAATTGCTCGCCGCCGCGGTGCGGGCGCGACCCGGCCGGACGGTGCTGCTGACCGAGCAGGGCAATTTTCCCACCGACCTGTATGTCGCCGGTGGGCTCTCCCGGCTGGTCCCCGGCCTGCGGGTCAAAACCGTCGCCCGCGCCGAACTCGCCCAAGCGCTCGATGGCGACGTCGCCGCACTGTTTCTGACCCATGTCGATTACAAGAGCGGCGCGCGGCACGACATGGCGCGTCTCAACGCGGCGGTGCACGAGGCCGGCGCCCTGACCGTTTGGGACCTGTCGCACAGCGCCGGCGCGGTCGCGCTCGATATCGCTGGCGACGGCTGCGACCTAGCGCTCGGCTGCGGCTATAAATATCTCAACGGCGGGCCGGGAGCGCCGGCCTTTCTGTTCGTGGCAACAGCGCTCCAACCCGATCTCGACAATGTGCTGAGCGGCTGGTTCGGCCATGCCGAGCCGTTCGACTTTGTCGAAGATTATGTCCCCGCGCCCGACATCGGCCGGTTCCTCACCGGCACGCCATCGATTCTCGCGCTCGCGGCGCTCGAAACGGGCATCGCCACGTTCGACGGCGTCGCCATGGCCGACCTCGAGGCCAAATCGCGCCGCTTGTCCGCTTTGTTCGTCGCCGAGGTCGAAGCGCGCTGCCCCGCTTTGGCGCTCGCCAGCCCGCGCGACGCGGCCGATCGCGGCAGCCACGTCGTGTTCGCTTATCCCCACGGTTATGCCGTCATGCAGGCGCTGATCGAGCGCGGGGTGGTCGGCGATTTTCGCGCGCCCGACCTCCTCCGCTTCGGGTTCGCGCCGCTCTACACCAGGTTCGCCGACGTCTGGCAGGCAGCCTCTGTCCTCGCCGAGATCATCGACGCAGACGCATGGGACGAGCCGCGCTTTCATCAGCGCGCGCGCGTCACCTGAGGGGAAGCAACGACCTAATCGGTCTGGTCGTCGACCTCGGCGCCGGGAGCGTTCGCCTTGATCGATTCAATGGCACTCTTGGCCGAAGACTTGCTCGAATAGCCCTCGCTGGAGACGATGTTCTCGCCATTATATTCGAAGCGCACGCGAAACTCGCCGCGGCTATCATTCTTGATCGTGAATTTGTGGGCCATGATCGTTCCTTCGCAACAGAGGGACGCGGACGATAGCAGCCGGGCCGGTCTTGGCCATCGCCATTCAGCCAGGGTGTGCGCTGTCCCGGGCGAGCGACGTTCGGGCCGCCTGGATCACATCGACCCAATCGGCAAAGGCGCCGGCGATCTTCTCGACCAGACCCTTGAGCGGGCCGTCGGCCAGCGACCCGTCGGCGTTGAACGATTTGTCGCTGACATGGCCAAGATAGGCTTCGGGCTGCTGCATCACCGGCATATCGAGGAACACGCACGCCTGGCGCAGATTATGGTTGGCGCCGAACCCGCCGATGGCGCCGGGCGAGGCGGTGACGATCGCCGCCGGTTTGCGCTCCCACACGCTCTGCCCATAGGGCCGCGAGCCGACGTCGATGGCGTTTTTGAGCACGCCGGGGATGGTGCGGTTATATTCGGGGGTGACGAACAGCACGCCGTCGGCGGCGGCGATCTGTTCGCGGAATTTCACCCATGGGGCGGGCGGGCTGGCCTCCAGATCCTGGTTGAACAACGGCAAGTCGCCGATCTCGACGATGGTGCAGGCAAGCTTGTCCCGCGCGATGTCACACATCGCCATGGCGACCTTGCGGTTGATGCTGTCCTTGCGCAGCGAGCCGACGACGATTGCGATCTTGTGATTGGTCATATGCGATGAAGCGCTGAGCGACCCGAGGGTTCCCTAACGCTTTCCTCCGTGGTGACGAATGTTGGCCGGACGGCCGCGACGGGGACCGCGTGGAAGCGTGCGGTCGCGCCGGGCCGAGCCGCGTTCCGAGGAACCGCCGAACTTGCCCTGCGGAAGCTCGAAGCGCAGCGCGCCCGATGCCGGGTTCGCCTCGGCCAGCTTCAGTTCGAGGTGCTGGCCGACGCGGAACGTCTCGCCGCTCTGCTCCCCGACCAGCGCCCGGGCGGCCTCGTCGAAGCGAAAATATTCATTGCCGAGATGTGCCGCGGGCACCAGCCCGTCGCCGCCCAGCTCCAACACCGTGGCGAAAAAGCCGAACGGCTGAACACCGGTGATGCGGCACTGCAGGATCTGCCCGACTCGGTCGGCGAGGAAGGCGGCGACATAGCGGTCGACGGTCTCGCGCTCGGCCTCCATCGCGCGCCGCTCAAGCATCGAGATATGCTCGCCCAGTTCGACGAACCGCCCGGCGGAATCGGGCGACAAGCCGCCGTCTCCGAGCTGGTAAGCGGTGACCAACGCGCGGTGGACGAGAAGGTCGGCATAGCGCCGGATCGGCGACGTGAAATGGGCGTAACTGGGCAGCGCCAGCCCGAAATGGCCGAGCGGCTCGGGCCCGTAGCGCGCCTGCATCTGCGTCCGCAGCACCTGCTCCATGATTTCCGGGCGGGCGTCATGGTCGGGGCCGATGCGCTCGAGGATGCGGTTGAAGATTGCCGGCTTGATCACCTGGCCGAGCGCGAACTCGACGTCGAACGTCGCGAGATAATCCTTCAATGCGACCAATTTCTCGCGGCCCGGCGCCTCGTGCACCCGGTACATCACCGGCGATTTCTTCTTTTCGAGCGCCTTGGCCGCGGCGACGTTGGCGGCGATCATGTAATCCTCGACCAGCCGATGGGCGTCCAGGCGCTCGCGCGGCGCGACCGACAGGATGCGGCCTTTCTCGTCAAGCACGACGCGGCGCTCGGGCAGGTCGAGTTCGAGCGGCTCGCGCTTGTTGCGCGCAGCGAGCAAAGCGCGCCAGCAGGCCCACAGGGGTTTGAGCGCAGCCGTCCAAAGAGCCTCCCCGGAACGGGGAGGTGGCTCGCGAAGCGAGACGGAGGGGCCGGTTGCACGGTCGGCCCCTCCACCAACTTCGTTGCGCGACCGCTCGTGCGGTTGCGCCCTCCCCGTTCCGGGGAGGAATTGATCGGCCAGCGCCTGGGCATCCTCATATGCAATGTTTGCAGCTACGCAAATCTTGGCCCGTGAGAATCGCCAGCTTTTGAGGGCTCCATCCTTGGCGATGTGGAGGTGGCAGGCGAGCGCGGCGCGGACCTTCCCTTCCTTCAGCGAACAGATGTCCGACGACAGTTCGTGCGGCAGCATCGGCACCACGCGATCGGGGAAATAGACGCTGTTGCCGCGCGCCCGTGCCTCGCGGTCGAGCTCCGATCCTTCGCGGACGTAGAAGCTGACGTCGGCGATGGCGACAATCGCATCCCACCCGTCGCCGCCGTCGCGCGCCGCCGCCCAGATCGCGTCGTCATGGTCTCGCGCGTCCTCGGGGTCGATGGCGACGATCGGCAAATGGGTGAGATCCTCGCGTTCGCCGAGCGACTGCGTCGCGACCTTGTGGGCTTCGTCGATCGCTTCGGGTCTAAACTCGTCCCGCAGGCCGTGCTTGTGGATGGCGATCAGGCTGAAGCTGCGCGGAGCGAACGGATCGCCGAGGATGGCGTCGACCCTGGCCGTGGTGCGCGGCGGGCGGCCCGACGGCTCGGCAAGGACGAGGTCGCCGGGCTGAGCGTCTTTCAGCTCGGAAATCGGCAATTCGCGCCGCTCGCGCTTGTCGACTGGGGTGAGGAAGAAGCGCTCGCCTTCCTTGCGGACGACACCGAGCAGCATCTCCGCCGATTTAGCCAGCGTCTTCATGACGTGGGCGACATGCCCCTTTCCCGCCTCCTCGGTGCGGGCGAGGATGCGGTCGTTGAGCGCCAGCGCCGACTTGCGCCCGCGTTCGATCACGCGCAGCCGCGGCGCCGGCGTGTCGGCGTGCCAGCTCTCCGGCGTCGCCCACACCTGCCCGTCGTCGACCGAGATGACCCGCAGCACCGTCACCCGCGGCACCCCGCCGGCCTTATGGAAGGCGCGCCCCGGCGCCGAGTCGATCAGCCCCTCGTCGGCCATGTCCTTGAGCAACGCCTTGAGCATGATCTTGTCGTGGCCGTGCAGGTTGAACGCCCGCGCGATCTCGCGCTTGCCGGCGGGCGAACCCGATTCCTCGATGAACTTCAAAATCTGCTTCGAAGTCGGCAGGCCAGGCGGGGGTTTGCGGGGCATGGGTCGCCCTCTAGCGGTGATTGCGGGCGAAGCGAAGCCGTCACCAGGCTCTCGATAACCGCGCGGCCGCAGGTCCAGCTAGGGCGAATCTTTGCGTTTGGACGCGTTGACTGGCAAAATGGTAGATGACAATGCGACTGCCGATCCGGCACTTGCATCAATTGGCTGAAACGGGCGGCGCGCTCCGTTTCGTGTTTGCTATCAGAGGAATTTCAGGCCGTGGCCACTGCACTCAACATCGAGCAATCGTCCGAAGCCGAGGAAATTGCCAGGCTGGTAGCCCGCTCGCGCGCGGCGCAGGCCAAGATTGCCCATTACACCCAGGTCCAGGTCGATGCGCTGATCCGCGCGATGGTATGGGCGGTGGCCAAGCCCGATGTCGCGGAAATGATCGCGCGCCAGACGATCCAGGAGACCCAGCTCGGCAATTATGAGGGCAAATATCTCAAGATTTTCCGCAAGACCCGCGCCACTTT
This sequence comes from Sphingomonas sp., assembly GCA_031367995.1. GTDB lineage: Bacteria > Pseudomonadota > Alphaproteobacteria > Sphingomonadales > Sphingomonadaceae > Sphingomicrobium. Next base: position 77,917 of record JANLQS010000107.1, read on the forward strand.
GATGGACATTATCGACGACAAATCGGTCGGCGTGATCGAGGAAGATACCGCGCGCAACCTGATCAAGATCGCCAAGCCGGTCGGGGTGATCGGTGCACTGTCGCCCTCGACCAATCCCGAGGCGACCCCGGTGATCAAGGCGATCTCGGCGGTCAAGGGACGCAATTCGATCATCGTCGCGCCGCACCCGCGCGCCAAGCTGACCAACAAATTGATCTGCGACCTGATGCGCGCGGCGATCGTCAAGATGGGAGCGCCGGCCGACATCGTGATCAGCATCGACACGCCCACGCTAGAGAAGACCAACGAACTGATGCGGCAGTGCGACCGCATCCTCGCCACCGGCGGTGCCGCAATGGTCACCGCGGCGTATTCCTCGGGCACCCCGGCGCTCGGCGTGGGGGCAGGCAATGCCGTCATCACCGTCGACGAAACCGCCGACCTCGACGACGCCGCCGAGAAGATCCGCCTGTCCAAGACGCTCGACCTCGCCGCCTCGTGCAGCGCCGACAATGCGGTGATCCTGGTCGATGCGATCCACGACACGATGCTCGCCAAGCTCGTCGCCAAGGGCGGCCTCGTCCTCGACGACGATCAGAAGGCCAAATTGCAGAACGTGATCTGGGTCGATGGCCATATCAACGCCAAGGTTGTCGCGCAGACCCCGAAGTTCATCGCGGACTATGCGGGTTTTGCGATCCCCGAGGACACGCAATTCTTCATCGTCCCCGAAACCGGCACCGGCCCCGATCATCCCTTCTCGGGCGAGAAGATGACCGTCACCATGGCGCTCTATCGGGCCAAGGACATCGACGAGGCGATCGACCTGACCAACCGCATCCAGGCCTATCAGGGCCAGGGCCATAGCTGCGGCATCTATTCGCGCTCCGACATTAACATCATGAAGCTGGCCGAAGGCACCCACACCAGCCGGGTGATGGTCAACCAGCCGCAGGCCGCGTCCAACAGCGGCAATCTGTGGAACGGCATGCGCCAGACCTTCTCGCTTGGCTGCGGCAGCTGGGGCGGCAACGGAACCAACAACAACATCACCTGGCGCGACCTGATCAACGAGACCTGGGTGTCCAAGCCGCTGGCCGTGCCCAAGACGCTGCCGAACGACGAGGTACTGTTCGGCGACGTGATCGACAAGCTCGGGTGAGCCCTCGGCGGCGATGATCCCGACGATCGGCAGGGGGACATGATGAAGCACAGCTCGGGCACGTCCCCCTACGAGGCCGAATATGGCTTCTCGCGCGCCATCCGCGTCGGCAACCGCATTCTCGTCTCCGGCACCGCGCCGCTCGAAGCCGACGGCTCCTCGACGCCTGGCGATGCCGCGGCGCAGGCGCGGCGGTGTTTTGCGATCATCTTCAAGGCAATCAAGCACCTTGGCGGGAGCGCGGCCGATGTCATTCGCACCCGCATGTACATCACCGACCCGGCCGACGCCGACGCCGTCGGCGCGGTGCACGGGGAGCTGTTCGGCGCCATCCGCCCGGTGGCGACGATGGTCGTGGTCGCCGCGCTGCTGCGGCCCGAATGGCGCATCGAAATCGAAGTCGAGGCGTTGGTCGGCGATGAAACAACCTAGCCTCCTTCTCGCCACGGCGCTGCTGACCTTCGGCACCGCCGCCTGCCAACAGAAAACCGCCGACGAACAGGTCGCCGCCGCGACCAACGACCAGATCAACGCCGATACCCTCGCGCCCGACGGCAACGACCTGGTCGCGATCGACCAGGACGCCGGCTCGCCGACGCCGGTCGCCAACGCCGCCGACAATGCGGCAAGCCATTCGACCACGCCGGTGCCGGGCGCGGCGGTCATTCCGGCGCAGTATCGCGGCCGCTGGGGCATGGTCCCGGGCGACTGCACCTCGACCCGCGGCGACGCCAAGGGCTTGATCAGCATCGCTGACAAGACCATCCGCTTCTACGAATCGACCGCGACCCTCAAGCAGCAGCGCCCCGCCATCGCCACCAGTTTCGGAGGCGTCTTCGACTTCACCGGCGAGGGCCAGAGCTGGACCAAGGTCGAGACTTTGACCCGCACCGGCGCGGCCCTGAAACGCGCCGACAACGAGGGAAGCTATACCTACACCCGCTGTTTGTGAGGAAATCGCGATGAAACTTTATTATTCGCCCGGCGCGTGCAGCCAGGCCGCCCACATCCTGCTCCACGAGACCGGGACCGAGCATAGCTCCGAAGCGGTCGATCTGCGCACCAAGCGCACCGCCAGCGGCGCCGATTATAATGCGATCAACGCCAAGGGCGCGGTACCGGCCCTGGAGCTCGACGGCGGCGACGTGCTGACGGAGAATGGCGCGGTGCTGCAATATATCAGCGAGCAGGCCGGCAATGAAACTTTGCTGCCGGCGAGCGGCCTGGCGCGCTACCGGGTAATCGAATGGCTCGCTTACCTTGGCAGCGACGTCCACAAGAGCTTCGGCCCTTTGTTCAACCCGGCATCGAGCGACGAGGTCAAGACGGCGACGCGCGATGTGGTCGGCAAGAAGTTCGATTATTTGGAGAAATCGCTCGACGGCCGCGATTATCTGACCGGCGACACCATGAGCGCCGCCGATCCCTATCTGTTCGCCATGCTTGGCTGGACCGGGAATCTGGGCATCGACCTGAGCCGCTGGCCCCGCCTCAGCGCGCTGCGGAAGCGGATGGAGCAGCGCGAGACGGTCCGGACGGTGCTCGAAGCAGAAGGGCTGGCTTGACCGCAACCGCACGGCTAATGGCACGGCCATGAGCCAGTTCGATCTCACCGACGACCAGCGCCAGATCCAGGAGATGGCGCAGAAATTCACCGCCGACGCGATCACCCCGTTCGCCGCCGAATGGGACGAAAAGCATGCCTTCCCGCGCGATACGATCCGTGCAGCCGCCGAGCTCGGTTTCGGCTCGATCTACGTCAGCGAGGAAGCCGGCGGGATCGGGCTTGGGCGGCTGGAAGCGGCGCTGATCATGGAGGCGATGGCCTATGGCTGTCCGTCGACCAGCGCGTTCATCTCGATCCACAATATGGCGAGCTGGATGATCGATCGCTTCGGCGGCCAGGAGGTCAAGGCGAACTACCTGCCGTCGATGATCAGCATGGAGCGGATCGGCAGCTACTGCCTGACCGAGCCGTCGTCGGGATCGGACGCGGCGGCATTGAAGACCAAGGCGGTGCTCGACGGCGACCATTATGTCGTGTCGGGATCCAAGGCGTTCATCTCCGGCGCCGGCGAAAACGAGATTTACGTGACCATGGTCCGCACCGGTGAGGATGGCCCCAAGGGCATCAGCTGCCTGGTCATCGAAAAAGACATGAAGGGCGTTAGCTTCGGCGCCCAGGAAAAGAAGCTCGGCTGGCACAGCCAACCGACGGCGCAGGTCAATTTCGACGAGGTCCGTGTCCCCGTCGCCAACCGCGTCGGCGGCGAGGGCGAGGGTTTCCGCATTGCCATGATGGGATTGGACGGCGGGCGGCTCAATATTGGCGCCTGCTCATTGGGCGGGGCGCAGCGCTGCCTCGACGAGGCGGTCAATTACACCAAGGACAGGAAACAGTTCGGCAAGGCCATCGCCGATTTCCAGAACACCCAGTTCATGCTCGCCGACATGGAGACCGAGCTGCAGGCGGCGCGGATGCTGCTTTATGTCGCGGCGGCCAAGGTCAGCGACAATGCCCCCGACAAGACCAAATTCGCGGCCATGGCCAAACGGCTGGCGACCGACACCGGGTCAAGCGTGGTCGACCGCGCGCTCCAGCTCCACGGCGGCTACGGCTACCTCCAGGATTATCCGATCGAGCGCTTCTGGCGCGACCTTCGCGTCCATTCGATCCTTGAGGGCACCAATCAGGTCATGCGGATGATCGTCGGCCGCGAGCTGACGCGCCAGTGATCGAAGACTTCACCAAACGCTTGACCGAGGCGGCGAGCAAGTTGATGACGTCGAATCCGACGCTGCCGTTCGACCCGCTGGCGATCGCCCAGGCGTCGGGCGAGTTCGCGTTTGGCTTGGCGATGCGGCCGCAGGATCTGATGCAGGTGCAGGCCGAGGCGGCGAAACAATGGGGCGATTTCTGGATCGCCGCGCTCGGCAACCAGCCAGGCGAACGCCCGCGCGATCGCCGCTTCGCCGCGCCTGAGTGGCAGGACGATGCCTATTACCGCGCCATCCGCGATGCCTATTTGCTTGCCTCCCAGCAGTTGCGCGACGTCGTGTCGGTCGGCGATGGCGACGGCAGTGGCAAGGCGATGGTCCGCTTCCTGCTCGACCAATATCTCAACGCCATCTCGCCGGCCAATTTCGCCGCGACCAACCCCGAAGTGGTCAAAAGGACCAAGGAGACCAACGGCGCCAATCTGGTCCAGGGGTTCGCCCATCTGGTCGAGGACCTCGCCAGCGGCAAGGGCATCGTCCAGCGCCGCAGCGACCCGACCGCGTTCGAGAAAGGCAAGACCATCGCCGCGACGCCCGGCGAGGTGGTGTTCGAGAATGCGCTGTTCCAGCTGATCCAGTACACGCCGACCACGGCCAAGGTAGCCGCCGAGCCGCTGCTATACGTCCCGCCGCTCGTCAACCGCTACTACATGATCGACCTTGTGCCGCGCCAAAGCCTTGTCAAATGGCTGGTCGACGAAGGTCGCAGCGTGTTCGTCGTCAGCTGGGTCAACCCGGGCGAGGCGCTCAAGGACAAGGGCGTCGAAGCCTATGTCCTGGAGGGCGTCGTCGCGGCGATCGAACAGGTCCGCGCCCGGACCAAGGTCAGTCCCGACCTGTTCGCTTTCTGCCTGGGCGGGACATTGGTCGCCATTGCTTTGGCGTGGCTCGCCGCCAAGGGCCGCGGCGACGAGGTCAATTCGGCGACTCTGATCGGCTCCCTCGTGGATTTCGCCGACATGCGCGATTGGTCGGCGTTCGTCCACGAAGGGCATCTGGCGGCGCTCGAGGACCATCTCGAAGGCCAGGGCTATATCGACAGCCTCGAGCTGCAGCGGCTGTTCGCGGCGATGCGCGCCAACGATTTGATCTGGTCGAGCGTGGTCAATCATTACCTCCTCGACAAGCCGGCGCCTGCTTCCGACCTGCTGTACTGGTTTGAGGATGGCGCGCGCATCCCCTCGGCCTTTCTGAAAAGCTACAACCGCGACCTCCTGCTCAACAACCGCCTCAAGGATCCCGCCGGGTTCGCGGTCGGCGGGGCGGCGATCGACCTTGCCGCGATTACCGCGCCGATGCTGGTGATCGCGCTCAAGGACGACCATGTCTCGGCGTGGGAAGCGGTCTATCGCGGCGCGCGCGGCATAAGCGCCGATTTCATCCTCGGCGGATCGGGCCACAACGCCGGGGTTATCAACCCGCCGGCGGCGAACAAGCACGGCTATTGGACCCGCGCCGACCAGCTGGAAAAGGCTGCCGACTGGCTCGACGGCGCGACCCGCCACGACGGCAGCTGGTGGCCGCACTGGACCGGCTGGCTCGACGCGCATGGCAGCAAGAAGAGCGTCACCGCGCGGACCATCGCCGACGGCATCGAGCCCGCGCCAGGCCGCTACGCGACGATGGCGTGAGGGACGCGATGACCCCCACCAATGATGTGCTGACCGTCAAGGAAGGGCTTGCCGGGCGCCTGCGCCTCAACCGCCCCAAGGCGCTGCACAGCCTCAACCGCCAGATGGTGCGCGACATGGCCGCCGCTTTGATCGCGTGGCGCGACGACCCCGAGGTGCGGATCATTCTGATCGACCATGCCGCCCAGCCGGATGGCGACGGGAAGATGGCCCGCGGCTTCTGCGCCGGGGGCGATGTGGTCGATATTGCCAATAGTGTCGAAGGGCATGACGCCGCCGCCCGCGCCTTTTTCTTCGACGAATATCGCTTGAACCACCTCGAATATACCTACGCCAAGCCGGGCGTGGCCTTCATGGACGGGGTGACGATGGGCGGCGGGGTCGGCATCGCCTGCCCGTGCCGCTACCGCATCGCCACCGAGCGCACGATCCTGGCCATGCCCGAGACGACTATCGGCTTGTTTCCCGATGTCGGCGGCGGGCGCTATCTGTCGCGGCTGCGCGGGCGGCTGGCGCAGTTCCTGTCGCTGACCGGGGCGCGGCTCGACGGCGCCGAGTGCCTCAAGCTGCGGCTGGCGACCCATTATCTGCCCTCGGATCGGCTCGAGGAGGCCAAGGAGCGGATCATCGCCCAGCCGTTCCGGGTGCAGGCGATCCTCGACGAATTGAGCGAAGGGAATGTCCCCGAGGCGCGCATCGCCGGCAACCTCGCGAAGATCGACCATTACTTCGCCTCCGACCGACTGGAAGACATCATCGACGCGCTCGACGCCGGCGCCGCGCTGGGCGACGAGTGGGCCAAGGCTGAGGCCGCGACGATCCGCGCCAAATCGCCGATGGCGTGCAAGGTCAGCCTGAAATTACTCCAGGAAAGCCCTTACCAGCTGCACTTCGTCGACGAGATGCGGATGGAATATGGCATCATGGTCCGCCTGATCCACCACCCCGACTTCCGCGAAGGGGTGCGCGCGCTGCTGATCGACAAGGACAATAAGCCCAACTGGCACCCGACCAACCCGGCCTCGATCGGGACACGCGACGTCGAGGCGTTCTTCGAACCACTACCGGTCGAGGAGCAGTGGCGGCCGTTCGATTTTTGAGGAGTGACGATGAGCTACGAAACCATCCTGGTCGAGCAGCGCGGGGCGGTGACTTTAATCACCCTCAACCGGCCGCAGGCGCTTAACGCGCTCAATTCGCAAGTCCTCGCCGACCTGATCGCCGCCTTCGCCGCTTATGACGCCGACGATAGTCAGCGCTGCCTGGTGCTGACCGGCAGCGAAAAAGCGTTCGCAGCCGGCGCCGACATCAAGGAGATGCAGGCTCAGGGCTTCGCCGACATGTACGGCAGCAACTTCTTCGCCGGCTGGGAGCGGGTGACCGCAACGCGCAAGCCGTGGATCGCGGCGGTCGCCGGCTTCGCGCTGGGCGGCGGCTGCGAAGTGGCGATGATGGCCGACTTCATCATCGCCGCCGACACCGCCAAGTTCGGCCAGCCCGAAATCAAGCTCGGCGTTACCCCGGGCATGGGCGGATCGCAGCGGCTTAGCCACGCGGTGGGCAAGGCCAAGGCGATGGAAATGTGCCTGACCGGGCGGATGATGGGCGCGAAGGAGGCGGAAGCGTCTGGCCTGGTGGCAAAAGTTGTTCCTGCCGCTGACTTGCTCGATGAAGCGATGAAGACCGCCGAGGCGATCGCCGGCATGGCCCCGCTGGCCGCCATCGCGACCAAGGAAATGGTCAACGCCGCGTTCGAGATGGGGCTCGCGCAGGGCATCAACTTCGAGCGGCGGCTGTTCCACGGCCTGTTCGGCACCGCGGATCAGAAGGAAGGCATGGCCGCCTTCGTCGACAAGCGCCCCGGCAAGTGGACGGGCAAGTAATTAGATCCTTCCCGGAACGGGGAGGTGGCGCGCCGAAGGCGTGACGGAGGGGTCGACCCCTCCACCAAGTTTCACTTGGTCCCCTCCCCGTTCCGGGGGAGGAATTAGGAGAGTAAAATGGCACGCGTGGCATTCATCGGGCTTGGCAACATGGGTGGCGGGATGGCGGCGAACCTCGCCAAGGCGGGGCATGAGGTGATGGCTTTCGACCTCAGCCAGCCGGCGCTCGATCGGGCCAAGACCAATGGCTGCGCCATCGCCGCCAACGCCGAAGCGGCGGTCAAGGATGCCGAAGCAGTCGTCACGATGCTGCCCGCGGGCCGCCATGTCGCCGACGTCTACCGCTCCAATGTGCTGCTCAACGCGCCGAAATCCGCCATCCTGATCGATTGCTCGACGATCGACGTCGCCACCGCCAAGGCGGTTGAGGGCGAAGCTGGGTTCGCGGGGTTCACGATGGTCGACGCGCCGGTGTCGGGCGG
>JANLQS010000052.1:0-3677 GCA_031367995.1 Sphingomonas sp.
CGAGCCCCATGACCATCATCAGATTGACCGAGAAATAATAGAAAATGGTCATCGACAAGCCGGCGGCGGCGAGCTGCCCGAAGCGGGTTGGCGCGCGCCTGGCGACCGCCATGCCCCAGCGCACGACCATCAGGAAGGCGACGATCAGCAGCGCCCCGCCGACCCAGCCCCACTCCTCGACCATCGTCGCATAGACAAAGTCGGTGTGGCCTTCGGGCAAGTAGTCGAGGTGGCTCTGGCTGCCGTTGAGGAATCCCTTGCCCCAGAAGCCGCCCGATCCGATCGCGATTTTCGACTGGCTGATGTGATAGCCGGCGCCGAGCGGGTCGTTCTCGGGATTAAGGAAGATCAGGACGCGCTTGCGCTGATAGTCGTGCATCGTCGCGAACAGGATCGGGCCGGCGATCGCCGCCGCGCCGGCCGCCGACAGGAAATACCACATCGGCAGCCCCGCCAGAAACATCACGGTCACGCCCGACAGGATGACCATCATCGCCGTGCCAAGGTCGGGCTGGACGAGGATGAGGGCGGCCGGGATCATGATCAACGCCCCGGCGGGCCACAGGCCGCGCCATCGCCGGACGTCGCTCGCTGGAATGAGGTCGTAGAAGCGCGCCAGGGTGACGACGATGGCCGGCTTCATGAATTCCGACGGCTGGAGGCGGATCACGCCGAGGTCGACCCAGCGCTGGGCGCCCTTGCCGACGAACCCGATCGCCTCGACCGCGACGAGCATGACGAGGATTGCAACATAAGCTGGGAAGGTCAGCTGTTTGACCGTCTTTTCGGGGATCCACGACACGCCTAGCGCGAGGCCGAAGAAGACGAGGATGATGATACCCTGCTTCAACGCCCACGGCCGCCATGATCCGCCGGCCGCCGAATAGAGGGTGACGAGCCCGATCGCGCAGATGCCGAACACGATGAAAATCAGCTTCCACGGCAGCCGGGCCAGCGGTTGCGGGATGATCGCCGAGGAAATCATGTCGCCCGCTTCGGCGCGCCGACGCGGGCGACGGCGTCGAACGCGGCGGCCTGCCGGGCGGTACGCTCGGTCAATGTGCCCCCCCATTGCTGTTCCAGCAGCGCGAGGGCGGCCATCGCTTTCTGCTCGTCGAACAGAAAGGTCATGGCGTCGCGCACGATGGGCGCGGCGGCCGAGGCGCCAAAGCCGCCATGCTCGATGATGCAGCCGATGGCGAAGCGTGGCTGTTCGACCGGCGCGAACGCAACGAACAATGCGTGATCGCGCAGCGCCCACGTCGATTGATGTCCGCGCTCGCCGAGCCGGAAGACCTGCGCGGTCCCGGTCTTGCCGCCCATCTGAATGCCGTCCAACAGCAGTTTCGAAGCGACCGCGGTGCCCTGGCCGTTGACCACGGCCGCCATCGCATTTCGAACGAAATCGAGATGCGCCGGGTCGGCGTTAAGCGCTGGCGCCGGCCGCGCCTTGTCATCCATCAGTAGGCGGGGTTGGAGCAGCTTTCCGGACGCCAGTCGGGCCGGCATGACCGCGAGCTGCATCGGGTTGACGAGAACATAGCCCTGACCGATCGAGGTGTTGGCGCTGTCATAGCCCTGCCACTTGCGCTTGTATTTCCTGAGCAGCCAATCCGGGTTCGGCATCGTGCCGAAACGCTGCGACGGGATGGGCAGGTCGAACTTCTCGCCATAGCCGAGATACTGCACCATCTCGGTCGTTTTGGCGGGGTCGGTGATGAGGCCGGTCGCCCAGAAATAGGTGTTGCAGCTGCGCTCGACCGCGGAATGCATGTCCATCGAACCATGCGCGGCGTCGCACCGAAAGTAACGATTCCCGATCTGGTAGCCGCCGGGGCAAAAGACGCGGCGGTGGGGATCGATTCCCTGCTGCAGGAACGCCAGCGCCATCGCCGGCTTGATCGTCGACCCTGACGGATAGAGCCCGAGCGCGACCTTGTTGAGCAAGGGGATGTGATCGTCTTCGGACAACATCCGCCATTCGGTCCGGCCGATGCCATCGCTGAAGCTATTCGGATCGAACGCCGGCATGGAAACGAAGGCCAGCAAGTCGCCGCTCGTCACGTCCATCGCGACGAGTGCGCCCGATTGATCGCCCATGCGCCGCGCGGCAAATTCCTGAAGGCCGGCATTGATCGTCAGCTTGACGGTCTGGCCACTGCGGTCGGGTTTCGGCTCCAGCTCGCGGACCAGCTTGCCGCGCGCGGTCAGTTCAACCCGCTGCCCGCCCGGCGTCCCGCGCAGTCTCGGCTCAAGGACCTTTTCCAACCCGTCTTTGCCAATCTTGAACCCCGGCGTGACGAGCAAAGGGTTCTTGTCCTCGGCCTCATATTCCTTGGCGTTGGCGCCGCCGACATAGCCAACGAGGTGCGCGACCGCCGGCCCACCCGGGTAAAAGCGCGAAAAGCCGCGCATCGGCTGCACCCCGGGCATTTCGGGCAGTCGAACGGTGACCGCTGCATAATATTCGTACGGGACGTTCTCGGCGACCTGGACCGACTGATAGCCCGCGGCGGCCTTCAATTCCCTGATGATGCGGTCGACATCATCGGCCGACAGATGGAGCAGCTGCGCGAGCAGTTGCAGCGTTTCGACCGGCCGCTCGAGCTGCTCCGGGATGATGTCGACGCGGAAGCTCGACCGGTTGATCGCGATCGGCTTGTCATTGCGGTCGACGATCCATCCGCGTCGCGGCGGCACCGGGATCAGCTGCACCCGGTTGCTCTCGCTCAATAGCTTGTAATGGGCGTTCTGGGCGATAGCGAGATAGCCGAGGCGAGTGATCAGCGCGCCGCCGATCGCCAGTTGGGCGCCGCCGACCAGCAGCATCCGCCGCGAGAAGGTCAGCGCCTGGTGTGCGCCGGTGTAGCGCGACGCTTTCACTGCCCCATCCGCCAGCGGTCGAGCCGCCGGACTACGTAAGCGGCGACCGGGAAACAAAGCGCGGCGACGACCAGCGCCGGCCACTGGCTGGCCAGCCGCACCGGCGCCCCGGCCAGCGCCGCGACGCGCCACTGCGCCAGCTCCGCCAACGCCAGCAGCAAGGTCGCCAGGACCCACTCGATCCAATAGTCGCGCCACATCGTGCGCCGGTCGATGACGTCCATCGCCAGCATGAACGCCGTCCACAGCGCCACCGACAGGCCGAGCGGGCTGCCGGTGACGAGGTCGTTCCACAGCCCGAGCAGCGCCGCCACCCACGCCGCCCAGGCGTCGGCGCGGAGCATCCGCCAGGCGATCAGCATCAGCAGCCCGGCGTTGGGCCACCAGCCGTGGGCCGAGACAATCGGCAGGACCGCGAGCAGCGAGGCGAGCGCGACGCTGATTGCCGGCACCAACTGATGGCCGGCCCGCGGGCCGCTCGCCAGCGGCCGGTTGCCCATCGCCAGCGCCGAGCGAACCATCGCTAGCGCTCCTCCGCCGGGCGGGCGGCTTCGGCCAGCGCTGCGGGTTCGAATGGCGGTTCTACAAGCGCGAAGCTAGCGCGGCTCGGGTCGGCGAGCGGCAGAGCGATGGCGCCGTCGTCGTCGAGCTTGACGATCTTGGCGCTCGGCACGAGCGGCGGATACAGCCCGCCGGTGCCCGAGGTGACGATGATGTCGCCTTTCCTGAACGGGTTGCGGCCGACTTCGAGCGGGCGGACGTCGACCGTCCCGTCGCCGCGCCCGGTGGCAATC
>JANLQS010000061.1:0-4397 GCA_031367995.1 Sphingomonas sp.
TTCCTCGTCGCTGAGCTGCTGTGGCAGGAAGCGTTCGATGGTGGCGATTTCCGCCTGCTCGACGGCGGCGAGCTCGGCGCGGCCGCCCCTGGTGTAGAGCTCGGCCGATTCGCGGCGCTGCTTGATCATTTTCTGGAGAACATCGGTGACCAAAGCGTCGTCGTCGGGCTGGCTCGCGGCAGTGCGCAATTCGATGTCGCGATTCTTGATGCTCGACTGGACCATGCGCAGGGTCTGGGTCGCGGGCTTGTCGCCGCCTTTCATCGCCGCCGTCAGCGCCGCCTTGATGTCGTCGCGAATCATGATGCGTCCTGTCTCGGTTCGTCGGAAAGACCCACTCGTAACGGCCTGTTCGCGGCTTTTACAGCGTTGACCTTCCGCCCAATGACGCTTAGCGGCCATCGCTTAGCGACATAGCTGGTAACGACACACGGAAAGGCTCCTTCCGCCGATGGCCGACGCACGACTTTCGCCCGCACCGCCTCCCGAGGGGGCGACCGGCGTAGTCGTTTTCGCCGACGGGCGGACAATGTGGGGGCGGGGCTTCGGGGCCGAGGGTTTTGCGGTCGGCGAACTGTGCTTCAACACCGCCATGACCGGGTATCAGGAGGTGATGACCGACCCCAGCTACGCGCGGCAGGTGGTGGCGTTCACTTTCCCGCATATCGGCAATGTCGGCGCCAACGCAGAGGACGTCGAGGCGGGTAAGGCGCATGCCTTGGGCTGTTTGGTGCGCGAGGCGGTTACCTCGCCGAGTAACTTCCGAAGCGAGCAGGATTTCCCGAGCTGGATGGCGGCGACCGGTCGGATCGGGGTGTCGGGCGTCGATACAAGGGCGCTGACGCACCTGGTGCGGCGCGAGGGGCCGCCGACGGTGGCGTTCGCGCATTCGGCGGCGGGGGCGTTTGATGTGGAGGCGTTGCAGGCGGCGGCCGCTGAGTGGCCGGGGCTCGAGGGGATGGATCTGGCCAAGGAGGTAAGCCGCGAGCAGCTCGAGGCTTGGAGTGGCGGGAAGTGGAAGTTGGGGCAGGGGTATGAAGAAGGCGTCTCGACTTCGCTCGACACGAACGGACATGGGGGCGCTTTCCAAACGCCGTTCGTCCCGAGCGAAGTCGAGGGACATATCCCCCACGTCGTCGCCATCGATTATGGGGCGAAGCGCAACATCTTCCGCAATCTGGTCGCGGCCGGGGCGCGGGTGACGATCGTGCCGGCGGGGGCCAGCTTCGACGAGGTGATGGCGCATAAGCCCGACGGTTTCTTCCTGTCGAACGGGCCGGGCGACCCGGCGGCGACGGGCGTTTATGCGGTGCCGCTGATCAAGCAGCTGCTGGCGACGGGGAAGCCGCTGTTCGGGATTTGCCTGGGACACCAATTGTTGGCGCTCAGCGTGGGCGGGAAGACGGCCAAGATGTTCCAGGGCCACCGCGGCGCCAACCATCCGGTCAAGCGCTGCGCCGACGGCGCGGTCGAGATTACGTCGATGAACCACGGGTTTGCCGTGGAGCGCGACGGGCTGCCGGGCAATGTGCGCGAAACTCATGTCAGCCTGTTCGACGGATCGAACTGCGGGCTCGAACTGACCGACCGGCCGGCGTTCAGCGTCCAGTACCACCCCGAGGCAAGCCCGGGGCCGATGGACAGTTTCTATCTGTTCGAGAAATTCGTCGGGATGATGCGGTGAGGAAGCAATCGGAAATCGAACTCGGGCTTTTGTTAATGCTGGTGGAAGAAGCCGACGGCGACGGTGAGTTGCTGCTTCCTGAAGAAGCTGCGGTGAGGTTCAATCCGCCGCTCTCCGTCATCAAAGCGAAGACCTCATTAAATCATCTTTACGACCTAGGCTTTGTCGACTGGAGTCTTAAGGACGGATACCCGGCATATTTTGCAACGCGAGACGGTGCAAGAATTGTCGAGGACTCTTTCCATCACGTCGAAATTAACGGTGCGAGCAGTTGGAGTCCGAAAGCAGGAGTGCTGCTTGACGCGGACAAACTAGTGACAACGCAAAGTGCAATTTCCGAAGAAAGCGAAGCTAGAGACGCCGCCGTGCCTCCTGCAGGCTGGACGATCAACAACAACATTTTTCAGGAAAATAAGTCGGAAAATCGAGATACCCAAAGTTCTTCGGCCACGGCCGCAGCTTGGATTGGAGTGGTTGTAGCAGTGATTGCAATTGGAGTAGCGCTCTGGTTGGGCGGAAAGCTCTAATGCCCCGCCGCACCGACATTTCCTCCATCCTCGTCATTGGCGCCGGGCCGATCGTCATCGGGCAGGCGGCGGAGTTCGATTATTCGGGGTCGCAGGCGGTGAAAGCGCTGAAGGCCGAGGGGTATCGCGTCATCGTCGTGAACAGCAATCCTGCGACGATCATGACCGATCCGGAAATGGCGGACGCGACCTATATTGAGCCGATCACGCCTGAAGTGGTGGCGAAAATTATCGAGGCCGAGAGGCCCGACGCCTTGCTGCCGACGATGGGCGGGCAGACCGCGCTCAACACCGCGCTGGCGCTGGCCAAGGACGGGACGCTGGAGCGGCTCGGAGTCGAGCTGATCGGGGCCAATGCAAAAGCGATCGAGATGGCCGAGGACCGGATGAAATTCCGCGACGCGATGGACCGCATCGGGCTGGAATCGGCCAAGTCCGGCATCGCGCATAATCTCGACGACGCCTTGCAAGTGCTTGAGCGGACGGGATTGCCGTCGATCATCCGGCCGTCGTTCACACTTGGCGGGACCGGCGGCGGGGTGGCCTATAACCGCGAGGAATTCGAAGCGATCGTCAAGTCGGGGATCGACGCCAGCCCGACCAACGAGGTGCTGATCGAGGAATCGCTGCTCGGCTGGAAGGAATATGAGATGGAGGTGGTGCGCGATACCGCCGACAACGCCATCATCATCTGTTCGATCGAGAATGTCGACCCGATGGGTGTCCATACCGGGGATTCGATCACCGTCGCCCCGGCGCTGACCCTGACCGACAAGGAATATCAAAGGATGCGCTCGGCCAGCATCGCGGTGCTGCGCGAGATCGGGGTCGAGACCGGCGGGTCCAACGTCCAGTTCGCGGTCAACCCCAAGGACGGGCGGATGATCGTGATCGAGATGAACCCGCGCGTATCGCGGAGCTCGGCGCTGGCGTCGAAGGCGACGGGGTTTCCGATCGCCAAGGTCGCGGCGCGGCTGGCGGTGGGGTACACGCTCGACGAAATCGCCAACGACATCACCGGCGGGGCGACACCGGCGAGCTTCGAGCCGACGATCGATTATGTCGTGACGAAAATCCCGCGGTTCGCGTTCGAGAAGTTCAAGGGCGCGCCCGACACGTTGTCGACGGCGATGAAGAGCGTCGGCGAAGTGATGGCGATCGGGCGCAATTTCGCCGAGAGTTTGCAGAAAGCGCTGCGCGGGCTCGAGGTAGGGCTGTGCGGGCTCGACCGGGTGCGAGCGCTGGAGCAGGCCAGCCCCGACGAGATCGAGAATGCGCTGGCCCGCGCCACGCCGGATCGGCTGCTGGTCGCGGCCGAAGCGCTGCGCCACGGCTTCACGACGCAGCGTATCCACCAGATTTCGGGGTTCGACCCATGGTTCCTCGAACGATTGCAAGAGATTGTCGCCGCCGAGGAGGAAGTGCGCGACCAAGGCTTGCCGACCGACGCCGCCGGCATGCGACGGTTCAAAGCGATGGGGTTTAGCGACAAGCGCCTCGCCCAGCTGGCGTTGCGATCGGCCCATGTCGACCGCGAGGCGAGCGAGATGGCGGCGCGCGGATCGGGCATCGTCCACGACGCCTTGAAAGGCATGACCGGCGGGGTGACCGAGGCGGAAGTGCGGGCGGCGCGGCTCAAGCTCGGCGTCCGTCCCGTGTTCAAGCGGATCGACAGCTGCGCGGCCGAATTCGACGCGGCGACGCCCTATCTCTACTCGACCTATGAGGCGCCCCTCTTTTCTTCGGCAAGCACGCTCGGCGAGGCCGAGGACGAAGCCGACATTAGCGACCGCCGGAAAATCGTCATCCTCGGCGGCGGGCCGAACCGCATCGGCCAGGGCATCGAGTTCGATTATTGCTGCTGCCACGCGGCGTTCGCGCTCAAGGATGCCGGTTTCGAGACGATCATGATCAACTGCAACCCGGAGACGGTGTCGACCGACCCGGAGACGTCGGACCGGCTCTATTTCGAGCCGCTGACCGGGGAGGACGTGCTCGAAATCCTCCACCGCGAGGCGGAGAAAGGCGAATTGGTCGGGGTTATCGTCCAGCTCGGCGGGCAGACGCCGCTCAAGCTGGCCGAGGAAATTCAGGCGGCGGGCTATCCCATCCTCGGCACCTCGCCCGACAGCATCGATCTGGCCGAGGACCGCGAGCGGTTCGCCAAACTGGTCGACAAGCTCGGG
>JANLQS010000070.1:0-4296 GCA_031367995.1 Sphingomonas sp.
ACCAATCGCGCCGCGTGCGCTAGATATTCGGCAAGTTCGGCTGCGTTCGAGGGCGAGGGCGGTTGCGCTTGCGCCAGCTGCGAAAGGACTTCGAGGAATGCGCTAGGATCGTGCGCATCGATGGTCGCGTCGGCCTTGGTGTCCGCCACCGCCGGGTCAAGCGCCTGCTGCGGGACGACCCGAACTTCGAGCTCGCCGACATCACGCCGGAAAAACCGGATCGCGCCGAAGTTTGACAGCGCCCATGTCGGAAGTTCGCCGAAGCGAACAAACTGCCGCTTGTCATGCGCGTCGCGCCAGCGCTTGGGATCGAGCCCCTTGTCCGGCGCTTTCAATTCCAAGAAGGCGCGGGGCAGTTCACCGGCCCGAGCCAGCGCAATGTCGGGTCGTCCAATCTCGGGTTTGGCATATTCTGGGATTGTCGTGAGGCCGCTCCCGGTTGGAACCAGCGGGAGCAGGTCGTCGATCAGATTCTTGAAACTCGGCGCGAGCGCTTGTTCGATGTTGGTGGGCTGCCCCCGCAGCGTTTCGCGGATGGACTTGGCATAGCGTTTGAATGCGACGGTATGTTGGACGCTCACATTACCCCCTGTTCATCCGAACGCATCCATCCTGCCCACGGTAGCAGTAAAAGGAAAGGGCGGCCCGTTGCCGGACCGCCCTTGCGCCTTTCGAACAGTCGCTTGTCGGCTCAGCCGAGAAGGGAATTGCTCAGGAATGTCCCCCGGATATTCCTATCCGAGCAATTCCTGCTCGAGCTTCTTGGCCATTTCCTCGATGTTCTCCGGCGGCCAGCCGGGGATGTCCATGCCGAGGCGGAGGCCCATCGAGGCGAGGACTTCCTTGATCTCGTTGAGGCTCTTGCGACCGAAGTTCGGGGTGCGGAGCATCTCGGCCTCGGTCTTCTGGACGAGGTCGCCGATGTAGATGATGTTGTCGTTCTTAAGGCAATTGGCGCTGCGCACCGACAGCTCCAATTCGTCGACCTTCTTGAGCAAATAGCGGTTGAGCTGATTGGTGTCGGTCGCCGTTTCGGCGGCGCCGCCCGCGGCCATGCCGGCCATCGCCGACGGTGCGGCGCGCACCTGGCTGTCGTCGAAGTGGACGAACAATTGCAGCTGGTCCTGAAGGATCTTGGCCGAATAGCCCAAGGCGTCCTCGGGGCTGATGGTGCCGTCGGTCTCGACCGTCAGGGTCAATTTGTCGTAATCGAGTTCCTGCCCGACGCGGGTGTTCTCGACCTTGTACGCGACCTGGCGGACCGGCGAGTAAAGCGCGTCCACCGGGATCAGCCCGATCGGGGCGTCGACCGGGCGGTTGGCCGCCGACGGGACATAGCCCTTCCCGATGTCGGCGGTCAGCTCCATGTTGAGCGTGGTGCCGTCGTCGAGGTGGCAGATGACGAGGTCGGGATTGGTCACTTCGATGTCGCCGGTCGCGGCGATCTGCCCGGCGGTGACTTCGCCCGGGCCGGTCGCCGAAAGGTGCAGCCGCTTGGGGCCTTCGCCCTCCATCTTGAGCGCGATCTGCTTGACGTTCAAAATGATGTCGGTGACGTCCTCGCGGACCCCGGCGAGGCTCGAGAATTCGTGCAGCACGCCGTCGATCTTGATCGAGGTCACCGCCGCGCCCTGGAGCGACGACAAGAGTACCCGGCGCAACGAGTTGCCGAGCGTCATGCCGAAGCCGCGCTCGAGCGGCTCGGCGACGAAGATCGCCTTCTTGCGGACGTCGGTGCCCTGCTTGCGCTCGAGCGCGTTGGGCTTCTTGAGTTCCTGCCAGTTCTTTGAGTTGACGGCCATGTTTGTTCCTGCCCTTGGCGGAGCGTCCCCCGCCGTAAATGTGAAACCCGCGAGCCTGTTCGGCGGCCCGCGCGGCGATCAATCGATCAGACCCGGCGGCGCTTCGACGGGCGCACGCCATTGTGCGGGATCGGGGTCACGTCGCGGATCGACGTGATCTGGAAACCGACCGATTGCAGCGCCCTCAAGGCGCTTTCCCGGCCCGACCCGGGACCCTTGACCTCGACCTCGAGGGTGCGGACGCCATGTTCGGCGGCCTTGCGGCCGGCGTCCTCGGCGGCGACCTGGGCGGCATAGGGAGTCGACTTGCGGCTGCCCTTGAAGCCCATCGTCCCGGCCGACGACCAGGCGATTGCGTTGCCCTGCGCGTCGGTGATGGTGATCATCGTATTGTTGAAGCTGGCGTTCACATGCGCGACGCCAGAAGTGATGTTCTTGCGCTCGCGGCGGCGGAGGCGCTGGGGTGATTGAGCCATTCTATTCGTATCCTTGAAGCTGCGGGGTGTTGCGCCCTGCTCCTCTCGCCATCCGGCGGAGTAACAGCGACGCGATTGTCCCCCGGACAATCGCTGCTGCTGTTACTTCTTCTTGCCGGCGATCGGCTTGGCCTTGCCCTTGCGGGTGCGCGCATTGGTATGGGTGCGCTGGCCGCGGACCGGCAGGCCCTTGCGATGGCGCAGCCCGCGATAGCAGGCGAGATCCATCAGCCGCTTGATGTTCATCGCGGTCGTCCGGCGAAGGTCGCCCTCGACGGTGTAACCGGCATCGATCGCCTCGCGGATGTGCAAGACTTCCTGATCGGTCAGGTCCTGGACCCGGCGCTCGGGCGCGATCGACAGCTTCTCGGTGATTTCCTTGGCCTTGGTGTTGCCAATGCCGTGGATGTAGGTCAGCGCGATCACTACGCGCTTGTTGGTGGGCAGGTTGACGCCCGCGATACGTGCCATGGACTATATTCTCCTAGCTCCACGGGACAGCGGGCACCCGACCATCCCATCTCAAAGCGATGACCCCGCAACCACCGGCTTTCCCAAAGGAAAAACGGCGCACGCACGAGTGCGCCGCCGGCAACCGGTGAAACGGGATGGCTGCTATCTATGGATGAGCCCGCGCCGAGTCAAGGGTGTGGACTCAAGGACGATTGCCGCTAATCCCCCATGCCGATGCAGCGCCTGAGCCTTGACCAGCCGATCCCCGAATCCTTGCGCGGCGCGATCCTTGCGCTGGGCAATTTCGACGGCTTCCATCTGGGCCATCAGGCGGTCGTCAGCCGCGCCGTCCAGCGCGGCGCCCACGAGCGCCGCCCGGTGATCGTCGCCACCTTCGATCCCCATCCGGTGCGCCACTTCCGTCCCGACACGCCGCCATTCCGCCTGACCAGCCTCGACCAGCGCGAGCGCTTGTTCGCCCACGCCGGGGCCGACGCGATGCTGGTGTTCGCCTTCGGCGCCGCGCTCGCCGCGACCAGCGCCGAAGCGTTCGTCGCGGATCTCCTGGCGAACAGAATCGGCGCGGCCGGCGTGGTCACCGGCGACGATTTCACCTTCGGCCAAGGCCGCGGCGGCAATGCGACCATCCTTCGCCAGCTCGGCGCCGCCCACGGCATCGCCGCCGAAACCGTCGCCCCGGTGATGCTCGATGGCCAGCCGGTCTCGTCGAGCCGGGTGCGCGACGCGCTGACCGCCGGCAACCCCGGCGCCGCCACCCGCCTGCTGACCCGCCCATTCGCGGTCGAGGGGGTGGTCGAGCACGGCGACAAGCGCGGCCGCTTGCTCGGCTGGCCGACCGCCAATCTTCAGCTCGGCAGCTACCTGCGCCCCGCCTACGGCATCTACGCCGCGCGAATCGCGCTCGACGACGGCAGCGAGCATGATGGCGTCGTCAGCCTCGGCACCCGCCCGATGTTCGCGCCGCCCAGGGAATTGCTCGAAGCGGTGGTGTTCGACTGGGACGGCGACCTTTACGGCCGCACGATCGAAGTCAGCCTGCTCCACTATCTCCGCCCGGAAATGACGTTCGACAGCCTCGACGCGCTCAAAGCGCAAATGGACGCCGACGCCGCCGAAGCCCGGCGGCTTCTTGCCGCATCGCAGCACGTCGCCTAAGGCCCGCGCCAATGTCCGACAAGCCCGACTATCGCAGCACCGTCTTCCTTCCGCGCACCGACTTTCCGATGAAAGCCGGCCTGCCGCAGAAGGAGCCGGCGATCCTTGCGAAGTGGCAGGAGGGCGACCTTTACGGTCAGGTGCGCACCGCGCGTAGCGGCCGCGAGAAATTCATTCTTCACGACGGCCCGCCCTACGCCAATGGTGACATCCACATCGGCCACGCGCTCAATCATATCCTCAAAGACATGGTGGTTCGCACCCAGACCCTGCTCGGCAAGGACGCGCCTTATGTGCCTGGCTGGGACTGCCACGGCCTGCCGATCGAGTGGAAGGTCGAGGAGCAGTATCGCAAGAAGAAGCTCGACAAGCCTGTGCCGAGCGGAGCC
>JANLQS010000118.1:0-11959 GCA_031367995.1 Sphingomonas sp.
AAGAAAATCGTGAACTCGTCACCCGCCAGCCGCGCCAGCAGCGGACGGGGAGCGGACACATCGCCGATTTCGGCGGTGACGACGACCCGCAGGCGGTTGGCGACCATCACCAGCAGCTGGTCGCCGCGGGCATGTCCAAGGCTGTCGTTGACGCCCTTGAAGCGGTCGAGGTCGACGAACAGCATGGCCGCGCATTCGCCCTCACCCATCTGGCTGAGCAATTTGTCGGCTTCGGAGCGAAAGTGGAGCCGGTTGGGAAGCGAGGTGACGGGGTCGTACATGCCCAGCGCATGGGCATTTTCGATCGACGAACGGACTTCGGCGAACAGGCTGTCGACCGCGGATGCGACCTTGGGCATGGTCTCCTTGACGATCGCCGGCGCGGGACTGGTGAAGTCGCCGGTCTCGACCGCGAGCAGACGGTCGCCAAGCGCGGTCAGGGCGCGTGCGCTCTCGCTGTTGGGGCGCTCGGAAGCGACATAGCTGATCAGCAGGCAGAAGGCGCCGGCGACGATCGAGGCCAAAATCTGTTCGTTGAACTCGGTGATGTAGAGGAAGGCGGTCAGCGAAAACAGGAAGGACGCGACGCCCGCCGTGCCCGACAGGATCGCGTTGCTGATCTTTTGCGCAGTCCCGTCTTTCATTGTCAGGAAATTAGCCCCGCTTCGTCGCGCAGTCCGCCTAAGACACGGCGACTAAACGGGTTGGGTTAAGAAATGATGGAGGAACTACCCTCTGCGCAGGATGATATAGAGGCTCCCGCCCCCTCCGTGGCGACGGTGCGCGGCGCGTACCGCCGCGATCCTGGATGCATGGCGCGACACCGCCAGCCAGTCGTGCACCGCTGCGCGGATCTTTCCGCGAGCAACCGGCGGCTCCCCGGCGCGCTCATGCCCGGTCACCAGCAACAGCATTCGGTCGCCGGCGGATAGGGCGCGATCAAGAGCGAGATCGAGCGCCTGCCACGCGCTGTCGAGCGAGTGGCCGTGAAGGTCGAGCGTCCGATCGGGTTCGACCGCGCCCGACTTGAGGCGTTTGTCCCAGCTCCCGTCGAGCGTCGTCCCAGGTCGAGCCGGAGTCGGCGGCGGCGCTGGTTTTGGCCTGTGCATTGGAGGGGGTCGAGGCGCCGGTGCCGCTGCAACAACAGGTTGCAGGGCAGGCGCTGGTTCAGCAGTTATGATTTCGCGCGACAAGGGGCGGATCGACGCGGTCACCCGCGCCCACAACGCGGCCTCGTCAGCGCTGAGCGAGCGCACGCTCGGCCGCCACCGGAGGCAACAGGATCAGCGCCCGGCCGCTGGCGGCGAACCCGCCCGCGGTTTTCTCGGCGGCCGCGCCCGCACCCCAGAATGTGTCGAAGCGGTTGGCGCCCTTGATCGCGCCGCCGGTGTCCTGCGCCACCCACAGGCCGTTGGCCTCGGTGCGGTCGAGGGTCAGGAACACTGGCGCGCCCAAGGGCACGAACGCCGGGTCGGCGGCGACGCTGGCACGCGGCGACACCGGCACGTTGAGTGCGCCGAGCGGACCGGGGCCGATCAGCTCCTTGAAGAACACATAGCTCAGATTTTCGCGCATCAGCGCCTTGCCCTCGGCCGGATGATCGCGCATCCAGCCGACGATCCCGGCCATCGTCGCCCCGCCGGGCGGCAAAAGGCCCCGCTCGCGCAGCAGCCGCCCGACCGCGACATATTCGCGCCCGTTCTGGCCGGCATAGCCGACCCGCATGACCCCGCCGTCGGGCAGGCGCAACCGGCCCGACCCCTGGATCTCGAGGAAAAACAAGGCGATCGGATCGGCCGCCCAGGCCAATTCGAGCCCGCGGCCGGCGAGCGCGCCGTCGTCGATCGCCGCCCGGTCGTAATAGAAGACGCACTGGCCGGTCTCGTCAATCCGCCCCTTGCCCTCGCCGCCATCGGCGCGTGTGCAGCGTATGAGATCGGCGGGAAGTCCGTAAAGGGGAATGTCATAGCCCGGCTGGCGGGTGCGCGATCCGGCGATCTCGGGCTCGTAATAGCCGGTCGCAAACGCCTCGCCCTTGCCGACCCGGACCCAGGCGAAGCGGTCATGGAAGAAGCTCGCCGCGCCGACAGGGCTGACGCCTTGGGCTTCGGTGCATAGCTGTGCCCAGTCGCCGGGCAGCGTCAGTCCGGACTTGTCGTCGCGCCTGATCAGCACCGGGCAACTCGTCCGGAAGGCGGCCAGCGCCCGGGCCGCATCGGCGGCATAAACAGGCGGCGGCGTGACCCGTTCGACCCCGGCCAACAGAGCATTGTCGAGCACCGGCGCAGGAGCGGGCGTCGGGATGACCGGAACGGGGACAGGCACGGGAAGTGGCGGTAATGGGCGGGTTGCGCAGCCGGCGAGGAGCAGCGCCACCGCCAGGCCGATCGCGCGCGCGAAAACCCTCATTCCTCTTCGTCGGTCTCGACGAGCAACCAATTGGGGTCGCGCGACGCGACGTCGCGGCGGAAGGTCCAGCGATCGCGCGTCTGGACCGCGTCCGATAACGAGCCGGCGACGACTTCGCCGGCGGTGTTGCGCGTGACCGCCGCGATATCCGCTTCGAACCGCACCGTAACCAGCGCCTCGGCCTTGCTCACCTCGGCGCCGGAAATGACCGCCTGCTCGACCGCGACGAGGCGGTTTTCGAGCTTGAGTCCCTGCCCTTCGCGCTCCTCCACGGCGGCCGCGAACGTGTCGAACACATGGCCATCGACATGCGGTTTCATCGCCGCCAGGTCGCCGCTCCAATAGGATTCGAGAATCATGCGATAGGCCGCCTTGGCGCCTTCGAGAAAGCGGGCGACGTCGAACTGCGGGTCGGCGGCAAGCAAGGCGCGCACCCCCGGCCCGGCGGTCGGCAGATAGGCGAGGTCGCCCATGTCGGACGAGTTGGCGGGCGGCGCGGCGCGCGGCGCGACGGCGGGCTCGACTCGCGCGTCAGGATCGGCTGGCTTGAGAATCGGCTGTTCGTGGCCGGTTCTCTCGCCGAGCACATTGTACAGCCTGAGGCCGATGAACAACCCGACAAGCGCGAGGATGACGATAGCGGTCAACGAAGGGCCTTCCCGAAAAACGCGTGCCTGCCGATGATGACATGGCACACATGAACGTGATCCAACATAGTGTGCTTAACGCACCGATTCAAAGTGCGCTCCACCCCGCCCTTGCCGTGCTTGGTCCCATTGCGCCCGGCCAGCGGCGCTGCTAGTCGCGGCGGCGACCCGCCGGGCGGGCTCGCCGGCAGGCGGGACGGCCGGCCATCCCATTCAAACACCGAGCGAAAGACCCGATCCATGTCCGACCAGGATAGCAGCCTTCCCAGCGACTCCACACCGCTCGCCAACGGCGGCGACGATGCCGCCCCCCACGCCGCCGCAATCGCGCAATATATCAAGGATATGTCGGTCGAGAACCCGAGCTCGCCGACGGTATTCCAGTGGCAGCAGCAGCCGCAGCTCGACGTCCAGTTCAACCTTGTCGTCAACCGCATCGCCGAGGAAGTGCATGAGGTCGTGCTCAAGATCACGCTCAAGGCGGCGTCGGATGAAGGCACCCATTTCGTCGTCGACCTTGCCTATGCCGGCCTGTTCGGGCTGCGCAATATCCCCGAAGACGCATTGCCGCCGTTCCTGCTGATCGAGGCGCCGCGGATGCTGTTCCCGTTCGCCCGCCAGATCGTCGCCGAACAGGTCCAGAACCTCGGCTTCCCGCCGGTGCTGCTCGATCCGATCGACTTCGCCGCCGCTTATATGGCCCAGCTCGAGGCCGCGCAGGGCGCCGCCGACGACGCCGCCGCCAGCGGCGCCGAACCCGCGCCGACCAACGCCTGACGACCGCCGGGCGCGCGGCATGAACCTGATCAAGGCGACCGGCACGATTGGCGGTCTCACGCTCGTCAGCCGAGTCGCGGGGTTCGCCCGTGAAATGCTGATGAGCCGGGTGATGGGCGCCAGCTGGGCGGCCGACGCCTTCTTCGTCGCCTTCCGCCTGCCCAACACCTTCCGCCGCTTGTTCGGCGAGGGCGCCTTTTCGGCCGGCTTCGTGCCGTTATTCAGCCAGCGCCTTCACGGCCCCGGCGGCGAGGCCGATGCGCGCGATTTCTCCGAGCAGGTGCTGGCGGTGTTTTTGCCGACGTTGGTGCTGTTCACCCTGGTGTTCGAGATCATCATGCCGTTGTTCGTCGCGGCGATCAGCGGCTATCACGGCGACAAATTGGCGCTGGCGACCGTCCTCACCCGCATCACCTTCCCCTACCTCATCCTGATCAGCCTGGTGTCGCTGTTCTCGGGCGTACTCAACAGCCTGGCGCGGTTCACCGCAGCCGCTTTTGCCCCCGCCTTGCTCAATCTGGCGATGCTCACCGCGCTGATTTTCGTGCGCGACGGCGGGGCGATCACCGCCACCGCGCTGTCGATCGCGGTGACCATCGGCGGGTTCATCCAGATCGGGCTGCTGTGGGCCGCCGCGCGCCGGGCCGGCATTTCGCTGAAGCTGCGCCGCCCGCGCATGACCCCCGGCGTTCGCCAGTTCGTCCGCGTCGTCATCCCTGCCACCTTGGGTGCGGGCGTCTATCAGATCAGCGCCTTCATCGACACCTTCTTCCTGACCCGCATCGGCACCGGGGCGATGAGCTATTTCAACTATGCGGACCGGTTAAACCAGCTGCCGCTCGGCGTCATCGGCGCGGCGCTCGGCACCGCCATCCTGCCGCAGGTCAGCCGCCACGTCGGCGCCGGAGAGCCCGAGCTTGCCGCCAAGGTCCAGGGCCAGGCGGCCGAGCTCACCATGTTGCTGTGCATCCCCGCCGCTCTGGCCCTGTCGGTCGCGTCCGGCCCGCTAATCTCGGCATTGTTTCAGGGCGGGCGGTTCACCGCCGCCGACGCCGCGGCGACCGCGCTGACGCTGGCCATCGTCGTCATGGGCCTGCCCGCCTACGTGCTGGTCAAGGTGCTGACCCCGGGCTTCTATTCGCGCCAGGACACGGCGACCCCGGTCAAGACCGCGGGCATCGTGCTGGCCGCCAATATCGGCCTCAATTTCCTGCTGATCCCGCCGTTCGGGATCGCCGGCCTGGCCGCCGCCATCGCCATCTGCTCGTGGCTCAACTGCGTCATGCTCTATGTCATCCTCCACCGCCGCGGCCATTTCCGGATCGAGCCGTGGCTCGCCAACCGTATCGCCCGGCAGATCGTCGCCGGACTGGCGATGATGGCCGCGCTGGTGGCGATCAAGATGCTGCTGGCCGACTGGTTCGCCGGATCGGTCGGTCACCGTCTGGCCGGGGTGATGGCCATCGTCGGCGGCGGGCTTGCGGTCTATTTCCCTTTGGTGTGGCTGATCGGCGGGATGGGCAAGGACGACATCCAGTCGTTGCTTCGCCGGCGCGGGAAAGCGTGAGGCGATGAGCCCGAAACCCGCCATGCGAGTCGTCTCCGGCATCCAGCCGACCGGCGACCTCCACCTCGGCAATCTGCTTGGCGCGATCCTCCGCTGGGTAAGGATGCAGGACGAGGCGGAATGCCTGTTCTTCCTCGCCGACCTGCACGCCATCACGGTCGACGTTGACCCCGCGGAGCTGCGCGCCAACGTCCGCGAAATGGCCGCGGCACTGGTTGCCAGCGGCATCGACCCCGCCAAATCGACACTGTTCGCGCAAAGCCAGGTGCGCGAGCATTCGGAGCTGGCGTGGATCCTCAATTGCACCGCGCGCATCGGCTGGCTCAACCGCATGACCCAGTACAAGGAAAAGTCGGGCAAGAATCGCGAGGGGGCCAGCGTCGGCCTCTATGCCTACCCCGTGCTGCAGGCGGCCGATGTCTTGCTCTATCGTGCCACCCATGTCCCGGTCGGCGAGGACCAGAAGCAGCATATCGAACTGGCGCGCGACATCGCCCTTAAATTCAACAATGACTTCGATACCGAACTGTTCGTCGCGCCAGAGCCCTATGTCGGCGGCGGCTCCGCGGCGCGGGTGATGAGCCTGCGCGACGGGTCGGCCAAGATGTCCAAGTCTGATCCCTCGGACATGAGCCGGATCAACCTGACCGACAGCGACGAGACTATCGCCCAGAAAGTGCGCAAGGCGAGGACCGATCCCGAGCCTTTGCCCGACGATCCGGCGCTGCTTGCCGGACGTCCCGAGGCCAGGAACCTCGTCGGCATCATGGCCGCGGTCGCCGGCGAGAGCGAAACCGCAGTCCTCGCGCGCTTTGCCGGTCAGGGCTTCGGGTCCTTCAAGCCGGCGCTGGCCGACGCGCTGATCGGCCTGATCGCCCCATTGCGCCAGAAGCTTGTCGCACTGCGCGGCGACCCCGCCTCGCTCGACGCCATGCTCGCGGCGGGCGCCGAGCGGGCCAGTGCGCTGGCCGCGCCGACCCTGGCCAAAGCCTATCGCGCGGTCGGCCTGCGCGGTTGAGTTCGCGCTGAGTCGGCCAGCCGACTCGAACGCTTCATCGACTATTCAGCACGGTTCGTGCTATGTCCCCGGACAGAAACGACTTTCAGTCGAGGGATAAAGGTATGCGTATGATCAAATTTGCAGCCGCCGCGCTTGCCGCCGCATCGGCAATTGCCGTTTCGGGTTGCGCCATGGGCCTCCCGACCCAGGTCTCGCGCTACCAGGCGATGCCCGCTCCACAGGGGCAGAGCTTCTATGTCATTCCCGCCAACCCCGCGAACAACGGGCTGGAGTTCGCGCGCTACGCCTCGCTGGTCGGCCAGGCGATGCAGGCGCAAGGCTATGCCCAGGCGTCGTCACCGTCGCTGGCGACGATGCTGGTCGCGGTCGATTATGGAGTCGATCGGGGTACGCGGGAATATGACGACGACCCGTTATTCTATGACCGTTACGGCTATGGTGGCCGCGGCGGCTATGGCGGCTTCGGTTTTGGCACGCCTTATTATTCGCGGTTCGGCTATTACGGACCGCGCTCGCCTTATTATTATGGCTGGGGCTCGCCGTTCGGTTACGATCCGTTCTTTTCGCAGGGCCGCATTTCGACGGTTTACCAGAGCTTCCTGGACCTCAACATCCGGCGCAATGTCGACCACGCGCCGCTGTTCGAGGGCCACGCCAAGGCGCGCTCGTCGACTGATAACCTCGGGACTTTGGTGCCGAACCTCGTCACTGCGATGTTCACCG
This sequence comes from Sphingomonas sp., assembly GCA_031367995.1. Taxonomy (GTDB): domain Bacteria; phylum Pseudomonadota; class Alphaproteobacteria; order Sphingomonadales; family Sphingomonadaceae; genus Sphingomicrobium. Next base: position 7,145 of record JANLQS010000118.1, read on the forward strand.
GCTTCCCCGGACGCTCGGGCGAGACGATCCGCATTACCGTACCGCCGGTGCGCAAGGGCCAATAAGCCTTTCCACCAGCGCGCAAATGGTCAGGCCCGTCCGGCTCATCGCCGGGCGGGCCTGTTTGTGTCCGGCGTTGGAAGGTTTAACCCTCGAGCTGGCGGGTCAGCAGGCGAATGTCGGCGTCCAGTTCGGCATCGGCGGCGCGCAGCCGCTCGATCTGCTTGACCGCGTGGATCACCGTCGTGTGGTCGCGCCCGCCGAAGCGGCGGCCAATGTCGGGCAGCGACTTGGGCGTCAGCTGCTTGGAAAGATACATCGCGACCTGGCGCGGACGGGCGACTTCGCGGGCGCGCCGCGCCGAGGTCATCTCGGCCTTGCGGATGCGGTAATGGTCGCTGACCTGGCTCTGGATCTCGTCGATCGAGATGCGCCGCTGGTTGGCCCGAAGGACATTGGCCAGCACTTCCTCGACGAAGGTGACGTCGATCGTCCGCCCGGTCATCATTGCATAAGCGGCGATGCGGTTGAGCGCGCCCTCGAGCTCGCGAATCGAGCTGGTCAGACGGCGGGCGAGGAATTCGACCACCGGCCGTGACATCTCGACTCCGGGAAGGACGCTCAGCTTGGCATCGATGATCGCCAGGCGAAGTTCGTAGTCGGCCGGGTTGATGTCAGCCACCAGGCCCCACGACAGCCGCGACAGGATGCGCGGCGCGATCCCGTCGAGGTCCTGCGGCGCCCGGTCTGAGGTGATTACCAGCCGCCGACCGGCGGTGATGATCTCATTCATGGTGTGGAAGAATTCCTCCTGCGTGGAATCCTTGCCGGCGATGAACTGGACGTCGTCGATCAGCAACAGGTCGGCCGAACGCAGCCGGCTCTTGAAGCTGATGACGTCGTTGGCCTTCAGCGCGCGGATGAACTCGACCATGAACTTCTCGGCCGACATCGACACGACCTTGGCGGTCGGGCGGCGCTCGAGAAACGCCTGGCCAAGCGCGTGCAGCAAATGGGTCTTGCCGCGCCCGGTGCCGCCATGAATGAACAATGGGTTGAAGGCGACCGTCTCGGCGTTGGCCAGTGTCCGCGCGGCGGTTGCCGCGACCTCGTTGGCCCTGCCGATGATGAACGTCTCGAAGCGATAGCGCGGATCGAAATTGGGCGCCTGCGGATCGCGCTCCACCGGCGGTGCCGGGGCCGGGATATCCTCGAGGATAAGCAGCGGCGAAGGGCGCGGCCCGTCGGCGGCGGCGACGATACGAATCATCTGGACCACGGGCAGCGTCGAGCGCCACGCCAGCTGCAGCCGATCACCGAAGTGCGAGCGCACCCAATCCGCCATGAACTTGCTCGGCATGACGATTTCCAGCTCGCCATTGTCACCGTCGAAGGCGCCAAGCTCGGCGGGCTTCAGCCAGCCGTCGAACGTGCGCACGCCGCAATCGCGGCGAAGCCCGGCGCGAATCGATTCCCACGCGGCCTCGAGCGGCGCTGCGACCAGGGTGTCGGTTTGGCACAGATTGTCCCGACTGCCCTGCACTGGCGCGCGCCTCCACCTTGTCGTTTTTGCAAGGCGCAAGAAGGGTGTCCGCACGACCCGAGTCGTTGCGGCAGGAACCTTCTTTTGTCTTGCCCCCGCTTGCGGAATCGCCCGCCGGAACTTCCGTTCTGAAAGGTCGAAGCCCGGCATTCAAGCGAAGAAATTAGTTGAACCGTAAATAAACAGGCTTGACACGAGAAAGACACGGAAACGCGGGAGAAGCCCGGATTTTCCCCATTTTTTCCTGAAGCCGTTGAACGACGCCCAACGAATCGCGGGAATTCCTAGACTTTTTTCCGTCATCGAAATGCAACGGGCCGCCGGATCGCTCCGACGGCCCGAGTCAGTCCGGGACGATGCCCGAAATTGCTACAGAGCGGAAACCCGCTTGGTCAGCCGAGAGAACTTCCGCGACGCCGTATTCTTGTGCATCACGCCACGCGCGACGCCGCGCGCCAGTTCCGGCTGGGCCTTCTTCAATGCCGCCGCGGCATCGTCCTTATTGCCGGCGTCGAGTGCCGATTCGACCGCCTTGACGAAGGTCCGGATACGGCTGACGCGAGCGCCGTTGATGACCGCGCGATTGGCGTTGCGGCGGATGCGCTTCTTGGCTTGCGGCGTGTTCGCCATCGAATGACCTCTAAACTTTGCTGTCTCAATGAAAAAGCGGCGCGATGCCCAAGGGCTCGCACCGGCTTGGCGTCCCCCTAGCGGGAAGGGCGATTCGCGTCAACTGACGCGGAGCGACACCCAGGGCTGGATCCGGGGCTCAGGACGAAATTAGCGCTGGCATGCCGGGCAATAGAAGGTCGAGCGACCGCCCTGGGCGATTCGCTTAACCTTGCCGGTGCATCCGCCACGGCACGGTAGCCCCTCGCGCCCATAGACGTCGAACTGCTTGGAGAAATAGCCGAGTTCGCCGTTCGGACTGGCGAAGTCGCGCAGGCTCGATCCGCCCGCCGCGATCGCTTCCTCAAGCACCTCCGGGATCGCCGCGGCCAGGCGCTCCAACCGCGCCAGCGACACGCCGCCGGCCTTGCGCAGCGGGCTGATGCGAGCGCGGAACAGCGCCTCGCAGGCGTAGATATTGCCGATGCCCGCGACGATCCGCTGGTCGAGCAGCATCAGCTTGATCGCCGCCACCCGCCCCTTCAACGCCGTGCGGAACCAGCGCCCGCTCAGCGCCCCGCCGAGCGGCTCGGGCCCAAGCGCCTTGAACGCCGGCCATTCGGTCAGCTTGTCGGTGCGGACCAGGTCGAGCGAGCCGAACCGCCGTGCGTCGTTGAGCGCCAGCCGATGAAGCGCCGTGTCGATCAGCAAATGGTCGTGCGGCCCCAACTCCCCCGGGTCGATCCGCCAATGCCCCGACATGCCGAAGTGGAACACCAATGTATCGCCGCGATCGGTGTCGATCAGGCCATATTTGGCGCGCCGGCCGAGCCCGGTCACCCGCGCGCCGGTCAGCCGCTGGCCGATGTCGGCCGGGATCGCCCGGCGCAGGTCGGCGCGGCGCGGCTCGACCCGCGTGATTCGCTCGCCTTCGAGCACTGTTCGCAACCCGCGGATGGTGGTTTCGACTTCGGGAAGCTCTGGCATGGCCACGCTATGGCAAGCCGCGCCCTTCCCCGCTAGAGCCGCGCTGATGAGCGACAAGGTCAATTTTGGCGACCAATTGGTCACGCCCGAGCAAAAGACGCAGGCGGTCGGCGCGGTCTTCAGTTCCGTGGCTCGGCGCTACGATGTGATGAACGACCTCATGTCGGGCGGCCTGCACCGGCTGTGGAAGGACCGCTTCGTCGCCAAGGTCCGGCCGCGGCCCGGCGAGCAAATTATCGACATGGCCGGCGGCACCGGCGACATCGCCTTCCGCATGGCGAAGCGCGGCGCTTTGGTGACGGTCGGCGACATTAATGCCGACATGCTCGGTGTCGGCATCGACCGCGCCAAGGCGAAGAAGATCGAGGGTCTGACGTGGCAAGTCGAAAACGCCGAGACATTGAGGTTCGCCGATGCCACTTTCGACGCTTACACAATCGCCTTCGGCATCCGCAACGTCACCGACATCCCCGCCGCGCTCAGCGAAGCCTATCGCGTGCTCAAGCGCGGCGGGCGCTTCTACTGCCTCGAATTCTCGACCAGCGAATGGCCCGGCTTCGGCGAGCTGTACGAACGCTACTCGACCCACCTCATCCCGCGTATCGGCAAGATCGTCGCCCGGGATGAGGACAGCTACCGCTACCTCGTCGAATCGATCCGCCGCTTCCCCAGGATGCAGGCGTTCAAGGCGATGATCGGCGACGCCGGGTTCCAATCGACCAGCGTCGAGCCGCTCCTCGGCGGGCTTGTCGCCATTCACGGCGGGTGGAAGATTTGACCCAACCGGTCACGCATCTCTGGCGGCTCCTCAAATGGGGCCGGACGCTGGCGCGGCACGGCGCCCTGCAGGGGATCGAGCGCGACCCGCTGACTCCGCCGTCGGTACGGCGGCTGGTGCGCGTGGCGCGGTTCGGCTTACACCAGCCTGCGGCCCCGGATTACGCCGCTGCGCTGCAGGCGATCGGCCCGGCCGCGATCAAGCTTGGCCAGGCGTTGTCGACGCGCCCCGACTTGGTCGGCGACGCCGCCGCCGCCAATTTGCTCCAGCTGCAGGATTCGCTGCCCCCCGCCCCCTTCAAGGCGATCAAGAAGGAGATTGAGCGCGCCCTCGAAGCGCCGCTGGACGCGCTCTATTCGAGTTTCGACGAAGTTCCGGTCGGCGCGGCGTCGATCGCCCAGGTCCACCGCGCGGTGACGATCGAAGGGCGCGATGTCGCGGTCAAGGTCCTCCGCCCCGGCATCGAGGAAGAATTCGCCGCGGCGCTCGAAACCTATGAATGGGCCGCGACCCATGTCGAACTGCTCGGCGGCGAGGCCGAACGGCTGAGACCGCGGCTAGTTGTGGCGCACTTCAAGCAATGGACCCGGCGCGAACTCGACCTGCAGCGCGAAGCCGCCTCGGCGTCCGAATTGCGCGATAATATGGTCGCCGAGCCGGGCTTCTACATTCCCGAGATCGACTGGACCCGCACCGCGTGCCGCGTGCTGACGCTCGAATGGCTCGACGGCATCAAATTGAGCGATCGCGACGGCCTCATCTCCGCCGGCCACGACCCCAAGTCGCTCGCCGCGATCCACGTCCGCGCCGTCCATCGCCAGGCGGTCGTCGACGGCGATTTCCACGCCCATCACCACCAGGGCCATCTGTTCGCGCTGGCCGACGGACGAGTCGCGGC
>JANLQS010000006.1:0-24993 GCA_031367995.1 Sphingomonas sp.
CCCGCCTTGCCGGCCACGACTTTGTCGCGGTCGACACCGAATTCATGCGCGAGAACAGCTATTGGCCCGAATTGTGCCTGCTGCAGATTGCCAGCGTCGAGGAAGCGGCAGCGATCGACCCGATGGCCGGCGAACTCGACCTTGGGCCGCTGTGGGATCTGATCGTCGCCAACGACCGGGTCCTGAAGGTGTTTCACGCCGGCGGCCAGGATCTGGAAATCGTCCACAATCTGACCGGCAAATTGCCCGTCCCCTTGTTCGACACGCAGGTCGCGGCGATGGCCTTGGGCTATGGCGAGCAGATCGGTTATTCGAATCTTGTCGAGTCGATGCTCGGCCACAGTCTGGACAAGGGCGCGCGCTTCACCGACTGGTCGCGCCGCCCGCTCGACAAGCGCCAGATCGATTATGCCATCGCCGACGTCACCCATCTCGCGACGATCTTCCCCAAGATGGTCGCCAAGCTGCGCAAGACCGGGCGCGGCGACTGGCTCGACGACGAGATGGAGCGGCTGGCCGACCCGTCGAGCTTCGCCTTCGCCCCCGACCAGGCGTGGAAGAGACTGAAGCTGCCGAGCCGCAATCCCGCCGTGCTCGGCCGGTTGAAGGCGCTTGCCGCGTGGCGCGAGACCGAAGCGCGGGGCAAGAATTTGCCACGCGGGCGGATCGTCAAGGACGACACGCTGGGCGAGCTCGCCAATCACCCGCCCAAATCGCAGGACGACCTCGGCAAGATGCGCGGGCTGTCGGCCGGGTGGCGCAACAACGACATCGGCAGCCGGCTGATGGCGGCGATCGAGAAAGCCGAGCCGATGCACCCCGACGAATTGCCGAGCCGCGAGCCCAAGCGGCCCGGCCTGACCAAGGACGGCGTGCTGGTCAGCGATTTGCTCAAGCTGCTGCTCAAGATCCGCGCCAAGGAAGTCGGCGTGGCGTCGAAGCTGATCGCTCGCACCGACGACATCGACGCGCTCGCCGCGGGGGTACGCGACGGGCTGCAGGTGCTGTCGGGCTGGCGCCACGAACAGTTCGGCCGCGACGCGCTGGCGCTGGTCGAAGGGCGGCTCGCCTTCGCCATCGAGGACGGCAAGCTCAAGATGACCCGCGCCGCCGACTGACTGGCCCCCGACCAACGTTGGAGATTTGCAATGCGGTTGATGCTTATCCCTACTCTCTCGCTCTCCCTGGCCGCGTGCGTCACGGCGAGCGGCGGCGGCCCCGCCGGGATCTGCCACGACAGCACGCTTGGCCATTATGTCGGCCAGCAGGCGACGCAGGCGCTGGGCGCGCAGATAATGGCCGAAGCGGGCGCGCGTCGCCTCCGCTGGATCACGATGGGCATGATGATCACGATGGAATATAGCGCCGAACGGCTCAACGTCCGCCTGGGCACGCGGCACGAGGTGCTGTCGGCCACCTGCGGCTAGGCGAACGCGACCTCCGGGGTGCGGCCAAGCGCGCTCGCCAGCTGGTTCAGCCGCCGCTCGACCGCATCGGCATGAAGCGCGCGCATGCCGCGGGCATAGCTGAGCCGCACGATGCGCCCGTCGATCGCCACCGACGTCCGCCTGAGCAGCCCCTCGGTCCCCGCCGACAGTCGCTGGGCGAGGCGGATCGCCTTGCCCCACGCGATCGCCCGTTCGTCGTCGCCGTCGCGCATCAGGGTCTTCAAAAAGCCGGTGCCGCTTTCACCCCCAAACGCCGCGCACAGGGTGCGTCCGAGCATCGCCCGACCGCGCACGTCGATGCCGACCCAATTGCCGTGGATGGCGAGGTCGACGGCGCGCTCGGCGCGGTAATCGGGATGCGCGTTCCAGGCGATGTCGCCGAGCAGGCAGGCGGCGAGGCGCAGCCGTCCCCGCTCATGATTGTCGTCGGCGAACAAGGGCGCGATCCATTCGTCGAGCGCCGCGCCATGGTCGCCGAAGCGTCCCAGCCGCTGGCCGATCTCAAGCGCGGCGGCGAGCAACGGGTCCTGCTCACGCGTCGCCTCGTCGAGGTCGCGATAGAGCAAACCCTCGCGCAGCCCGAACGCCGACACCGTCACCCGGCGCGGACCAATCCGCTCGATCATCGCCTCAAGGATGGCGATCGCCGCCGGCATCGCCGCCAGGCGGCTCGACGACAGGCCGGTGCCCTGCTTGATCTCGGCGGTCGGGGTCGACGCGAGCAGTGCCTTCACCGCCGCGATCCGCCCCGGCTCCAGGCGATGCTGGTGGACGATCGGCAGCGGGTGGCCGTTGCTGCGCATGTCGAGCTGCGCCAGCGCCCGGAATGAGCCGCCGACCAGATAAAGGCCGTTGCCGGCGCCGGCACGGGCGAGCCGGTTGCCGCACAGTGCGGCGTCGATCGCGGCGCGAATGGCGGAGACGTCGGGCGGGCTGCCGACCCGCAACACGCCAAGCGGCAGCGAGACCCCTTCCCCCGCCCCGCCTTTGGCGATGCCGACCAGCTCGAGGCTGCCGCCGCCAAGGTCGGCGACGACGCCGTGCGCGCGCGGGATGCCGGAAATGACCCCCAGCCCGGACAATTCGGCCTCCTCGGCGCCCGGCAGCAGCCGGGGCTTCAGCCCGAGCGCCGCCACTTGCTTGAGGAATGCCGGCCCGTTCGACGCGTCGCGCACGGCCGCAGTGGCGACGGTGTGGAGCTTCTTCAGCCCCATTTCGCCAGCCAGCTTGCGGAAGCGGGCGATGGCTTCGAGCGTCCGCGCCACCGCTTCGTCGTCGAGCCGGCCGTTCCTCGCCAGGCCGCGGCCGAGCGCGGCGGTGATCTTCTCGTTGAACAGGCTCGACGGCACCCGCGCCGCGCCGCCATACGCGACGAAGCGCACCGAATTGGAGCCGATGTCGATGATCCCGACCGGCGGGAAACGGCGCTCGCTCATCGCGCCTCGCCCGCGCCGCGCTGGACCAGGCTGAGCTTGGGCACCTCGCGCCCGCCGAGCGACTGGCCGCGCCCCGACAGCGACGGGTTGGTCATGAAATAATGGTGGAGGTTGAAATGGCGCTTGCCGGGCCTGACCCGCTGATAGCTGCCGTCCGCCGCCAGGCTCCAGCTTTGCTCATTGTCGATGAGGTTGGCGACCATCACCTGGTCGAGCACCTGGGCGTGAACCGTCGGGTTTTCCAGCGGCAACAGGAATTCGATCCGCCGGTCGAAATTGCGCGGCATCCAGTCGGCCGAGGAGATGAACAATTTCGCCGCGCGGTGCGGCAGCGCCTCGCCGTTGGCGAAGACGAAGATCCGGCTATGCTCGAGGAACCGCCCGACGATCGATTTCACCCGGATGTTGGTCGACAGCCCCTCTACCCCGGGCCGGAGACAGCAGACGCCGCGAATGACGAGGTCGATCGACACGCCGGCGTTGCTCGCCCGGTACAATTTGTCGATGATCGCCGGGTCGACAAGGCTGTTCATCTTGGCCCAGATCGCCGCCGGCTTGCCCGCCGCGGCATTGGCCACCTCGCCGTCGATCAAAGCGATGAATTTCTCGCGCAACCCGCGCGGGCTCAGGGTCAATAGTTCGAGTCCCTTCGGCCGGACATAGCCGGTCGTCAGGTTGAACAATTTGGCGGCATCGCGAGCCGCCCGGCGCGAGGCGGTGAAGAAGCTCAAATCAGTGTAGATGCGCGCCGTCGTCGGGTGGTAGTTGCCGGTCCCGAAATGGCAGTAGGTGCGCATTTTCTCGCCCTCGCGGCGGATGACCATCGACACTTTGGCATGGGTCTTCCACTCGACGAAGCCGTAGATCACCTGGACCCCGGCGCGCTCCAGCCGGCTGGCCCAAAGCAGATTTTGCTCTTCCTCGAAGCGGGCCTTCAATTCGACGACGGCCGTCACCGACTTGCCCGCCTCGGCCGCGGCGACCAATGCGTCGATGATCGCCGACTGCTTGCCCGCCCGATACAATGTCTGCTTGATCGCCACTACGTCGGGGTCCTCGGCCGCCTGGGTGAGGAAGGCGACCACCGCCTCGAAGCTCTCATAGGGGTGGTGGACGATGAAGTCCTTGGTGCGGATGGCGGCGAAGCAGTCGCCGCCCGCCTCGCGGATCCGCTCGGGGAAACGCGGCGAGTAAGGCGCGAACTTCAATTCGGGAAAGTCGGTGTCGACCAGTTGCGCCAAATCGGCGATGCCGATCAGCCCGGCGCTCTCCGCGACCAGCGCCGACCCGGCGCCTAGCCCTTCGCGCACCTGGCCTTCGATCTCGGGCGGGGTGTCGGCCGCGAACTCGAGCCGGATGACCCGCCCGCGCCGCCGCCGCTTGATCGCCGAGCGGAAGTAACGGACGAGATCTTCGGCATCCTCCTCGACCTCGATATCGCTGTCGCGCAACACCCGGAACGCCCCCGCCGCGACCTGGGTGAAGCCGGGGAACAGCAGGTCGAAATGGGCGCGGATGGCGTTTTCGACGGCGATGAAGCGGGCGGTCGGCCCATTGCCGGGCAAACGGATGAAGCGCGGCATGGTGCCGGGGATCATCAGCAGCTCGGTGACCGCATCGCGCCTTTTGCCGCGCTCCAGCGCGAACACCAGGCTGAACCCCAGATTGGGGATGAACGGGAACGGATGCGACGGATCGATCGCCTGTGGCGTCAGCACCGGAAGCACCTGTTCGCGAAAGTGCGCGGCGAGCCAGGCGGCTTCGTGGTCGTCGAGATCCTCGGCGCCGATCACCGCCAGGCCCGCTTCGGCCAGCGCCTCGCGCAGCACCATCCATTCGGCCTGCTGAGCGACGACCAAAGCGTCGGCTTCGGCGGCGATGGCGTCGAGCTGCTGGATCGGGGTCCGCCCGTCGGTCGACAGATCGTCGATCCCGCGCAACTTCTGCCCGGTCAGGCCGGCCACCCGGGTCATGAAGAATTCGTCGAGGTTGATGCCCGAAATCGACAGGAAGCGCAGCCGCTCGAGCAACGGGTGGGCGATATTGGTGGCTTCCTCCAACACCCGCCGGTTGAACGCCAGCCATGACAGCTCGCGGTTGAAGAAGCGCTTGGGATCGGCCGCCAGCGCCTTGACTGCCAAACTCTTCGCCGCGCTCGTCATGCCGCGCCGCGCTGGTCGATCAGCCCGCCCTCGGCCAGCGCCCGGCGGATCGTCGGTAGAGTCAGCCGCAGCCGCTCGGCGATGGCGAAACGGTCGATCGCCTCGACGATCCGCTCGGCGTTGTAATAGCTGCGCTCGACCCGCGCCGAAACGAAGGTCAGGGCATCGGCCGGGACATGCAGCCCGCGGTCGGCGAACAACAGTTCGACAATGCCCTTGAACAAGACATCGTCGGGCTGGCCGATGGTCACCGCCGGGGTGATCGCCAGCCGGGTGCGCAAATCGGGCAACCGTGGCGCCCACTCCGGCGGCAGCGCGTCGACCACCATCACCAGCGGCCGTCCGCTGTCCTGCGCCGCATTCCAGGCGTGGAACAGAGCTTCCTCGTCGTAGTGCTCAGCCTGTTCCACGAGGGTGCCGCCAACCCGGTTGCAGAACGCGCGGACGAGCAGCGAGCGGCCCGACCGCCGCGGGCCGCCGAGCAGGGCCGCCTTGACCGGCCACAACGTCCAGTGGCGGAAATGATCGAACGCCGCGCGGTTGGCGTCGGACACCAGGAAGCGGCTGTCGTCCTCGGCTTGCGGCCAGTCGAGCGGGAGCGCGATCTGGTCGGTAGCGCCCTTCACGGGGTCGGCGAGCCTGGTGCCGGGGCCGGAGCGGGCGACGGGGGCAGAGCGGCGGCGCGGCGCGACACGCGCAGCATGCCGCCGGCGTAATCGACACTCCAGCCGCGCGCCATCAGCGCCGCGCGCAACGCCGAAACATCGCCGCGATAGGTCACGAACAAGGTGCTGGTGCCGCCGATCGCGAGGCTGCGCTCGGTCACCGCGTCGACCCCGGCGATGCCGCGGATCTGAGCGATCGCGCCGCTGAGCGATGTGCTGTCGGGCGCGGCGAGCAGCAATTGGACGACCGTCGCCGGCCCCGTCGGAGCGGTCGCGGGCTGCAATTCCTCGGGCGGCGGCGGGGGCGGCTGGATGATCAACGACGGGTCGCCGCGGACGATCCCGGCAGCCAGGGCGTCGGCGAACAATTGATCCATCCGCTGGACGCCCTCGGCCATCATCCGCGGCACATCGGCGCTGTCCCTGGCGGTCAGCCGGAAACTGCCGAGCAACTGGCGATCGGGTCCGAAACTGCCAGTGAAGATCGCCTGCGCCGGGCCGCCGGGATAGAGGCGATGGACGTCAACCTCGGCGACCAGCACATTGGCCGCGCCATACAAATCGAGCATGTTGCGCCACCAGCCCCGGCCGGGACGGCGGACTTGCGACGCGTTGACCAGCAATGGGTCGACCCCCATGCCCGACACGCGGACATAATCGATCGGGCTCTGGACGGTGCGGAAGCTGGCCCAGGCGCGCTGCCACGGATTGCGCAGTTCGACCGTCGTCTGCGTTCCGCCACTGGTCATCAGGGGGATCAGCAGCATCGGCGCCGAATGGCGCACCTGCCCGCCGATACCCAGGATTTCCCCGGCCCGGGCACGGTCGAACGAAATGCCGAGGTCGGCGATGTAGCGGTTGGGGCCGATCTGCTCGCGCTCGACGATGATCGAGCTGACGAGGTCGTCGAGCGCCGAATCGGGCAGCGACGGCGCGGCGGAGATCGGCTGTCCGTGGCTTTTCGCCCACAGCGCCTTGAATCCTTCGCGCTGGGCGATTCGCCAGCCGGCGAAGCGCGCTTCCTGTCCCGACTTGCCGCCGACATCGACGTGGATGCCGCCGATCTCCAGAGTGCCCGAGCTGTCGATCGGCAGGATGCCGCGGTCGCCGGCCTCCATCTGAGCCAGCACCACCCCGCCGCCGCCAAGCGCGGACAGTGCGGCGATCAGGAGGAGTACGGTGCGCGGCGGCCTAAGCATGGGGGGCTTTTGGCGACAACGGCGTGGAAATCCAAGCGCGATGTGGCTAGGCGGCTTGGCGATGACCATCGAACCGCCGAAAAAGCCGCTGACTTACGCCGACGCGGGAGTGTCGATCGCCGCCGGCAACGCGCTGGTCCGGGCCATCGCCCCGCTCGCCAGATCGACCGCGCGGCCGGGCGCCAATGCCGAGCTGGGCGGGTTTGGCGGGTTCTTCGATTTGAAGGCGGCGGGCTATGACGATCCGCTGCTGGTTGCCGCCAATGACGGCGTCGGCACCAAACTCAAACTGGCAATCGACCTTGGCCGCCACGACGGCGTCGGCGTCGATTTGGTCGCGATGTGCGTCAACGACCTCATCGTCCAGGGCGCCGAGCCGTTGTTTTTCCTCGACTATTACGCCAGCGGCAAGCTCGACCCGGTGGTGGCTCAAGCGGTAGTCGCGTCGATCGCCGACGGTTGCCGCCAGGCCGGTTGCGCGCTGATCGGCGGCGAGACCGCGGAAATGCCCGGCATGTATGCCGCCGGCGACTACGACCTCGCGGGCTTCTGCGTCGGTGCGGTCGACCGCGCCAAGGTGCTCACCGGCGACCGCGTCGCGCCCGGCGACGTCATCCTCGGGCTGGCCAGCTCGGGGGTCCATTCGAACGGCTTCAGCCTGGTGCGCCGGCTGATCGCCGACAATGACTGGGACTTGGCGGCGACCGCCGCATTCGACCCCGCGCGCAGCCTCGGCGATGTCCTGCTCGAACCGACGAGAATTTATGTGAGGAGCCTCCTGCCGCTGGTACGCGGCGGCAGGATCGGCGCCCTCGCCCACATCACCGGCGGCGGGTTACTCGAGAATATTCCACGCGTTATGCCTGCAGGTTCACACGCCGTAGTCGATGCCGACGCCTGGCCCCTGCCCGCTCTGTTCGCCTTCCTCCAGGCCGGCGGCGTTATCGCGCCGGGTGAACTCGCCAGGACCTTCAACTGCGGTATCGGCATGGCCGCCATCGTCCGCGAAGCCGACGCCGCCGCCGTCACTGCTGACCTCCAAGCCGCCGGCGAAACCGTCCACCGCATCGGTGTGGTCGTCGCCGGCGATTCCGGCTGTACCGTGCGCGGCTCTGCGGGAACCTGGAGCGCGGGCGACGAGTGGACAGCAACGCACAATGGCTGACAAGGCGCGCGTCGCCATCCTCATCTCGGGCCGTGGCTCGAACATGGCGGCGCTGATCTACGCCGCCCGGGCCGACGATTGTCCTTACGAAGTCGCGCTGGTCGCCAGTGACAAGCCGGGCGCACCGGGCCTTGCCCTTGCGGAAGCCGAAGACGTCGCCACCGCCGCCCTCGATGCCAAGGCGCTCGGCGCTGCCTATTGGGAGCGGCTCCACGCCGACCTTCGCGCCGCCGGGGTCGATGTCATCGCGCTGGCCGGTTTCATGCGCATCATCCCGGCCCAGTTCATCGCCAAATGGAATGGGCGCATCGTCAACATCCACCCCTCGCTCCTGCCGCGCCACAAGGGGCTAAAGACCCACGACGAGGTGCTTGCCGCCGGCGAAGCCACGACGGGCGCCACCGTCCACCTCGTCACCACCAACCTCGACGACGGCCCGATCCTCGGCCAGGTCCAGGTCGTGGTCCTCCCCGGCGACGACGCCGATGCGCTCGCCACGCGGGTGCTCATCGCCGAGCACCAGCTCTACCCGCGCATCCTGGCGCAGTTCGTCGGCCGCGAGATGAGCGCCGAGTGGATCGAAGGCAAGGTCGACGCCCTCGCCGCCCGCCTGCCCGAGGTCGGGCGCAAGACCAGCCACGGCTCGCCCGGCTGGTCGGTCGGCGCGACAAAAACGGCCAAATTGTTCGCCATCCTCGCTGACCATCATCACGGCGAGGAAGCGGTTGGACTGCTGGTCAAGGCCAGCGGCGCGGACAAAATGACCGGGCTGATCGAGGCCCACCCCGACATTTACTACTGGCCCAAATATTATGGCGCCGGCGGGTGGCTGGCGATCCGCCTCAACCGCCGCGATGTCGACTGGGACCATGTCGGCGAATGGATCGAGCGCAGCTGGCGCGCCTGCGCCCCGCCGCGCCTGACCAAATTGATGCGCGCGGCGGACGACTTCTAGGAGCGTAAGATGACCGATCCGATCGAAACCCCATCCCAGGCGAAGCGCCGCCGCCTGATCAACATGGGCGAGGTGATCGCGCTCGCCGCGCTGATCATTTCGGCGCTCGGTCTTTGGAAGGGCTGGTCAAAAGACGGCACGCCCGCGATCGTGGTCGAAAAATCGCGCGCGATCCCGCTCGCCCTGCGCGGTAAGGTCGAAAACGACGGCAAGGCCCTAGCGATTTCGCCGGTCGAATCCGGTCACGCGCTCGAGACGCTGACCCTTTCTGCGCCAGGCAAAACGCCCCTCGACTTCGGCAGCGAGCCCAGCCTCACCGCCTCGGCGGTTGAGGGGCTGCTTCCCGAAGGCAAGAAGGCGGGCAACGGCGCCATCCGGGTCACCGTCTCCGCGCGCTATATCGAGGCGGGGAGCGAACGAACCGGCGGCGGTCACTACCGCATTGCCTACCGCTGGGCCGGCGGCGGGCTGTTCGGTGGGCACTCGCTGCGTCTGACCGGATTCACGCGCGGCTAGACTCGCGAAAAAGCTCGATCGTCAGATGGCCTTAGCCGACGATCTCTTCGGGCTTGAAGAAGTACGCGATTTCGATCGCGGCATTTTCGTCCGAGTCCGAACCGTGAACCGAATTGGCTTCGATCGATTCGGCGATTTCCTTGCGGATCGTGCCGGCTTCCGCGTTGGCGGGGTTGGTCGCGCCCATGATGTCGCGGTTGCGCTGCATGGCGTTGTCGCCTTCCAGCACCTGAACCACCACCGGGCCGGAGATCATGAATCTGACCAGATCGTTGAAGAACGGCCGCTCGCGGTGGACGGCGTAGAAGCCCTCGGCCTGATCCTGGGTCATGTGGATGCGCTTGGAGGCGACGACGCGCAGGCCGCCGTCTTCCAGCATCTTGGTCACGGCGCCGGTCAGGTTGCGGCGGGTGGCGTCGGGCTTGATGATCGAAAAGGTGCGGGTAACCGCCATGGAAAGGCTCCGGATTTGCTGGGAAAAAGGATTGGCCGCGCCCCTAGCCGCAGCGCCGTCCGAGGGCAAGCGGGCTCACGCCTTCCTGACCCAGCGGCCTTCCTCATGCGCCCAATAATTGCGCTCGACCCCGTCGCGGCCCGACAGCAATTTCCACGCCAGCCGCGCCGGCTCAAGCGTGGCATCGTCGAACAGGAAGAAGGCGCGGTCGTAATTGAGCGCCGCCTCGCGCCACTCGCCATCGGCGATCAGCAGGTTGCGCGCACCGTTGGGAGCGTCGATTCCGCCCGAGATGAGGATCGGCTGGGCGGCATCCTCCGCGCCACCGGCGATGCCATGCGGCAGGAAGCTCGCCGCGCCCTGGTCCCACAATTGACGATCGAGGCGGGCGCGCTGGCCTTCGTCGGCGGAAACCACCAACAGCCGCTGGTCATCCCCCACCAGGCGCCCGGCCAGCGCGGCGATCACCGCGTCGGGCGATGCGGCCGGGCCGAGCTGATAGAAGTCGACCCGCATTCCTAGAACAGCCGTTCTTGCTGAGCCTGTCGAAGCACTGTCTTGAATTTGCGACCAACCAGGAAGGACAGCCCTTCGACAGGCTCAGGCCGAACGGGCTGGGACATCACTTCTCCGCCGTATCGGCGACCAGCGCGTCGAGCAGGCGCACGCCGAAGCCGGTGGCGCCCTTGTCGTAGGTCGGCTTGGCCTTGTCCGACCAGGCCATGCCGGCGATGTCGAGGTGGGCCCAGGCGACGCCGTCGTCGATGAAGCGGGCGATGAACTGCGCGGCGGTGATCGATCCGGCGTGGCGCGGACCGACGTTCTTGATGTCGGCGATCGGCGAATCGATCAGCCGGTCGTAGGCCTCGCCCATCGGCAGGCGCCACAGCCGGTCGCCGCTGTCCTCGCCCGCCTTGAGCAAATTCGCGGCGAGCGCCTCGTCATTGGCGAACAGCCCGGCATATTCATGACCCAGGGAGATGATCATCGCCCCGGTCAGGGTGGCCAGATCGATGATCGTCTTCGGCTGATATTCCTTTTGCACCCAGGTCAGCGCGTCGGCCAGTACCAGCCGCCCTTCGGCGTCGGTATTGATCACCTCGACCGTCTGGCCGGACATGGTGGTGACGATATCGCCCGGGCGCTGGGCATTGCCGTCGGGCATGTTCTCGACCATCCCACAGATGCCGACGACATTGGCCTTGGCCTTGCGCAAGGCGAGCGTCTTCATCGCCCCGGCCACCGCCCCGGCGCCGCCCATGTCCCACTTCATCGCTTCCATGCCGAGCGCCGGCTTGATCGAAATACCGCCGGTGTCGAAGGTGACGCCCTTGCCGACAAACGCCAGCGGCTTGGCGCCCTCGGCCCCGCCATTCCATTCGATGGCGAGCAATTGCGGCGCCCGCACCGAACCCTGGTTGACGCCGAGCAGCGCGCCCATGCCGAGCTTTTCCATCTCGGCCTGGCCGAGGACGCGCAGGACCAGGCCGGTGCCGGCCATGCTGTCGCGGCAGCGGGCGACGAAGCTTTCGGGATAAAGGATGTTGGCCGGCTCGGCGACCAGCTCGCGGGTTAGGGCGACACCTTCGACCAGCGCGGCATAGCGCGACGTCCAGCGCGCCTCGGCCCCGTCGGGGGCGCCGACGATGGTCACGGCCTGCAGCGTCGGCTTGTGCTTGTCCTTGAGCCGCGTGCGATAGCGGTCGATGCGCCACGCGCGCAGCGCCGCGGCCAATGCGACCCGGGCGGCGTCATCGGCGTCGAGCCCAATGCCGGTCAGGTCGATCACCGCTTCTCGCTCACCCGAGGTCAGCAGCCGCGCCACCGCGGTGCCGCCAATCTTCTCCGCGGCCGCGGCGTCGAGGGCCCGGCCGGTGCCGATGACCAGCAGCCGCCGGGGCGTGTCGCCGCCGATCATATGCTCGACGACGTTGCCGGGATCGCCGTCAAAGCGGTGGCGCTTGAGGACGGCCTCGACCGACGCCTGATCCGGGCCGAGCGAGGCGATGCTTGCACCGGCGGCGGGAAGGACGAGCGCATAGTCTCCGGCGGGACGGGCGGCGGCGAAGCGAATCTGCATGGAATTCCTCGGGCGTCACGAAAGTTGCCGCGCTCCTTAGGCGTCCTCGCTGCCCCTGCAAAGCCCGCCGGGCCTGAACTGCGTCCTAAGCGGATTGCCGCCCGCCCACTGAGGTGCAATAGGCTGGGGGCTCGAGCGTAACGAAAACCATCGGGCGGGACGAGGCAAGTGCGAGGGAAACGAGGCTGCTGGACGGCGCTGCCGCTCCTCCTTGCGCTCCCCGGCGCCGCCGTGGCGCAGGACGTGCCGATAGCCGTTCCCGCCGCCGATCCCAATGCCGTCCCGGCGACCGACCCGGAGATTTCCTTCTCCGCCGACCTCGTCACCTACGATAACAAGGCCGAGACCGTTACCGCCACCGGCCGGGTACGCATGGCGCGGGACGGCAATTACCTGGCCGCCGACCGGGTCGAATGGAACCGCAAGACCGGCCTGGTCGTCGCCGATGGTTCGATCGTCATGGTCTCTCCGGAGGGCAATCGGCTGGTCGGCGACCATGTCGTGCTGACCGACAGCCTGCGCGACGGGACGGTCGATAATCTGCTCGTCGTACTCGACAGCGGCGGCCGCATCGCCGCTCAGCGCGCCACCCGCAACGGCGCGGTGACGACGTTCGAGAACGCTGTCTATTCGGCCTGCCCTGTGGTCGGCGCCAATGGTTGCCCGAAGGAGCCGAGCTGGTCGATATCGGCGGCACAGGTGATCCAGGATCCGGCGCATGCCCGCGTCCGCTTCCGCGGTGCCCGGCTGCATATTTTCGGGCTGACCCTGCCGTTGCTACCGATATTCTCGATCAGCGACGGCAGCGAGCGCGGCGGAGCGACCGGCGCGTTGGTGCCCGATATCAGCATTTCCGGCAGGAACGGGTTCGAAGTCAGCCTGCCCTATTATTTCCGCTTCGCCCCCAATCGCGACCTGACGATCACCCCGCATCTCTACACCAAGAACCTGCCCGGCGTCGAAGCGCGGTTTCGCAACCTCAATCGGCTGGGCGCCTTTCAGGTTGGCGCGTTCGTCACATATGGACAGATCGAACAGACCAGTTCGACCGTCGTCGCCGGGCCCGTGAACCACGGCATCCGCGCTTACTTCGAAGCCAATGGCAAGGCGCAGTTCAGCCCGGAATGGCGGCTCACCGCGTCGCTGAGAGCGGCGACCGACAAGACCGTGACGCGCCGCTATGACCTGACCCGCGACGACCGGCTGCGCAACTTCATCGACCTCGAACGGATCACGCCGGACAGTTACCTGACAATCGCCGGCTGGGCGTTCCAGGGCCTTCGCGTCGACGATATCCAAAAGCGCATTCCGATCGCGCTGCCGGCCATCGACGCCCGGTTCAAGCTGCCCGGGCCGTTGCTTGGCGGGACGGTCGAACTCCAGGCCAACAGTCTCGCCATCCTCAGAATCGAGGGACAGGATACGCAGCGCGCCTTCGCCGGCGCGCGCTGGGACCTGCGCCGCATCACGCGATTGGGCCAGGAACTCGATCTCACCGCTTATGCCCGCGCGGACGTCTACCATACCGACAATTCGGCGGCGACGACGGTCGCCATCTATCGCGGGATGGACGGCTGGCACTACCGCGGGATCGGCGCCCTCGCCGCCGACCTCAAATGGCCGCTGATCGGGTCCGCGCTGGGCGGGCTCCAGCGCTTCACCCCGCGCCTCCAACTGGTGCTGACCCCGCCGACCAGGAACCTGTCGATCCCCAACGAGGACGCGCGGTCGGTGGAGCTTGAGGACAGCAATCTGTTCGCCTTGAACCGCTTCCCCGGATACGACCGGTGGGAAGACGGGTCGCGCATAACCTATGGCGCCGAATGGGCGCTCGACCGGCCCAACTGGGCGGTCGAAGCCGTCAT
Source organism: Sphingomonas sp. (assembly GCA_031367995.1). Taxonomy (GTDB): domain Bacteria; phylum Pseudomonadota; class Alphaproteobacteria; order Sphingomonadales; family Sphingomonadaceae; genus Sphingomicrobium. The sequence continues at coordinate 13,946 of JANLQS010000006.1, forward strand.
CGGCCAAAGCTATCGCCTGACCCGCCTTCCGAGCCTGTTTCCCGATGGCACCGGGCTGACCGACCGGCTGAGCGACATCGTCGGCAAGACCCGTATCCGGTTCGGACGGCTGGTCGACCTGACGCACCGTTACCGCCTCGATAAGGACAATTTCACGTTCCGCCGCAACGAGATCGACCTGACCGTCGGTACCACCCAGACGTTCGTTCAAATCGGCTACCTACGCCTCAATCGCCATATCACCACGAGCATCGAGGATTTGCGCGACCAGGAGGAGATCCAGCTCGCCGGCCGGTGGAAGTTTACCCGTTACTGGTCGCTGTTCGGGGCGACCGTCATCGACCTGACCAGCAAGCAGGAAGACCCGCTCAGCCTTGCCGACGGCTACCAGCCGGTCCGCCAGCGGCTGGGCATCAGCTATGACGATGACTGCCTTGAGCTTGGCCTGTCGTGGAAGCGCGACTATGAGCGCATCGGGACCTTCCGCAAGGGCAGTACATTCTCACTCCATGTGGCGCTTAAGGGCCTCGGCCGCTAAGCCTGCGTTCAGCGACGGTAGAACACTCCGCCTTCGAAAACTCTCTTTGGCATTCAAGGAATTGACGCGTGGCATTTGAAACGACGAGCTTTACGGGACGCAAGCGAACCGCGCTGCTGCTGGCGGGAATCGGCCTGGCCACCATCGCCGCCGCCGGCTTGACGCAGGAAATTGCACCAGGCCCCAACAGTGCCACTGCCCTCCAGCTGCCCGAAAATCCCAATGTCTATGGCGCGCCGATGCCGTCGGTGGTCAAGGCCACGGTTATCGTCAATGGCGAGGTCATCACCCAGACTGACGTCGATCAGCGTGTCGCGCTCCTGGCGATCGCCAACGGCCAGTCGGTCGCTCCGGAAGAAGTCGATCGCCTGCGCCAGCAGGTGCTGCGCAACCTCATCGACGAAACGCTGCAGATCCAGGCCGCCAAGCAGGAAGAGATAACGATCAAGCCGGCGGACGTCGACCGCGCCGTCGCACGCGTGGCCAGCAACGTAAAGAAAACCCCTGACGAACTCGCCGCCTTCCTTGCCGCCAACAATTCGTCGATCCGTTCGATTCGCCACCAGATCCAAGGCGAGATTGCCTGGCACCGGCTGCAAAGCGCCAAGATCGAAAATGGCGTCAGCATCGGCGACGACGAGGTCAAGGCCGTGATCGACAAACTGGAAGCGGCCAAGGGAACCCAGGAGTATCGCATCGGCGAGATCTTCCTTCCCGCCAACAGCGTCAATCATGACGAGGTCGTAGGCAATGCCCAGAAGATCCTCACAGCGCTTGGCCAGGGTGCGTCGTTTGTCGCCTACGCCCGCCAATATTCAGAGGCTTCGACCGCCGCGGTTGGTGGTGACCTCGGCTGGGTCCGTCCCGAGCAGCTGCCCGATCCGCTGGCGCAGGCAGTGCGCGCTATGAAGCCGGGCATGGTGTCGCCCCCGATCGATGTCACCGGTGGCATCTCCATCATCGCCGTCCAGGACAGCCGCACGGTGTTGTCCAAGGATCCGCGCAACGCGGTCCTCAACCTGAAGCAGATTTCGGTCGTTTTCCCCAAGGGGACGACCAAGGAACAGGCGTCGGCCAAGGTCGATGCCTTCGCCAATGCGTCGCGCTCGATCGGCGGATGCGGCGGGGCGGAGAAACTGGCGGCCGACTTCAACGGCGACGTCGTCCAGTCGGATCAGGTCAAGCTGCGCGAACTTCCGCCCGCGCTCCAGGAGATGATGCTGCCGATGCAGATCGGCCAGGCGACGCGACCGTTCGGCAACCTTGAGGAAGGGGTGCGCGTGCTGGTCATGTGCGGCCGCGACGAAGTCGAGGACACGCTGCCGAGCTATGACCAGGTTTACAGCCAGCTCAACGAGGAGCGCGTCAACATGCGTGCGCGCCGTTACCTGCGCGACCTCAGGCGGGACGCGGTGATCGATTTCCGCTAAGGCGGGACTGTGATCAAGGCCTCTCTGCAACCGCTCGCCGTTTCGCTCGGCGATCCCGCCGGGATCGGACCCGAGGTGGTCGCCAAATGCTGGGACCACCGCGACCGCTTCGGCCTGCCGCCGTTCGTCGCGATCGGCGATCCGCGCAGCCTCGCCGCCGTGTGGGACGGGCCGATCGCGACGATCGACGACCCGCGCGAGGCCGACAGCGCCTTCGACCTGGGATTGCCGCTGCTGCCGATCGCCTCGGCCCAAGCCGATGTGCCCGGCTGTCCCAGCGTCCCGGGCGCGCATTGCTCGCTCGACGCGCTCGAACTGGCGGTGGGGCTCGCCCGATCCGGATCGGCCAGCGCGGTGGTCACAGGACCGGTTTCCAAACAGCAGCTTTACGCCATCGGCTTCAGTCATCCGGGGCAGACCGAATTCGTTGCCGAACGCTGCGGCGTGTCGCCGCTCAACGTGGCGATGATGCTCGCCGGGCCGACCCTCAAGACTGTGCCGGTGACGACCCATGTCGCGCTGGCGCGGGTCGGCGAGGTGCTGACATCGGGCCTGATCGAGGCACGCGGGCGGGCGACGCTGCGCGGGCTACAGCGCAATTTCGGCATCCCCGACCCGCGCCTCGCGGTGTCCGGGTTCAATCCCCATGCCGGCGAAGGCGGTTCGCTCGGGCGCGAGGAGATCGACCTGATCATGCCGGCCATCGAAGCCTTGCGCGCCGAAGGCTGGCGGGTCACCGGCCCCCACCCCGCCGACACCATGTTCCATAGTGCCGCCCGCGCCAAATATGACGCGGCCTTGTGCATGTACCACGACCAGGCGCTGATCCCGCTGAAGGCGCTGCACTTCGACGAGGGCGTCAACGTCACCCTCGGCCTGCCGATCGTTCGCACCGCGCCCGATCACGGCACCGCCTTCGACATCGCCGGGGATGACCGCGCCGTGCCGCTGGCGATGGCCGCCGCGATCCGCATGGCCGCGCACTGCGCCGCGCTCCGCAACGCCGCCTGCCCGGTGGCATGACCGGCCCCGAGCCGCTGCGGTCGGTCATCGCCCGCCACGGCCTGTCGGCTTCGAAAGCGCTCGGCCAGAATTTCATCCTCGACCGCCAGTTGCTCGCGCGGATCGCCGACGTCCCCGGCCTGAGCGATAGCGACACCGTCTATGAAGTCGGCCCCGGGCCGGGCGGGTTGACCCGCGCGTTGCTCGACACCGGGGCAAGGGTCGTGGCCGTCGAACGCGACCGGCGCTGCCTGCCCGCCCTGGCCGAACTCGAGACCGACAGCGGGGGACGCCTGCGGCTGATCGAGGGCGACGCGCTGGAGGTCGACGAGCGCGCGGAAGTCGGCGACGGCGCGCACATTGTCGCCAACCTGCCCTATAATGTCGGCACCGCGCTGCTGATCCGCTGGCTCGGCGGCGAAGCCTGGCCGCCATGGTGGCGGTCGCTGACGCTGATGTTCCAGAAGGAGGTCGCCGAGCGGATCGTCGCCAAGGCCGGGGATGATGCTTTTGGCAGGCTGGCGGTGGCGGCGCAGTGGCGCGCGACCCCGAGGATCGCGATGGTGGTCCACCGCTCGTCGTTCGTGCCCCCGCCCAAGGTCGCCTCGGCGGTGGTCCACTTCGTGCCCACGGCCGCGCCGCAAGGCGTGTCGCCAACGGTTATAGAACAGCTCACCGCCGCCGCTTTCGGTCAGCGGCGCAAGATGCTTCGCCAGTCGCTGAAAAGTATGCCCGGCGCGCTCGATGCGCTGGCCGAGGTCGGGATTGCCGGTGACCGCCGGGCGGAAACCGTCAGTGTCGAAGAGTTTGCCGCCGTCGCCCGGCTGCTGACGAAGGCCTAATTGACCTTCTTGAGCGGCAGCTTGGTGGTCGAAACGGCCAGCGCCGGGCCGCGAGTGATCGCCGCCGACAGCATCGCAACCTGGGGGCACGGGCCAGCGCACAGCTTCTGAAGCTTGGCGAGATTGTCCTTGGCCCGCGGCAGCGCGCCCAATTCGACCATCGCCTGGCCCTGCACCGCAATCGCATCGCGGTCGGTCGGCTCAAGCGCCAGTGCCTTGTTGGTCAGGCGAATCGCCTTGCCGAACAATTTCTCGCGGATCGCCACGCGGCCGAGCGCGACGAACGCGGCGCGGTTGCGCGGATCGACCGCCAAAGCGGTCTCGAGCAGGTCATCGGCGCTGTCGAGGTTGCCGGCGGTCAGGGCGGCCTGTGCCCGCTGCACCAGCGCGACCGACCGCGGGGCGATCTGATCGTCGGGTTTCTGCCCGCTGACCGCGACCGACATGGCCGAGGCGGCGAGGCCGAGAGTGAGCGCAAGCGGCGAAAAACGCATGAAAATCTCCAACCAGTCGGGCTTCCCTAGCATGGGCCGGTGAAGCGCGCGACGAAAAAGCCATCGGTGGCATCGTGCGCCGGGGTGAGCAATCTGCCAGCGCCGTCGTCGCGTCCGCCACCGAAGCCGACATCCTGCCCGCACCAAGATGAATGGCGGCCTAAGAAATCATCCGCCTGGCCCGCGCCCTCGGCGGCCAGGATCGAGCAAGTGGCATAGACCAAAGCGCCGCCGGGGCGGACCAGCGGTACCGCGAGGTCGAGCAGGCGCGCCTGAAGGGCGACGACGCGGTCGAGCCGATCGGGCGTCAGGCGCCAGCGGCCTTCGGGGTTGCGCCGCCAGGTGCCCGATCCGCTGCACGGCGCATCGACCAGCACGACATCGGCCAGTCCGGCGAGGTCGGCGAGCTGCTCGGCCTCGCGCCCGCCATCGAGCAAGCGGGTTTCGAGCGTCGCACCGGCGCGGGCGGCGCGCGGATCGAGCTGCGCCAGGCGCGGGCGGTTGGTGTCGGCGGCGACGATTCGCGCGCCGGGCGCGGCGGCGGCGAGCGCCAGCGCCTTGCCCCCGGCCCCGGCGCACAGGTCGACGATGGTCATGCCGTCGGCGGCGGCACAGGCCAAAGCGATCAGCTGGCTGCCCTCGTCCTGCACTTCGACGCGCCCGTCGGTGAAGGCCGGATCGTTGCTGATTTGGCTATCGGGCGGAAGGCGCAGCCCCCACGGGCTGAGCCGGGTCGGCGTGGCGCCCGGAAAATGCGGCGTCAAGACGTCGCGCGGCGATCGCGCGGCGTTGACGCGCAGGTCGAGCGGCGCGCGTTCGAGCAACGCCGGCCATTCGTCGGCGCCAACCTGCGACGACAGCCGGGCCTCGATCCAGTGCGGCAGGAGGGACAGTTCGGCCCCCTGTTCCGCTTCGCCGATCGCCGCGGGACCATGGGTGGAGCCGTCGAACGTCGCGGCCAGTTCGGCGTCCCCCGCGGCAAGCGCCAGCATCGCCGTGCGACCGCTGGCGGGGCGCTCACCGACCGCGCGGATGGCGCGAAAGGCCAGTTCGCGCACCGCCCGGCGGTCCTTCGACCCGGCGTAACGGCGCGTTTTGAAATAGCGCTGAACGACCGCGTCGGCGGGCGGGCCGTCGGCCTCGGCCGAGGCGATCACCTGATCAAGAATCTCGATCGCGGCCTGGGTGCGGGAGGATAGGATCACCTAGCGGGTCGGATAATTGGGGGCTTCGCGGGTGATGGTGACGTCGTGGACATGGCTTTCGCTCAAGCCCGCATTGGTGATGCGGACGAACTGCGCGCGCTTCTGAAGATCGGCGATGGTCGGGCTGCCGGTGTAGCCCATCGCCGCCTTCACCCCGCCGACCAGTTGATGGATGATGTCGCGCACCGGACCCTTGTAGGCGACCTGGCCCTCGATGCCCTCGGGGACGAGCTTCAATTGGTCCTTGATGTCCTGCTGGAAATAACGGTCGGCCGAGCCGCGCGCCATCGCGCCGACGCTGCCCATGCCGCGGTACGCCTTGTAGGCGCGGCCCTGGTAGAGGAAGGTTTCGCCCGGCGCTTCCTCGGTCCCGGCGAGGAGCGAGCCGACCATCACGGTGGATGCGCCCGCGGCCAGCGCCTTTGCGATATCTCCCGAGGTGCGGATGCCGCCGTCGGCGATGACCGGGACGCCGGCCTTCGATGCGGCCGAGGCGGCGGCCATCACCGCGGTCAACTGTGGCACGCCGACGCCGGCGACGATCCGCGTGGTGCAGATCGAACCCGGCCCGATGCCGACCTTGATGGCGTCGGCCCCGGCATCGGCCAGCGCCTTGGCGGCGTCGGCCGTGGCGACGTTGCCGGCGACCACCTGGACGCTGTTCGACAACGCCTTCAAGCGCTCGACCGCGCGAGCGACGTCGCGGTTGTGGCCGTGGGCGGTGTCGATGACGATGCAGTCGCAGCCGGCCTCGACCAAGGCGCGCGAGCGCTCAAAGCCATTGTCGCCGACGGTCGTCGCGGCAGCCACGCGCAGGCGGCCTTCGCCGTCCTTGGTGGCGAGCGGCGAGGCGACCGCTTTTTCGATGTCCTTGACCGTGATCAGGCCGACGCAATGGCCGCCGTCGTCGACCACCAGCAATTTCTCGATCCGCCGCTGGTGGAGGATCCGCCGCGCTTCCTCCTGGGTGACACCTTCGCGGACGGTGGCGAGATTGTCGGCGGTCATCATTTCGCGCACCGGCTGGCGCGGATTTTCGGCGAAGCGGACATCGCGGTTGGTGAGGATGCCGACCAGCTTGCCGCTTTTCTCGACGATCGGGATCCCGCTGATGCGGTTGGCCTTCATCAGCTCGAGCGCGTCGGCCAGCGACTGGTCGGGGGTCATGGTGATCGGGTTGACGACCATGCCGCTTTCGAACCGTTTGACCGCGCGCACCGCCGCCGCCTGCACTTCGACGTCCATGTTGCGGTGAAGCACGCCGATGCCGCCGAGTTGGGCCAGCGCGATCGCCATGTCGACTTCGGTCACCGTATCCATCGCCGACGACAGGATCGGGATGTTGAGCGGGATCGCGCGGGTGAGGAAGCTGCTGGTATCGACCGCGGACGGCAGCACATCGGAGGCGAGCGGCTGCAGCAGCACGTCGTCGAAGGTCAGTCCAAGCGGGATGTCGGGGAGCGCGTTGTGTTGGGCCATGCGCGCCTTTGGCAGCGATTGGCCGATTCGCCAAGGGGTTCAGGCGTAGCGGTCAAGCAATCGGCGGGCGGACTCGACGTGCATCGCCTCGACCATCGCCCCTTCAAACCGCTCGGCGCCACCGCTGGCGGCGGCGACCAGGCGGCGGGCGCGGTCAAGTTCCTCTTCGGACGGGGCGAAGGCGGCGTGAAACGGAGCGATCTGGTCGGGGTGGATCAGGCTCTTGCCGTCGAAGCCGAGGGCCCGGCTGTCCGCTGCCTCAGTGGCGAAACCGGCGAGGTCGTCGAGGCGGTTGAACACGCCGTCGAACGCGGCGATGCCAGCGGCGCGGGCGCACAGGAGGATATGTTGCAAAGCGTGACTCATCGGTCCCCGCCCCGCCCCGGCCGGCAGACGGAGGTCGGCGGCAAGGTCGTTGGTTCCCGCGATCAGCGCCTGGCAGGAACGGGCAATGGCGGCGGCGTCGAGCACCGCGCTGGCGCTTTCGATCATCGCCGCGACGGGTTTTTGCAGTATCGGAATATCGCTGACCGCGCGGACCGAGGGGATGATCACGAAATCGCAACGGGACTCGGCTGCCGCCGCAAGATCGTCCGCATGGTCGGGCGTGGCGGTGCCGTTGACGCGAATGGCGACCGGCATCGGCCACGGCGTCGCCAGTGCCTCGACCGACGCGGCCCTCGCCGACGCCTTATCTTCGGGCTTCACCGCATCCTCGAGGTCGAGGACGACGAGATCGGCGGCGCTGGCCCGCGCCTTGGCAATCGCCCGCGGATTGCTCGCGGGGAGGAACAGCAAGGCCGGGCGGTCGAACAGGGTCAGCGTCATCCGCCCCTGCTGAAAGCCGGGGCGGCGGTCGTCAAGTGCGCGGCAGTGTCAGCGCCGCATCAGGCCGCCGAGGATCGAGCCGAGGATGCCGCCGCCGCCGCCGGCACCGCCCAAGATCTGGCCAAGGATGCCGCCATCGGGCGCGGCCAGGGCGGGCGCCGCGTCGGGGCCCGTGCCGGCTGGCGCGGGCGAAACGTGGGCCTGCTTGGCGAGATAGCCGGCGACGAGCATGGCGACGATCGGCAGCATCTTCTTGAGCAAATCGGGCGACAGGCCGCTCTTCTGCGACGCGTCGGCGGCGACCGCGCGGCTGGTGTCCTTGTTGCCGAAGATCTGCCCGAGCACATCGTCGCCGTGGCTGACGTCGGTCGGCTCGGGTCCGAGGACATTCGACAGCAGCCCGTCGCCGCCGAGGCCGGCGAGGATCGAGGCGAGGCCGCCGAAGCCCTGGGGATGGGCGTCGGCCTGCCCGCGCATGCCGTCGACCACCGCCGGCAGGAGCGCGCCGAGACCGCTCTGCGCGGTCGATTGATCGACGCCGGTCTCGCGCGAAATGGCTTCGACACCACCAGCCTGGGCGAGCGCATTCATCAAGTCCATCGACCAACTCCTTCGGGGGGAACGGTCCCTCAATGATCGGCGCGCGGGGCCGTTCCGTTTACGCGGCGGCGGCGACCTTCGGGCCGGCCTGGCGGACACCTTCTTCGACATGCTCGGCGAATTCGGCGAAATTGTCGACGAACAGGTCGACCAGCCTGGCCGCGGTGCGGTCATACTGGTCCTTGTCGGCCCAGGTCGAGCGGGGATCGAGAATGCCGTTGCCGACGCCCAATTCTTCCAATCCGCGCACCGCGACCGGGACGTCGAACCCGAAGTTGTGATCCTTGCGGAATTCGGCCTGGTTCAAGCTGCCGTCGAGCGCGGCGTTGAGCAACGCGCGGGTCGCCTTGATCGGCATGCGATTGCCGACGCCATATTTGCCGCCGGTCCAGCCGGTGTTGACCAGCCAGCAGGTGACATTGCCCTCGGCGATGCGCTGCTTGAGGAGGTTGCCGTAGACCGACGGATGGCGCGGCATGAACGGCGCGCCGAAGCAGGTCGAAAAGGTCGCCTCGGGCTCGGTCACGCCGATTTCGGTGCCGGCGACCTTGGCGGTGTAGCCCGACAGGAAATGGTACATCGCCTGGTCGGGCGTGAGCCGGGCGATCGGCGGCAGCACGCCGAACGCGTCGGCGGTCAGCATCACCACATTCTTCGGCAGCGGCCCCATGTTCTGTTCGGAACTATTGGGGATGAAGTCGATCGGATAGACGCCGCGGCTGTTCTCGGCCAGCGTCGCGTCGTCGAGGTCGAGATCACGCGTTTCCTCGTCCATCACGACATTCTCGAGCACCGTGCCGAAGCGCTTGGTGGTGGCGTAAATCTCCGGCTCGCTGTCGGCCGACAGGCGGATCATCTTGGCGTAGCAGCCGCCCTCGAAATTGAACACGGCGGTGTCCGACCAGCCATGTTCGTCGTCGCCGATCAGCGTGCGCGCCTTGTCGGCCGACAGGGTCGTCTTGCCGGTCCCGGACAGGCCGAAGAAGATCGCGGTGTCGCCGTTGGGGCCGATGTTGGCCGAGCAGTGCATCGGCATGATGCCCTGCGGCGGCAGCAGATAATTGAGCAGGCCGAACACCGACTTTTTCATCTCGCCGCCATATTCGGTGCCGCCGATGAGGATCAGTTTCTCGGTCAGATTGACCGCGATCACCGTCTCGCTGCGGCAGCCGTGGCGCGCCGGATCGGCGCGGAAGCCGGGCAGGTCGATGATGGTATATTCAGGCACGAAGCCGACCAACTCCGCGGCCGCCGGGCGAACCAGCATCGTGCGGATGAACAGGCTGTGCCAGGCATATTCGGTGACGACGCGGACGCGCACCCGATGCTCGGGCTGCGAGCCGCCGTAGAGGTCCTGGACGAACAACGTGTCGCGCTTGGCCAGCTCGGTCAGGAAATCGGCCTTGAGGGCGGCGAACGCCTCGGGCGCCATCGGCTTGTTCGACTTGCCCCACCATACGGTATTTTCGGTTTCCGCGTCGCGGACGGTGAACTTGTCCTGCGCCGAACGGCCGGTGTGCCTGCCGGTCTTGACCACCAGCGGGCCGTCCTTGGCCAGCTCCCCCTCGGCGCGCGCGATCGCCAACTCGACCAGCGGGGCGGTGGTCAGGTTCCAGTGAATCGTCGCGCTGGACTCGATCCCCTGGGCGTCCAGCCGATGCGCCGGAATCCGCTCGCTCACACTCTATCTCCTTGAAATGCCAAAGAGGGCTTCCCGAATGGAGCGCCCGCCGCCTGCCTCATGGCGGTGCCTATACAGAGCAGCCCGGCGACGGTCAAAGCGGCTCGTCGCACCTTGTGCCGCGGGGAGCGGCTGGCTATCGCGTCGGCTGGCAAGGAGCGGCGATGAGCCAAGTGATCGCGCTGGTCGACGACGACCGCAACATCCTGACCTCGGTGTCCATCGCCCTGCAGGCCGAGGGCTTCATCACCCGCGTCTACACCGATGGCGCGGCGGCGCTGCGCGCCTTCGCCGACAATGAACCCGACCTCGGCGTGTTCGACATCAAGATGCCGCAGATGGACGGGATGGAACTGCTGCGCCGGGTGCGCGAAATGGGCGGCGAGATCGGCGCCATGCCCGTCATCTTCCTGACATCGAAGGACGACGAACTCGACGAGGCGCTCGGACTGGCGATGGGCGCCGACGATTATATCGCCAAGCCGTTCAGCCAGCGGCTGCTGATCGCCCGCATCCGCGCCATCCTCAGACGACAGGCGCTGGCTCGGGGCAGCGCGCTCGCCGACGGCGGCCGCGGCGGCGAGGAAGCGCCGCTGATCGAGCGCGGCCGCCTGATCATGGACCCGGCCCGCCACAAGGTGCTTTGGGACGGCCGGGAAGTCGTTCTGACCGTCACCGAATTCCTCATCCTCGAGGCACTCGCGCAGCGGCCGGGGGTGGTAAAATCGCGCAATCAATTGCTCGACATCGCCTATCAGGACGACGTCTATGTCGACGACCGCACGATCGACAGCCACATCAAACGCATCCGCCGCAAATTCCGCGCCGTCGACGACGGCTTCGACAGCATCGAGACCCTGTATGGCGTCGGATATCGTTTCGGAGAGGAGTGACGAGGACGACCTCGTCCTCGCATGGTCGGGACGATGGACCCTCGCCCACCGCATCC
>JANLQS010000042.1:0-9421 GCA_031367995.1 Sphingomonas sp.
CCGGTGCAGTGGGTGGTGGCGCTGATCGGCCTGCTCGGCGTGTTGCTGGTGGTGGCGATGACGTGGCGGTCGGCGCGGCGAATCACCGAGCCGCTGGCGCGGCTCGACCGGGCGGCGGGGCGGCTGGCCGAGGGCGAGCGGATCGAACTTGTCGTTCAAGGCGACGACGAACTGGCGCGGCTGGCACACGGCTTCAACCGCATGGCGACGCAGATCGAGGACCGCGAAAAACGCATCACCGAACTGGCCTTCAACGACGTGCTGACCGGGCTGCCCAACCGGGCGATGTTCAAGCGCCACCTCAATCATTTGCTGGCGACGCGGGGCGGACGCGACGGCGCGGTGGCGGTCCACTGCCTCGGCCTCGACCAGTTCAAGACGGTCAATGATTCGCTCGGCCACGGCGCCGGCGACGCGCTGCTGGTAGAGATCGGCGGGCGGCTCGGCGCGGCGGCCGAAAATTGCTTCGTCGCGCGCCTCGGCGGCGACGAATTCGTCATCGTCCAGCCGCTTGGCGACGCGCGCGACGGAGTCGAGCGCATGGCCGCCGGGCTGATCGAAGCGGTCGGCCGGCCAATGGTCATCGACGGTCACCGCATCGTCCCCGGCGCGAGCATCGGCGTGGCCATCGCACCCGAAGACGGCGGCGACGTCGCGACCCTGCTCAAGAATGCCGACCTCGCCCTGAACCGGGCCAAGGCCGATGGCGGCGGCGGCACCGGTTTCTTCGAGCATAGCTTGAACGAGCGGGCGCAGGCGCGGCGGCAGATCGAAAGCGACCTGGCGTTGGCGATCGAGCGCGGCGAATTCGAATTGTATTTCCAGCCCCTGTTCGACCTCGAGCATCAGCGCGTCGGGTCGTTCGAGGCGCTGATCCGGTGGAACCACCCGACCCGCGGATTGGTGTCGCCGGCCGAGTTCATCCCGGTCGCCGAGGACAATGGCATGATCATCCCGATCGGCGGATGGGCGTTGCGCGAAGCGTGCCGCCACGCCGTCGGCTGGCCCGAGAAACTGCGCGTCGCGGTCAACGTCTCGTCGGTCCAGTTCCGCCGGCCCGGCCTCAGCGACGAGATCCTCCGCGCGCTCGCCAACAGCGGGCTGGCGCCGCAACGGCTGGAGGTGGAAATCACCGAATCGGTGTTCCTCGAAGGCGGCGAGGCGACGCTGCGTTTGCTCCATTCGCTGCGCTCGCTCGGCATCCGCATCGCGCTCGACGATTTCGGCACGGGTTACTCGTCGCTAAGCTATTTGCAGAGCTTTCCGTTCGACAAATTGAAGATCGACCGCAGTTTCATCCAGGCGCTGATCACCAAGCCCAACGCCAGCGCCGTGGTGCGGGCGATCACCGACCTCGCTCGCGCGCTCGGCATGGAAACGACCGCCGAGGGGGTCGAAGAAAACGAACAGCTCGAGCAATTGATCGCCCAGGGCTGTTCGTCGGTGCAGGGTTTCCTGCTGTCGAAACCGCTGCGCGCGGCCGACGTCGCCAAGCTGCTGGAGCGCGAAGCGGCGATCATCCGCGCGGCCTAGAAAAGTCCGCGCAACCCACTGGACGCGCGTGAAATAATCGTTACCCGGGCGTAGTGAGTATCGCGCGTAACATCGACACGGCCCAGCTGGGCGCGGTGCTGAAAACCGCGCTCGACGCGGTGGTCGTGATGCGAATCGACGGCACCATCGCCGGCTGGAACGACGTCGCCGAGGCTACCTTCGGCTGGTCGTTCGCCGAGGCCGAGGATCAGCGCATGAGCGCGATGATCATCCCCGAACGCTATCGCGACGCGCATGAGGCGGGCCTGGCCCATTACCTCGCCACTGGCGAAGGGCCGGTGATCGACAAGCATATCGAAATTGAGGCGCTGCACCGGGACGGGCACGAGCTGCCGGTCGAATTGTCGATAACCCGGACGAGCGAGTTCGGCGAACCGATGTTTCTCGGCTTCCTTCGCGACATCAGCGAGCGGCGCGAGCATGAGCGGCGGCAGAAATTGCTGGTCGACGAGCTCAACCACCGGGTCAAGAATCTGCTCGGCGTGGTCGGCGCGATTGCCCACCAGACGGCGCGCTCGTCGACTTCGCTAGAGCAGTTCGCGCCAGCCTTTACCGGGCGGCTGTCGTCGCTTGGCCGGGCGCACGAGATTTTGACCGCGGCGACTTGGGAGCGGGCCTCGCTGGGCGAGCTGATCACGGCGGCGATCGAGCCGTTCGCGGCCGACGGGCGGGTGCATGTCGAGGGCCCGGAACTGACCTTGTCGCCGCGCCAGTTCCTGAGCATCAGCATGATCCTCCACGAACTCATCACCAACGCCATCAAATATGGCGTGCTGGCGACCGCCGAGGGCCGGGTCGAGGTGCAATGGTCGGTGGCCAAGGACGAAGTCACGCTGAGCTGGACCGAGCGTGGCGGGCAACATATTTCCGCCCCCGAGCGTTCCGGCTTCGGTAGCAAGATGATCGCGCTCAATGTGAAACATGATTTACAGGGCAGCAGCGAAAGCCGCTGGGACCCCGACGGATTGCATTTTCGCTTGTCTTTCCGCCGCGATTGAGCAGGGAAGGCACGATGCACCAACGGGTTCATCGCTTTAGCCCCGACCGACCGCCGGGCGTGCCCGAGCCGGTTCCCCCACCCGGCAACCGCGGCAGCGCCGGACGCGACCTTCACGCCACCCCGATTCTGGTCGTCGAGGACGAATCGATGATCGCGTGGATGATCGTCAACGTCCTCGAAGAAGCCGGGTTCGACTCCGTCGCGGTCGCCGCCACCGGCGCGCAGGCGCTCGACGAGGCGCGGGCGCATGCCCCGGGGCTGCTCGTGACCGACGTCAACCTCGGCGCCGGGGCCGACGGCGTCGAGACCGCCTTGACCATCTGCGCGGCGCGGCCGGCGCCGGTGATCTTCGTCACCGGCTATGCCGATGACAGCATGCGCCAGCGGATTGCCGACACGCTGCCGCGCGCCCAGATACTGCGCAAGCCGGTCGACCCGGTGCTGCTGATCCGCGCGGTACTGAGAGCGCTCGCCAACTAAAGTCGCTGGCGGCCGCCGGTGCATCCGCCGCGCGGTCCGCCCCGTATCTTTCGCACAGGCGATGAGCCGTGAGGAGAGACGCGATGCTGTCGATGACACCCTTCCAAGTCCAGCCGGTCGTGGCCCGACCGCAAGCAATCCCCGCCGGCACTTCACGCGGCAAGGGTTTCAACGAACCTCTGAAAACGGCCTTGAAGCCGTGACCGGACGGGGTTCTGGCTGCGCCCTCGGCCGGAGCCTCACTCGGCGGGGCGGGAGGGGGCCGGCACAGACAAGTCTCGCCGTTTCCCGTCCCCGCCGAGACCAGCCGCCCGGCGCTTCGCGGCTTTGCTTTGTCGCGGGAGTGTCTATCAGTCGGGCGATGGCGGGCGTTCAACCGAGCAACACCGAAGGGATCGAGTCGCGGCTGCTGTCGCGATTGCTGGGCGAGATTGCGCGCGGCGACCGCGGCGCCTTGTCGCGGCTGTACGCGCTGACCTCGGCCCGGCTGTTCGGGCTGTGCATGCGGGTTCTGCGGTCCGAACCCGACGCCGAGGATGTCCTCCAGGAAGTCTTCGTCCGGGTGTGGACGCGGGCCGGGCAATATGATCCGGCGCGGGCCGGGGCGATGAGCTGGCTGGCCGGAATCGCCCGCAACGCCGCCATCGACCGCATCCGCAGGCGCAAGCCAGGCGGCGTGCCGATCGATGCCGCCAACGATGTCGCCGACGACGCACCGACGGCGTTCGACCTGATCGAACTGGCCGAGGACGGTCGGCGGCTCGGCGGCTGCCTCGACGAACTCGATGAAAAACCGCGGGCGATGATCCGCGCCGCTTTCTTCGACGGCCTCAGCTACCCCGAGCTGGCCGAGCGCGAGAGCGTTCCGCTGGGAACGATGAAAAGCTGGATCCGGCGCGGCCTGATGCGGCTGAAGGGGTGCCTCGAGCGATGACCGACGACGACGCCTTCACCGCCGAGCAGGAGCGCGACCTGCTGGCCGCCGAGCATGCGCTGGGCGTGCTCGACGGCAGCGAGGCTGCACAGGCGCGGCAGCTTGAAGCCGAGGATGCCGGCTTTGCCCAAGCGGTTGCGCGATGGCGCGGGCGGCTGGCGCCGATGGCCGGGGAAATCGAGCCGGTCGCACCGCCGGCCGGACTGCTGGCCAAGGTCGAGCGGCGGATCGGCGACGCGGGCGATCATGCCAACGTGGTCCAATTGAAGCGCAAGGTCGCCGCTTGGCGCGGGTTGGCGGGCGCGGCTGGCGTGATGGCCGCGGCGCTGGCGCTGGTGGTGATGGTGCGGCCCGGGGAATTGATTGCGCCGGCGCCGGTCGAACGGGTCGCGGGGCAAGGCGCGCTGGTTGCGACGATGGCCGGCGACACCGGCCCGGCGCGGCTGGTGGCGACGTTCGACCCGATGAGCCGCAACCTGGTGGTCGCGGCGGCGGCGGGAATTTCCGCCGGGTCGAAGGAAACCCACGAATTGTGGATGATCCCCAAGGGCGGCAAGCCGCACTCGATGGGGGTGATGCCGCCCGACAAGCCGATGCACGCGGTGCTTCCGGTCGAGGTGGCGGCGGCCTTCACCGAGGGGGTGATGCTGGCGGTGTCGGTCGAACCGGCGGGCGGATCGCCGAGCGGGCTGCCGACCGGGCCGGTGATCGCCTCGGGCGCGCTGGTGCGCGCTTAAGGCAAAGCGGCGTCGACCAAGGCGTCGAACGCGGCGCCGGTTGGGAATCCGGCTGCGACCCACGATTGTTCGATCGCCCGAAGCGTTTTCGCCACGGCCGGGCCTTGCGGCACGCCGCGGGCGATGAGGGCGCCGCCGGTGAGCGGCAGGCGCGGCACTGGCCAGGCGCCGATCGCGGCGGCGGCGGCGCTGTCCCCGGCGAGGAGCAGGCGATCCTCGGCGCCTTCGGAGCCAATGGCGTAAGCCAGCGCGCGCGGGTTTTGGCCGAGGTCCGGGGCGGCGGCGGCGGCGAGGCGCTTGCGGGCCTTGTTCGACAACTTGAGCCGGGCGCCGATCTTCTCCGCCAGCGCCGGGTCGCGCGGCAGGATGGCGGCGAGTCGGCGCAGCGGGCGCGGGTCAATCCCGGCGGCCTGTTCGGCCGCGGCGAGGGCAGCGACGGCGGCCCCGGCGTCGGCGATGATTTCCGGCAAAACCGGCGTGAAAATGCCGCGCCGCTGCATCAGCGCAACGGTCGGCGACGGATCGGGCAGGCCGAGCAACTTGAGCAGTTCGTCGGCGATGCGTTCGCGCGACAGCGCCATCAAATCGTTGGCGCGCTGCGTGCAGGCGTCGAGGCCGGCGGCGTCGGGTTCGCCCTCGCCGAAGCGGGCGTGGAAGCGGAAGAAGCGGAGAATTCGCAGATGATCCTCAGCGATGCGCTGCAACGGGTCGCCGATGAAGCGCAGGCGGCGCGCGGCGATATCCGCCTCGCCGCCGAAGTAATCGTGGACCTGGCCGGTGGCGGGGTCGGCATAGAGGGCGTTGATGGTGAAGTCGCGGCGCGCGGCGTCGGCCTGCCAATTGTCGGTGAAAGCAACGGTGGCACGGCGGCCGTCGGTCGAGACGTCGCAGCGCAGGGTCGTCACCTCGACCACCGTGCCGGAGCTGACGGCGGTGATCGTGCCATGCTCGAAGCCGGTCGGGACGGCCTTGATGCCAGCCCCCTCGAGCCGGGCGATGACGTCGGCCGGAGCGAAGGTGGTGGCGAGGTCGATATCCTGCGAATCGAGACCAAGCAGCGCATAGCGCACCTCGCCGACGACGAACCGCGCCTGACCGTGCTCGGCGTCGAGCGCGGCGAGCAAGCGGCGGATGCCGGGCCGCTCGAGCCAGCTGTCGGGGTTCAGCTCCACTGCAGCCGCCGGGTCAGGTTGACGATCATCGCCGCGGTCGCGCCCCACACTTGCCGGCCCTTCCACGAAATCTCGAAATAGCTGCGCTCGCGACCGCGGAAATGGGCGGTCTTGCGCTGCTGGTTGGCGGGATCGAGGAGGAAGGCGAGGGGCGCTTCGAACCAGCTGGCGACTTCGTGCGGATTGGCCTTGAGCGCGACGTCGGGCGGGACGATGCCGATCACCGGCGTGACTCCGAAACCGGTGACGGTGCGGTAATGGTCGGCCTGTCCGACGATGCGGACCACGGCCGGGTCGAGCGCGATCTCCTCCCACGCTTCGCGTAGCGCGGCCTGTTCGGCGGTTTCGCCATCGTCGATGCGGCCGCCGGGGAAGGCGATCTGGCCACCGTGGACGCGCAAGTCATGGCGGCGCTCGGTCAGCAGCACACCGGGTTCGGCCCGCTCGGTAATCGCCACCAGCACCGCCGCCTCGCGCAGCGCCTCGCCATGGCCAACGCCATCGTGGAGGTCGCCGGGCAGCAGGTCGCCCGGGGCGGCAAGGGCCAAAGCAGCGACGAGCCGCTCGATGAGGGTCATAGGGCAACCCCCGGGGTGAGCGGAAAGAAGGCGCCATCCGACCAGATGCCGGGCGGGTCATGGCCCTCGGCCAGCGCGATCTCGGCCAGCTCGTAATAAAGCGGCCGGGCAATCTCCGCTTCGAGCCCGTGGCGGACGGCGAGTCGCGGCGAAGGGCCGCCGTCGCCCTCGACCACGATCAGCGGATGATCGGGACCGGCGATGAGGGCGTCGCCGGAATCGAGGCGGAACGCGACCTGGCGCCGGTCGCCGTCGCCGTCCATCGTCATTTCGACCGCGCGGAAGGCGGTGCCTTCGACCTCGATCGACAATTTCTCGACCGGGGTAACGAGGACATGGCTGCCGTCGGGCTCGCGCCGCAGCACAGTCGAGAACAGCCGCACCATCGCCGGGCGGGTGATCGGGCGGCCCTGGTGAGTCCAGCTGCCGTCGCGGGCGATGCGCATTTCGCTGTCGCCGCAGTGAGTTGGATGCCAGCGGTCGACCGGCGGTGTGCCGCCGCGCGCCGCGATTGCCGCGGCGAGCGTGGCCAGGCTGTGACCGGCAAAGTCGATCGGGGGGCGGGTCTCGGGCATCGGCGCGGCCTTAGAGCAAAGCACGGCGACACAAAACTCCGTTCGGGCCGAGTGGTCGAAGTCCTGTTTTTTCCGCGGCAGCGAAGGTCAGCCCTTCGACAAGCCCGGGGCGAGCGGTATGGGGGGTCATGGACAGTCCCAGAACAGCCATCGTCACCGGGGCCGCGCGGCGGGTCGGGCGGGGGATATGCGAGGCGCTGCTGGCCGACGGCTGGCGGGTTGTGGCGCATGTCCATCACGACGGTGACGACGTACCCGACGGCGCGATCAAAGTCGTCGCCGATCTGGTTGACCCGGGTTGCGCAACAACGATTTTCGGTGCGGCGCCGGGGCCGGTGACATTGCTGGTCAATAATGCCGCGCGGTTCGCCGGGGATTCGCTCGACGCGCCCGATGTTGGCGAGTTTGCGGCGCACATGGCGGTCAACGCCGCGGCGCCGATGCTGTTGATCGCCGAGCTGGCCCGCAGGCACACTGGCGGACCCGCGCTGGCGGTCAATATCACCGACGCCAAGCTGGTCGCGCCCAATCCCGATTTCCTGTCTTATACGCTGAGCAAATATGCGCTGGCCGGGCTGACCGAGGTGGCGGCGCGGGCGCTCGCCGGGCAGGGCATAAGGGTCAATGCCATCTCCCCGGCGCAGATGCTGCCGTCGGGGGCGCAGGATGAGGCGGGATTCGCCCGATCGCATGCGCTCAACCCGCTCGGGGCAGGAGTCGACGTGACGATGGTCGCCGAGGCGTTGCGCTTCCTCATTGCCCAGCCGGCGATGACCGGGCAGACGCTGGTGATCGACGGCGGGCAGCGGTTCATGGCCTTGCCGCGCGACGTGCAGTTCCTGGAGCGATGATGGACGGTGACGCGATCAACCTGATTGGCATGGTGCCCGACGCGGTAAGGCCCGCGAGCGGTCGCATCCTGATCGATTCGCTCGAAGTCATGGCCGACATCGGTTTCCACGAATTCGAGCGCGGCATTCCGCAGCGATTGCACCTCACGATCGAGCTGTGGATCGAGGGAATAGAGCGCGCGCCCGAGGCCGACGAACCGGCCGCGGCGTGGGATTATGACTATGTCGTCGGCGAGGTCCGGCGGCTGGCGACGGAGCGGCGCTTCAATCTCCAGGAAACATTGGTCCACGCAATTTTCGAGCGGCTGTCGGCGATGCACCGGGTGACGGCGTTGCGCATCCGATCGCTCAAGCCCGATGTCTATCCCGATGCGCGCGGCGTCGGAGTCGAGATTGCCTCGTTCGACGGGATCGCGCCGTGACCGCCTCGCAAGCGGCGAAAGCAGGTCGGAGGCGGAACAAAATCGATTGCGCGGTCATTGGGCGTTCATTAAGGAAGCGCGCTTGCTGCCGATGATATGATGATACATCGGCAGTCCCAATCGAGGGCGTCTGGCTATGGTTCGGCCTCGTCCGACCGTGGTTCCACCCGCGGAACAAGGAGACTTGCGGTTTAATGTCTTACGCTAATCGCAAAGAAATGGGCTCGAACCGGAAGGCGGCAATCGTCATCGTCGCGCTCATCCACGCCCTGCTCGGCTACGCATTGGTGACCGGGCTCGGCTATAACGTGATCAAGAAGAAGATCGACGACCTCAAGACGTTCGACGTCAAGGAAGAGCCGCCGCCCCCCGAGGAGAAGCCGCCGCCCCCGCCGGACAACAAGACTCCGCCGCCGCCGCAGGTGAGCGCGCCGCCGCCACTGGTGCGGATCGAGTCGCCGGCGCCGCAGATTCAGACGAGCCCGGTCATCCAGCCGGTCATCATCACGCCGCGCGCCACGCCGGCGCCTCCCGCGCCGCCGGCCCCGCCGGCGCCGCGCAAGGTTGAAGTGGCGAAGGCCAAGGGTGACGTCCGGTCGCTGTTCAGCACGGACGACTATCCGCCGTCAGCTCTTCGCGATGAGGTTGAAGGGAATGTCCGAGCGACCCTGCAGATCGGGACCGACGGACGGGTGAGCGCGTGCAGCATTTCCCAGTCGTCGGGGAATTCATCACTCGATGCGGCGACGTGCAATATTCTGCGTCGGCGCGCGCGTTTCACACCGGCCCGCGACGACAGCGGCAATGCGACGACCGACTCGTACACGACGCCGACGATTTCCTGGCGCATTCAAAAGTAAGGCGCGCCGGTTGACCCCGGCGGTGACAAAGATTTTCAAGAGGAAAGACGAACCATGGCAACTCCCGCAACTGCTCCCGCCGCAAGCGCGAACCCTTATGGCCTGATGCAGGCCCTCCACGAAGGCGGCCTCATCAGCTGGACCGTCTTCATCGTTCTGGTCGGCATGTCGATCGGCACGTTCTACATCCTGTTCACGAAGTTCCTGCAGCAGCAGAAGATCATCAATCAGGGCAAGAAGGTGCGCGCTAGCTTCTGG
>JANLQS010000059.1:0-38368 GCA_031367995.1 Sphingomonas sp.
TACGCGGCCGACGGGCTGGCCAGCGTTGCCGGAATGCTGGCGATCTGGTGGGTGGTCGGTCGGCTGCCTTATTCATCCTCATCGTCCTCGTAACCGACCAGGTTGAGTTCGCGCGCCTTGACCTGATGGAGCATGCACCAATGCATCAGCGCCTCCTCCCGCCCATGAGTGATCCACACTTCCTTGGGCGCGACGTCGCGGATGGTCTGGGTCAGCTCGTCCCAGTCGGCATGGTCGGAGATGACCAAAGGCAGCTCGACATTCCGCTGCCGCGCACGCTGCCGCACCCGCATCCAGCCCGACGCCATCGCCGTGACCGGGTCGGGCAGCCGCCGCGACCAGCGGTCGTTGAGCGCCGACGGCGGGCAGATCACGATATGCCCCGCCAGCTCGTCCTTGGTCGCCCCCGCCACCGGCCGCAGCTCGCCAAGCGGCACCCCAAGCGCCTCGTACAGCCGGCACAACCGCTCCATCGCCCCATGATAATAGATGGGCGCGTCATGCCCGCGCGCGCGCAACTCGGCGATCACCCGTTGCGCCTTGCCCAGCGCATAGGCGCCGACCAGCACGCACCGCCCCGGCTCGGCGTGGAGGCGGTGGAGCAAGCGGTCGATCTCGCTGCCGGTGTCGGGGTGGCGGAACACCGGCAGGCCGAACGTCGCCTCGGTGATGAAGATGTCGCACGGCACCACCACGAACGGCGCGCAGGTCGGGTCGGGCCGGCGCTTGTAATCGCCCGACACCACCACCCGCTCGCCGCGAAAATCGAGCACTACCTGCGCCGACCCCAGGACATGGCCGGCGGGCACGAAGCTGACGTCGACCTCGCCGATCCTGACGCTCTCGCCATATGCCACCGGATGGGCCGATTGCTGACCATAGCGCACGTCCATGATTGCCAGCGTCTCGGCCGTCGCCCACACCGCATTGTGGCCGGCGCGCGCATGGTCGGCATGGCCGTGAGTGACCAGCGCTCTGTCCTTCGGCTGTGACGGATCGACCCACGCCTTGGCGGGCTTGACGAAGATGCCTTCGGGAAAAGGCTCGATCCAGGAACCCAGGCGGGGCATCAGAAGGTTATGACGGCCAAGCGGCGCGTCCGTTCCACGCCGCCCGCGAAAGGACCCATGCCAACCGCTCTGCCCGCCGTCATCGCCGACTGGTTCGCCAAGCGCGGCTGGGCACCGCGCAGGCACCAGCTCGAGATGCTCGACGCGGCGCCCGGTGGCGCGCACACCCTGCTCGTCGCCGCGACCGGGGCGGGCAAGACCCTGGCCGGGTTCCTGCCGACCCTGGTCGACCTCATCGAGCGTCCCGCGGACGGCCTCCACACTCTCTACGTCTCGCCGCTGAAGGCGCTCGGCGTCGACGTCCACCGCAATTTGACCGGCCCGATCGCGGAGATGGGCCTCGCCATCCGCGTCGAAACCCGCAGCGGCGACACCTCGTCGGACCGCAAGGCCCGCCAGCGTCTCCGCCCGCCGCACATCCTGCTGACCACCCCCGAAAGCCTCAGTCTGTTGCTGTCCTACCCCGACAGCGATTTGCTGTTCGCGGGGTTGAAGACGGTGGTGATCGACGAGGTTCATGCTTTCGCGCGGGAGAAACGCGGCGACCTGCTCAGCCTGGCTTTGTCCCGGCTCCAGCACCTTGCCCCCGACCTGCGCCGCGTCGCCTTGAGCGCGACCATCGCCGATCCCGACCCCTATCGCGGCTGGCTCGCCCCCGACGGCGACATCGATGCGACCCGGCTAGTCATCGGCGATCCGGGCGCCGAGCCCGACCTCAGCATCCTCATCCCCGACGGCCGCATACCTTGGGCCGGTCATTCGGGCCGCTATGCCGCGCGCCAGGTGATGGAGCTGATCGAGGCGCACAAGACCACGCTCGTGTTCTGCAACACTCGCAGCCTCGCCGAACTGATCTTCCAGGACCTGTGGCAGGTCAACGATTCAGGCCTGCCGATCGGCATCCACCACGGCAGCCTGGCGCTCGAAGCCCGGCGCAAGGTCGAAGCGGCGATGGGCGACGGGCGGCTGCGCGCCCTGGTCGCCACCTCCAGCCTCGACCTCGGCATCGACTGGGGCGATGTCGATCTGGTCGTCCAGATGGGGGCGCCCAAGGGCTCGTCGCGGCTGCTGCAGCGGATTGGCCGCGCCAATCACCGGCTCGACGAGCCGTCGCAGGGCATCGTCGTCCCCGGCAACCGCTTCGAATATCTTGAGGCCCGCGCCGCCCTGGACGCGATCGATGCCAGGGAGCTGGACCCCGAAATCTTCCGCCCTGGGACGCTTGACGTCCTTGCCCAGCATATCCTCGCCATCGCTTGCGCCGGCCCGTTCGACGAGGCCGATCTGCTCGCCGAAGTCCGCTCCGCCGCGCCTTATGCGGGGCTGAAGGACGACATTTGGCGCCGCGTCCTCGACTATATCTCGACCGGCGGTTACGCGCTGCGTGCCTACGACAAGTTCAAACGGCTGGTCGAATTTGCGCCCGGCCAGTGGCGTATCACCCGCCCCCAGGTCGCCGCCCAGCACCGCCTCAATGCCGGGGTGATCGTCGACCAGCCTATGATGGACGTCCGTTTCGGTAACGGGCGCATGCTCGGCCGGGTCGAGGAAGGGTTTGCCTCGACCCTGGTCGTCGGCGACCATATCTTCTTCGCCGGATTGAGCCTCGAAGTGCAACGCTTCAAGGACAGCGACATCGTCGTCGCCGCCTCTACCAAGGCCGCACGGCTCGTAACCTACGGCGGCCAGCGCATGTCGATGTCGACCCACCTGGCTGACCGCGTCCGCCACTTCCTCGCCGACGACCGCCAGTGGCACCGCTTCCCCGACGACGTCCGCGAATGGCTCGAGGTGCAGCAGCGCCGCTCGATCCTCCCCCAGCCTGACGAATTGCTGGTCGAGACCTTCCCGATGGAGGGCCGCCACTACATGTGCGTCTACAGCTTCGAAGGCTGGAACGCGCACCAGTCGCTCGGAATGCTGCTGACCAAAAGGATGGAGACCGCCGGGCTGAAACCGCTCGGCTTCGTCGCCAACGATTATGCCATCGCCACCTACAGCCTGGAGCCGGTGAGCGACCCCAAGCCGCTCTTCTCACCCGATATCCTCGAGCAGGAATTCGTCGAATGGGTCGAGCAGTCGCATCTATTGAAGCGCGCCTTCCGCGAAGTGGCGGTGATCGGCGGGCTGGTCGAGCGCCAGCACCCGGGCAAGCGCAAGTCGGGCCGCCAGGTCAGTTTCTCGACCGACCTCATTTACGACGTGTTGCGCAAGTACGAGCCCGGGCATCTGTTGCTCAACGCCGCATGGGACGATGCCCGCGCCCGCATGACCGAGCTTGGCCGCCTCGCCCGACTGGTCGACCGAGCCGCCGCGACCATGGCCCACGTCGTCGCCAATCGGGTGACGCCGATGGCGGTGCCGTTGATGGTCGTCATCGGCCGGGAGGCGGCGCCGACCGGCAGCGCCGACGAAGCGTTGCTGGTGGAGGCCGAAGCACTCGCCGCCGAAGCGATGCGCCTCGATTAGTTCATTCTCTCTCAAGGCTTTGACGGCTAGGGAGAAATCATGAAGCTTGTCATACCACTCGCCCTCCTCGTCACCCTGTCGGGCTGCATCACCTCGGTCGCCAAGACCGCGTTCGACGTCGTCACCTTGCCGGTGAAGGTCGTCGCCAAGGGCGTCGACCTCGCCACCACCAGCCAGTCCGAAGCCGACGAGAATCGCGGCCGTGCGCTGCGCAAAACGGAGGAGGAAGCAGGCAAGCGTCAGCGTCTGTGGGCCGAAGCCTGCCGCAAGGCCGAGGCGCGCAATGAGCAGTGCCCACCTCCGCCCTCGGTCGATGCGCCACTCAAGCTCCAGTAAGCGAACAGTCGGGTCCGCATCGGACCCATGCCACTGGCCCTCGTCGCCGCGCTCGTCCAAAGCAGGCAATGCGCTATTTCCTCGACACTGAATACGACGGCTTCGGCGGCCGCTTGATCAGCCTCGCGCTGGTGCCCGAAGACGGTGGCGAAGAGCTGTACCTGGTGATCGACGGCGATGTCGCCGACCCCTGGGTCGAACGTCACGTCATGCCGTTCGTCGACCTCGTGCCCGACAATTTGCGCGGCCCCCGCCTGGCCCGCCGGGCTGCCGCTCACGCGCTGTCGCACTGGCTGGCGGGCGACGGGGCACCGGAAATCGTCGCCGACTGGCCCGAGGATTTGGCCCAGCTCGCGATGCTGCTCGTCACCGGTCCGGGCGAGATGATGCCGGTGCCGCCGCTCACGCTGCGCCTCCAGCCGCTGCAGGGCTTTTCTACCGCCGCCAACAGCGCCGTCCCGCACAATGCCCTCCACGATGCTCGTGCGCTTCGCGACCATGTCATGAAGCTGTTGGAATAGAGCGCCGACCTCGCTTATGAGCGGGCATGGTTCCCTTTTCGTTCGGTGGTCATCAGTTCGTCCCAAGCAGTGCCGGCGCGCTGTTCTGGCCCATCCGCCGCGTCTTGCTGGTTGCCGATCTCCACCTCGAGAAATCGAGCTGGTTCGCGCGGCGCGGCCAGTTTCTGCCGCCTTATGATTCGCTGGCGACGCTGAACGCGCTTGAGCGGGAGGTGGAGCGCACCGGTGCCGAGGCGGTCTATTGCCTGGGCGACAGCTTCCACGACCGCTTCGGCTGCGACCGACTCCCAGGGCGCGCCCGCAATCTGCTCACTTCGCTTACCGCCCGGCTCGACTGGCGATGGATCGTTGGCAACCATGATGCCGGCTTCATCGATCATTGCGGCGGCCGGCTGGTCGACGAGTTGGTCGACGATGGCATCGTCCTTCGCCACGAAGCCGAGCCGGGTGACCCGCGTCCCGAGATTAGCGGCCACTTCCATCCCAAGCTGCGACTGGTCCTGCGCGGCCGCAGCGTGTCTCGACGTTGCTTCGTCGCCAGCGCCACCAAACTTATCCTGCCAGCATTCGGCTCGCTCACCGGCGGGCTCGACGCGCATCACCCAGAGATTTTGAAGAAGGTCGGGCCAGGCGCCTCGGCGCTGGTGCCGGTCACCGACCGGCTGCTGCGCTTCCCGATCACCGCTTAGGCGAGCACCGCCGGGATCAGCCCGCGCGCCGAATTGCCGATGAAAAAGCCGTCGGCCAGATCCTCGGCGCGAAGTTCGCCCTCGTCCGCCTTGCCCTCCTCGATCAAGCGGCCGCGGAAAATGCCCGGCATCAGACCAAGCGCCAGCGGCGGGGTGATCATGGTTCCGTCCCGCTCGACGAAAATGCTCGTTCGGCTGCCCTCGGTAAGGCGGCCCTCGGTATCGTGGAAAATGGTCTCGAACGTCCCGTTGGCGCGCCGGCAGTCGTCCCAGAAGCGGCGGTCGGTGGTCTTGTAGCGTAGGCGGATATCGTCGGCCTCGACCGGCATCGGCCGGAGCGACACCTTGACCGGCAGCCGCTCCGGCTCGTCGATCGGCTTCAGCTGGATCGCCATCGTCCCGTGCGGGCTGAGCAGCAGCCGGACCAGGCTTTGTGCCTTGCGCCCGAAGGTGGCGGCCTGGAGCTCGTTGCGTGCGCCATGCCGGTCGAAGCGGAAATCGAGGTCGGTGGCCGACGCGCGCATCCGGTCGAGATGGCGCTCAAGATCAACGATCCCTTCTTGCGGGTCGAACCGCATGGTCTCGATGAGATCGAACGATTGGCCCTTCTGCAGCACGAATTCTCCCTTGAGGCGGCACTCGGCCCATTCATCGCGCAAGCGGCTGTCGACGACAAGTCCCGATCCAAGACCGAGTCGACAAACCGACTCCCCGGCTACACCCTCCAGGGTGCGGATGAGGACGTTGAAAGAGGCCGCCCCCTGATCGCCCGGTTCGATCCAGCCCATCGACCCGGTGTAAGCGCCGCGCGGTCTGGGCTCGAGGTCGCGCAGCGCCTTGATCGCCGCCACCTTGGGTGCGCCGGTCACCGACCCACAGGGGAAGATCGTCTCCAGCACCTCGACCGCGTCGACCCCTGGCCGCAGCCGGGCGGTGACCCGGCTGACCATCTGGTGGACGGTCGGGTAATGCTCAACCGTGAATAACTCCGGCACTGCGACGCTGCCGACCTCCGCCAGCCGCGACAGATCGTTGCGCAGCAGGTCGACGATCATCAGATTTTCCGCCCGTTGCTTGGGGTCGGCGGCCAGCGCCTCGGCCTCGGCGCGATCCTCCGCCGGATCGGCGCGGCGCGGGGCGGTGCCTTTCATTGGCCGGGCCTCGATCTGGCCGTCACTCATGGTGAAGAATTGCTCGGGCGACAGCGACACCAGCCACCGCTCGCCAAGGTCGGCAACCCCGCCCCAGCCGGCGCGGGATCCGTTCCTCAGCCGCGCATAAAGCGACAGCGGCGACCCTTGCACCGGCACGTCGCAGCCAAACGTCAGGTTGGCCTGGTAAAAATCGCCGGCGTAAAGATGCTCGCGCACCTGAAGCGCAGCCGACTCATAAGCTGCGAAGTCGATCCGCGGCCGCACCGCACCGATCCAGCTCGAACGCGGGTCGGGCAGCAATGTGTCGAGATCGGGCGCTTCAAAGCCGTCGAACAGTCCGAACCACAGCAACGGTCCGTCGCCCTGGCGGGCCGCTGCTTCGAGGGTCGGCTCCAGTGCTTGTCCAGCCTCATAGGCCAGGTAGCCCGCTGCATGCGCACCTCTGCGCACGGCGGCGCGCAATTCGGCCAGCGCCGACCGCACCTCGTCCATTGCCTTGGCGACGATCACCCCGTGGGGTTGCTGGTAGAAACGCGCCGCGCCCCCGAGCCGGGCGTCGTCGAACAACAGGAAGGGCGCGCGGGCCATCGCCGCCGCATTGCCCTTGTCCGCCGCCCCCCGTAAACCCCTCGGCGGGAATTGGGGGAGTTTATCATGCGCTACATTCTGCTGGCTGCGGCGCTTGCTTGCTCGACCCCGGCCTTCGCCGCGCCCGCCCCGATCGACCCAGCGGTCAAGGCGCGCATCGAACGCATCCTCAAGGCCACGCCGCTGATCGACGGTCACAATGATTTGCCGTGGGAGTTGCGCGACAAATATGATTTCAGCGTCGCCGGCTTGGCGAGCGGCACCGACAAGCGCGACAAGCCGCTGATGACCGACATGGCGCGGCTCCACGCCGGCCGCGTCGGGGCGCAATTCTGGTCGGTCTACATCGACGCCGACACCCATGGCGACCAGGCGATCCGCCAGACGATCGAGGAGATCGACATCGTCGACCGGCTGGTCGCCGCTTACCCCGGGGACCTCGCGCTGGCCTTCACCGCCGACGACATCGTCCGCATCCACAAGTCCGGCCGTGTCGCCTCGCTGATCGGAATCGAAGGCGGTCACCAGATCGGCGAGAGTATGGCCGCGCTCCGGGTATTCTACCGCCTCGGCGCGCGCTACATGACGCTGACCCACTTCAAGACCACCGGCTGGGCCGACAGCGCCACCGACCTGCCCCTCCACGATGGACTGAGCAAGGAAGGTGTCGCCGTCGTCCGCGAGATGAACCGCCTCGGCATGCTCGTCGACCTGAGCCACGTCAGCGAAGCGACCATGGCCGATGTCCTCGACGTTGCCCGCGCCCCGGTCATCTTCTCGCACAGCAGCGCCCAGGCACTCGACCATCATCCGCGCAATGTCAGCGACCTCATTCTCCGGCGCCTGGGCGCCAACGGCGGCGTGGTGATGGTCAATTTCTACAGCGGCTATGTGTCCGACGCGCTGCGTCTCTATTACGCCGACAAGGCCGCCGAGACCGCGCGGCAGAAAGCCCTGCTCACCGGCCACACCGTCAAGGATGTCGATGCGGCGGTGGCGGCGTGGGTGGCTGCTCACCCGGCACCGGTTGCGACGATCGCGGAGGTCGCCGACCACGTCGACCATGTCGCCACCATTGCCGGCCACGACCATGTCGGCATCGGCGGCGACCTCGACGGCATCGACATTGCGCCCGACGGCCTCGCCAGCGTCGACGGCTATCCCTTGCTGTTCGCCGAACTGATCCGCCGCGGCTGGACCGACGCCGACCTCACCAGGCTCGCCGGCGGCAACCTGCTCCACGCCCTGCGCGGCGCCGAAGCCACCGCCCGGGCAATGAACCACGTCGCCCCGGCGATGGACAGCCTGCCGCCTTCGCCCTAACCGGCGGGCATGAGCGCCCCGACCCTCCAGGCCACCATCATCCCGGTCACCCCGCTGCAGCAGAATTGCACCTTGCTGTGGTGCACCGCGACCATGCGCGGCGCGTTTGTTGATCCGGGCGGCGATCTCGACCGGCTCAAGGCCGCCGCCGCCCAGCACAATGTCACGATCGAGAAGATCATCCTCACCCACGGCCACATCGATCATTGCGGCTCGGCCGGAATTCTTGCCGCCGAGCTGGGCGTGCCGATCGAAGGCCCCCACCACGACGACCAGTTCTGGATCGACCGCCTGGCCGAGGACGGCGCCAAATACGGTGTGCCCGGCCAGCCCTTCACGCCGGATCGCTGGCTCCAGGATGGCGACACGGTTGTTGTCGGCGAGCTGACCTTTGCCATTCGCCATTGCCCCGGCCACACGCCGGGTCATGTCGTCCTTCACCATCCCCCGTCGAAGCTGGCGATCGTCGGCGATGTGCTGTTCATGGGCTCGATCGGCCGCACCGACTTCCCGCGCGGAAATCACCAGGACTTGCTCGATTCCATCGCCACTCGCCTGTGGCCGATGGGCGGCGATACTGCCTTCATCCCCGGACACGGCCCGATGTCGACTTTCGCCCATGAGCGCGCGACCAACCCGTTCGTCTCTGATCGAGTGCTGGCTCGCCCCTAGACCGCCGCACCAGGCGGCACCGTCTATTCCCAAACAGACGCGCTTGCGCTTGGCGCGGGTTTCGCTATAGGGCGCATTCGTTCGCGACGATCCGGCCGCCGCCGCGGGTTTTCCCGATGAGCTGGGCGAGGAGAGTCGCCATTTTTTTGATCGCAAATTGAGGAAGAGCCGAAATGGCCGTCCCTAAAAGAAAGACCTCGCCCTCGAAGCGCAACATGCGCCGGAGCCATGACTCTCTGAGCCCGGCCTCCTTCCAGGAGTGCCCGAACTGCGGCGAGCTCAAGCGCCCGCATAATTTGTGCGCGGCGTGCGGCCACTACAACGGCCGCGAGATCGTCTCGACCGAGGCCTGAGCGGACCGCGAACCATGGCGCAAGCTCGCCCCGACGTGAGCCCGCGCATTGCGATTGACGCCATGGGGGGCGATAGCGGCCCGGCGGTGATCATCGCCGGGATCGCCCGCGCCTATCGCAAGGACAAGACCCTGTCGTTCGACCTGTTCGGCGACGAAACGGTCATCGCCCGCGAGGTCTCGCGCCACAAGGGCCTCGGCGATGCGGTCACGGTTCACCACACGACCGACGAAATCACCCCGAGCGAGAAGCCGAGCCAGGCGATCCGCCGTGCCAAGACGACTTCGATGGGGCTGGCGATCAATGCGGTGAAGGACGGCCAGGCACACGCCGCGCTGTCGGCCGGAAATACCGGCGCGCTGATGGCCATCGCCAAGCTCGCGCTGCGCACCATGCCGGGGATCGACCGCCCGGCGTTGGCCGCCCTGCTGCCGACCATGAGCCACGATCTCGTCATGCTCGACCTCGGCGCCAACACCGAGTGCGACGTCCAAAACCTCGTCCAGTTCGCGGTGATGGGGGCGGCTTACTCGCGCACTGTGCTCGGGATCCCGCGGCCAAGGGTCAAGCTGCTCAACATCGGCACTGAAGAATTAAAGGGCACCGGCGAACTCAAGGAAGCCGCCGCTTTGCTGCGGGAGGCGACATACCTTCCGATGCTGTTCGACGGCTTTACCGAGGGCGACAAGCTGTCGCGCGGCGATGTTGACGTGGTCGTCACCGACGGCTTTTCAGGCAACATCGCCTTGAAGACGGCCGAGGGCACCGCCCGCTTCGTCACGGATCTGCTGCGCCGGGCCTTCACCTCTTCGCTGCGGTCGAAGGCCGGCTTCGCTTTATCGCGGCCGGCGCTCAACCTGCTCAAGGTCCACCTCGATCCGAACAATCACAATGGCGCGGTCTTCCTCGGCCTCAACGGCCTGGTGGTGAAAAGCCACGGCGGTGCCAATCCCAAGGGTGTCGCCAACGCCATCGGCGTAGCCGCACAGATGGTCCGCAACGACATCACCCGCAAAATTGGCGACGATCTCGACGAATTCCGCGCCCACGCTTTCGCCAACGAGTCCGCCGAATGACTTTGCGTTCGGTGATCAAGGGGACGGGCTCGTCGCTTCCCACGCGACGGGTCGACAATGCCGAGCTGTGCGAAACGGTCGACACCACCGACCAGTGGATCGTCGAACGCACCGGAATTCGCAGCCGCTACATCGCGGGGGTGGGGGAAACCACCGCCTCCCTCGCCACCGAAGCCGCGCGCCGCGCGCTCGACGCAGCCGGACTCGACCCGTCCGAGATCGGCCTCATCGTCCTAGCCACCGCGACCCCCGACCAGACCTTTCCGTCGTCGGCGACCAAGGTCCAGGCCGCGCTCGGCATCGACGATTGCATCGCCTTCGACGTCCACGCGGTGTGCACCGGCTTCCTCTATGCGCTGTCGGTCGCCGACTCGATGCTGCGCGGCGGCACCGCCACTGCCGCGCTGGTTATTGGCGCGGAAACCTTCAGCCGCATTCTCGACTGGGAGGACCGCACCACCTGCGTCCTCTTCGGCGACGGGGCGGGCGCGCTGGTTCTGGTGGCGGAGAACAGCGATTCGGGTGTGCTCGCCACCCGCCTGCACGCCGACGGCCGGCACAATGACATGCTGTTCGTCGACGGCGGACCCTCGACCACCGGAACTGTCGGCAAGCTCCGGATGAAGGGCCGCGAAGTGTTTCGCCACGCGGTCGTCAAACTCGCCGATGTGCTCGCCGAAGTGCTCACCGCGGTCGATCTCACACCTGGCGATGTCGATTGGGTAGTTCCGCACCAGGCGAACATGCGAATTCTCGATGCAACTGCCCGAAAACTCGGACTTCCCCCCGAAAAAATCGTCGTCA
Organism: Sphingomonas sp.; assembly: GCA_031367995.1. Lineage (GTDB taxonomy): Bacteria > Pseudomonadota > Alphaproteobacteria > Sphingomonadales > Sphingomonadaceae > Sphingomicrobium. Next base: position 11,056 of record JANLQS010000059.1, read on the forward strand.
CGGTCGACCGCCACGCCAACACATCGGCCGCCTCGGTACCGCTCGCGCTGGACGTCGCCGTTCGCGACGGGCGCATCCGCAAGGGCGACCTTCTGGTGCTGGAAGCGATGGGCGGCGGATTTACCTGGGGGGCGGCAGCAATCCGCTATTGAACCGTCTGGGAAATCTGGCAAAAGTCGATTTGCGGACAGAGATGGATTAAGGTAGCGTGATGGTTCGGCGATGCTTCGGCGGCGCTTAAGGGGCGGAGAAATTAAGATGGCTGATGCGGGAATCGCACGGGCGACGGCTTCATTGCACTCGGGCACGCTGACTCGTGCCGACCTCGCCGATGTGGTGCACAATCGCCTTGGACTGTCGCGCGCCGAAAGCGCCAGCGTGGTCGAACGCGTACTCTACTATATGTGCCACTCGCTGTCGGTCGGTCAAAACGTCAAGATTTCGGGGTTCGGCAGCTTCATCCTGCGCGACAAGGGGGAACGCGTCGGGCGGAATCCCAAAACCGGCGTCGAAGTGCCGATTGCGCCGCGACGGGTTATGACCTTCCGCGCCAGCCAGATCATGCGCGACCGGATCGCGAAATAATTCTCTCATGGCGGCAGGCGACAAGTCTCCGGACGCCTTCCGAACGATCGGCGAACTGAGCGTCGAGCTCGGTGTTGCGCAGCATATATTGCGCTATTGGGAAACCCGCTTCCCGCAGCTGAAGCCGCTCCAGCGCGCCGGCAATCGCCGCTATTATCGCCCCGCCGACGTCGCCCTCGCGCGCCGCATCCACCGCCTGCTGAGCGAAGAAGGCTATACCGTCAAAGGCGTGCAGAAATTGCTCCGGTCTGGCGACACCGTTGCCGCCGCTGGCAGCATGCCGGCTGCGGCGGTTACGCCCGCTGTTGAGGCCGCAACCTCGCAAAAGCCGGCGATCGGCGGTTCAGGCCAGTCCGCCGGGGTCGATATCGACCGGCTCGCCGCGCTCCGCGACCGGCTCCACGACGCCCTCTCCGACTAACCGCTCGCCGACTCGGCCAATCGCTCGATCCAACGTCACCCGCGACACGCTGACTTCGGGCGGAAACGCAGTGAGCAAACGCGAAGGCAGCGCGCTCGACAGGATCACGAACAGCCCGCGATCGCCCTGCCTTCGGATCAGCCGACCGAATCCCTGTGCAAGACGCGCGCGTACCACCCGGTCGTCATAGGCGCTGCCGCCATTGGCCAGCCGCCGCGCCGCATGAAGGACGGTCGGTCGCGGCCACGGCACCCGCTCCATCACGACCAGGCGCAGCGATTCGCCGGGTATGTCGACACCGTCGCGTAGCGCATCGGTGCCCAGCAAGGACGAGCGCGGGTCGTCGCGAAACATGTCGACCAGCGTTCCAGTATCGATCGGGTCGACGTGCTGGGCCAGCAGCGGCAGGCCCTCACGCGCCAGCCGGTCGGCTATTCGCGCGTGGACCGCGCGCAGCCGCTGAATGGCGGTGAACAGGCCAAGCGTCCCGCCGCCGGCCGCTTCGATCAGCCGCGCGTAAGCGCTGGCTAGCGCGGCGATGTCGTTGCGACCGATATCGGTGACGATCAGCACTTCTGCCTGGGCGGCATAGTCGAACGGACTTGGCGCCTCGAAATGGCGGGTTGCACTCGTCAAATGCGTCGCGCCGGTCCGGTCCTCGGCGCTCGGCCAGCCTTCCGCGCCGCGCAACGTCGCCGACGTCACCAGCACGCCGTGGGCGGGCTCGAGGACTGCCTTGGCCAGAGGCCGCGTCGGGTCGAGCCAATGACGGTGAAGCCCCACGTCATATTCGCGCCCTTCGATCCGGTCGATCGCCAGCCAATCGACGAAATCGGGATCCGCGATCCCACCGATCCGACCGAGCAAGGCGATCCACGCACCCAGCGTCTCGCGCCGCCAGGCGAGCCCGCTGATCGCCCCGTCGATCCGCGCCCGAGCCTGCGAATCGAGCCAGTCGGGGGCATTCTCCAGGATCGCTTCTAGACGCCGGGTCAGCGCCGCCAGCGGCTTCGCCAGCGCGTCGAGCGATTCCAGCGCAGCGCCCGCCGCCGACACCAGATTGCCATCGGGTTCGGCGAGTTCGGTCTCCAGCCCATAACCCGCTTCCTGCGCTTTGGAGCGGGCATAAACGGTACCGCGGACATGGTGCAGCAGGGCTTCGACCGGACCGAATGGCGACCCCTCCGATAGCCGACCGAGCCAGCCTTCCGACGGCAGCGCCCTCGCCGACTCGACCGCCGCCTCGAGCGCCGTGGCTCCCTGGTCATCATAGGAACAGACGTCCATCAATCGGGCCGCAAGACCGCGCCGCCGACCGCGCGATTTGCCCTCCGGGCCGACGATCCAGCGCCGCATCTCGATTGCTTCCTGCCCGGTAAGCGCCGCGGAAAACGTTGAATCGGCCGCATCGAACAGATGATGCCCCTCGTCGAACAGGATCCGAGTCGGCGCATCGGGCCGGCCGCGCGCGGCATTGACCATCACCAGCGCATGGTTAGCGATGACCAGGTCGGCCTCGCGCCCGGCCCGCTCCGCCCGTTCGATGAAGCATTTGCGATAATGCGGACAGCCGGCATAGACGCATTCGCCGCGGCGGTCGGTCAGCGCCGCCGCCCCAGCCCGGCGGAACAGGCTGGGCAGCCAGCCTGGCATGTCGCCGCCAACCATGTCGCCGTCCTTGGTATAGGCCGCCCACCGCCCGACCAACTGGGCCAGCACCGCGGCCCGTCCGGCAAACGCGCCCTGCATCGCGTCTTCGAGGTTAAGCAGGCACAGATAATTCTCGCGGCCCTTGCGGATGACGATGCGCTTATTGCGTTCGGCCGCATTTGAGAACAGCTTGGTCCCCTCGGCGTCGAGCTGTCGCTGTAGCGCCTTGGTGAAGGTCGATACCCACACCGTGCCGCCCGCCTTCGCCGCCCACAGCGATGCGGGCGCAAGATAGGCCAATGTCTTGCCGATCCCGGTGCCCGCCTCGGCCAGCAGCATGTGGGGTTCGCCCGCCGCCCGGCGCGGGTCGAACACACCGGCCACCGCCCCGGCCATCGCCGTCTGCCCCGCGCGCGGCTCCGCGCCCATCCCGGTCAACTCGGCCAGCCGCGCCTCGGCGTCCGCCGGCGCGATCGATACCGTCCGCGGCGGCGGGCGTTCGGCGCCTTCCTCCCATTGCAGGAGGCGGGAAAACAGCACCCGTTCGCTGTTCTCGGGCTGGCGGACGTGGCGCGCCACGAACGGCGCCCAACCCCAGCCCAGGCGAGTCAGCGAGACATTGACCGTCCACGCCCCCTCTCGCTCCGGCCAGTCCCCGGAGTCCATTCCGCTCAGCAACTGCTCGGCAAGCCGGATCAGGCAGGTCGCGGCGTCCGCGTCGCTGTCCGGCACGGTCATGCCGACCCCCCGGCACAACCCGGCCACCGTCGGCACCACGAACCGCGCCGGGTAGGCAAAGGCGTGCAGTTCGAGAAGATCGAGTCCCGAAATATCGGGATAACCAAGTCGCTGTCCGATGAGTGGGGCATTGAGCAAGATGTGCGGAGTTTCCGCCAGGCGCGCGATCGCCTCGCTCCGCGACGCCTCCCGAGCCGCGCCGTCAGGACCGGAGATCCAGATGCCGGCGTGGGTTGCATGAAGGGCAGGAAGGGGCAAAGGAGCGGCCACGATCATCGGGTCTTGGCCGCGCCGGAACGAAAGGGCAACAGTTGAGCAGCGACGCACTTCGGGCCGCCGCGATGGTGAGCAAGGCCTGGCCCTATGAGGAAGCGCGCAAGCTGCTCAAGCGCTGGCCCGGCGGCAAGCCGGGCAGCGAACCCGTCCTGTTCGAGACCGGCTACGGCCCATCGGGACTGCCGCATATCGGCACGTTCAACGAAGTCCTTCGAACGTCGATGGTTCGCCATGCCTATGAAGAGCTGACCGGCAGCGCCGCGACCCGGCTGATTGCGTTCAGCGACGACATGGACGGCCTGCGCAAGGTGCCCGATAACGTCCCCAATCAGGCGATGCTGTCTGAACATCTCGGCCGTCCGCTGACAAAGGTGCCCGATCCGTTCGGCGAGCACGAGAGCTTCGCGCACCACAACAACGCGATCCTGCGCCGCTTCCTCGACCGGTTTGGTTTCGATTACGACTTCGTCTCGTCGACGGATTTTTACACCGGAGGCCGGTTCGACGAGGCGCTGCGGTCGGTGCTGCGGCACTGGAACGACATCCTTGGTGTAATGCTCCCAACCCTGCGCGCGGAGCGCCGCTTGACCTATTCGCCGGTCCTGCCGATCTCGCCGACCACCGGCCGCGTACTTCAGGTGCCGGTTGAGGTGCTCGACGCGGACGCCGGGCTGATCGCTTTCGCCGACGAGGACGGTAGCCGGGTCGAACAGAGCGCGCTTACTGGCCGCGCCAAGCTGCAATGGAAGGTCGATTGGGCGATGCGCTGGGTTGCCCTCGGTGTTGACTATGAGATGGCCGGCAAGGATTTGATCGATTCGACCATCCAGTCGGGGAAAATCGCCCGCATCCTCGGTGGCCGCCCACCCGAGGGTTTCAACTACGAGATGTTCCTCGACGAAAAGGGCGAGAAAATCTCCAAGTCCAAAGGCAACGGTCTCAGTCTCGACCAATGGTTGACCTACGGCAGCGAGGAAAGCATCGCCTTTTACGCTTTCCGCGAGCCGCGGAAGGCCAAGAGCCTCCACCTCGGCGTCATCCCCCGCGCGGTCGACGAGTATTGGCAATTCCGCGGTAATTATGACGCACAGCCAATCGAGCAAAAGCTCGGCAACCCGGTGCATCACATCCACGGCGGCAAGGTTCCACCCGGGGCGATGCCTTTAAGCTACGGCCTCCTCCTCAACCTCGCCTCGCTTCCTGGAGTCGGCGACAGGGCGACGGCGTGGAAATTCGTCCAGCGCTACGCACCCGGGACCTCACCTGAGGATAATCCGGAACTCGACAGTCTCATCGGCCTGGCGGTCAATTACGCCCGCGATTTCGTCGCCCCGACGCTCAGTCGCCGCCCGCCCACCACGGTCGAAGCAGACGCGCTGCGCGACCTTGATTCGGAATTGGCGAAGCTCGACCCTGCGACAGTCGGTGACGACATTCAGCACATCGTGTTCGAAGTCGGCAAGCGTCACGCCTTCGACAGCCTGCGCCACTGGTTCCAGGCGCTCTACGAGACCCTGCTCGGGTCGAGCCAGGGTCCACGCATGGGCAGCTTCATCGCGCTCTACGGTATCGACAACAGCCGCCGGCTGATCGCCGAAGCACTGGTCCGCAACGTCGACGACTAAGCTACCAGAAGAAGTCGTAAACGACGTCGACCACTTCGCCGGTATACGTGTTCACCAGCAGAGCATCGTCCCAATAGCGCACCCAGCGGTATGGCCCGTATGCCGGCGGCAGGCGATACATCCACGGATCGTTCAGCCAGTAATTCGATTGGAAATAGTTCGGCCACATCGACCAACCCGGCATCATCCGGTTATAGCCGAAGCCGTACGGGTCATAGTAAATTCCGAAGTGGAACAGTGAGCGGTGCTGGTGGCGAAAACGCGACCAGTCGTAGCGGCGATCGTCGCGCCAGTTTCCGGCCCAGTGGGTATCCCGATGGCCGACGAACGTGCTTCGCACCGGGCTGTTGTTGGCGGGCAACGGTCCATGGCCTTCGCGTCCTGCTCTTGGGCCGTCGCCCCGCGGATGAGTTTGGCGATATTGACGAATCTGTTCGCCAAAACCGCCTTGCGCCTGCACCGGTTCCACGGCGCCGCGGGCACCATCCCCGCCCGGCCGCGGCAAGTCGCCATGGCGCATGGTTCTCCCGGGGCCCGATTGTTCAGCCTGTGCATTGCCGTCCCACTGCCGGTGGGGCGCGTTATCGCGGTCCTGAACTTCACTCATGCCGCCCTGCCCGCGGACCCAGCCGGGACGAGCATTGCCACCGTCATTTCCAAGGGATTGCGACTGCGCCTCGCGGCGACTCAAGGCGGGCCGCTGGCCACCATCGTCGTTGGCGCCTTGGTTCGATCGGGCATGCACCCGCCGACCGTGCTCTGGTCCATCAGGCTCGCCCATGGAGAACGCCGGAACCGCGGCCGAAGCCAGCAGGGCGAACAGGAAAAAGTTACGCATGGGTACATCCCGCCTATCAATTGTCTGCTCGGACTGTCTGCCTGGCTACCTTAGCGGAGGCTGAACATTTGCTGTCTTCGGCGTCGCACTTGGAAGCGTAGGATCCGCCGGCATTGCCATCGCCGACCCGCCTTTTGCGAGCGCCTGTAGCATCCGCGGACCGGCGCCACACCGGCACAAGTTCGGCAATCCCTCCAACTCGTCGAGCGATGGGCGGGGATTGGCTCGGAGCAGCGCGGCCAGAGCCATCACAAATCCCGGATCGCAATAACCGCACTGGGTCACTTGCTGCTCCGCCCAGGCCGTCGGTAGCGGGTGCGAGCTTTGACCCGACAGGCCTTCGATGGTGATGATGTCGGCGCCCTCAAGGGAGGACAAGGCCATCGAGCATGACAGCACGGCCCGGCCATCGACCAGCACAGTGCAGGCGCCGCAATCGGTGCTGTCGCAACCATATTTCGCGCCCGTCAGATTGGATGCGTCGCGCAATGCCCACAATAAGGGTGTGTCGGGCGCAAGCCGATAGTTTACCGCTTCGCCGTTGACGGTCATGCTTGTCACAGTCGCGGTCTATCGTCCTCTCCGCGACTTGCAAAGACGCCACGTCCCGCCATGCTGCGGTGATGGCTTCCATCTCGCTTGCACAAGGCTCCATCGGTTATCTCGAACGCGGTTCGACGATGGATGGCCACTCGCCGATCGTTTTCCTGCACGGCGTCGGTTCGGACAAGTCGGTGTGGCTTCCTCAGCTCGATCATTTCGGTCCGAATCGTCGGGCCGTCGCTTTCGACTATCCGGGCTATGGCGACAGCGAGGCGCGCGAGCCAGCCGGGCGGGACGGCTTTGCGGCGGCGATCCTCGAAGCGATGGACGGCCTCGGTCTCGATCGTGTTCACTTGTGCGGCCTTTCGCTCGGTGGCGTGGTTGCGATCGCGCTGTATCATCGCGCGCCTGAGCGTAGCACTTCCCTGATCCTGGCCGACAGTTTCGCCCGTCATCCAGACGGGCAGGCGATTTACGACCGGTCGGTCGGGGCAAGCAAAACAATGACGATGATCGAGCTGGCCGAAGCTCGCGCCTCCGCTCTTCTCGGTTCCGGCGCGAGCGACGACCTTCGCGGCAAGGTTATCCGGACAATGGGGGCGATCGATCCGGCGGCCTATCGCCAAGGGGCGGATGCGGTGTGGCTCGCTGACCAGCGAGCGCGAGCTGCAGCGATCCGGACCCCCACTCTCGTCATGTGCGGCGACCAGGACGAGATCACCCCACCAGCCCTGTCCGCGGAACTTGCCCGGCTTGTGCCTGGCGCAGAGTTGGAATTGGTCGCAGGCGCGGGACATCTCGCGAACCTCGAACAGCCCGGCGAATTCAATTCCATAGTCGAGAAATTTATCTCTAAAGTGGAAGAGAATTCCTAACGTTACCGGCGCTTTAACCATCGCGCTTAAGCGAGTCTTTGTCTTGCGCTGCGACAAGCGGCGACATGGCTTTCCCTCCCCACCGCTTTCGGTTCCCGCTTGTCGCCTTCGCATTGACGATCGCCGCAGCGATGCCCGCCAGCGCGCAATGGATGGATGGTGGAGCAGCCGGAGTTTCCAAAAGCGACGCCATCTTGGGCGGCGCGCCGAGCCGGCTAGCCGCGATCATGGCCGTTCAGGCGGGAGCGGCGGCACCGCGGCCGACGTTTCTTCAGGCGACTACGCCACGTTCGGCGCAGCCACCATTCATGCTTGCGCCATTCGTCGTTGAACGGCCCGCAACTCCACGACTCACCCCATTCCGCGCGGTTTCCGCAGACCGGCCGGACGTGTTCAACAGCATCGCGATTGAAGTGACCCATACCCCACTGGATCACCGCTGGAATGCGGTAGCACGTGGATCTTTGGGCGGCGCGGCAGGAGCTTACGCGGCAGCCCTTGCGGGCGCCCGCGGAGGTCGCCTGATCGAAGCGGTCAATGCTTACGTCAACCGCCGGGTGAGTTTCGTTGACGACAGCCGTCGATATGGCGTTGCCGATCGCTGGAGCAGCGCCGGCGAAACGCTTGGCAGCGGCCGTGGCGACTGCGAAGATTATGCGCTGGCCAAAATGGCCATGCTGCGCCGCGCCGGAATTTCGGACCATAATCTTTACCTGGTCTTGCTTAAGGATCTAGTCCGTCGGGCCGATCATGCCGTGCTAATAGTGCGCAGCGAAGGACGTTTTCTGGTACTCGATAACGGCACCGACAAGTTGATCGACAGCGCCGATATCCGCGACTACCGGCCAATCCTGACGTTTACCGCAGGGCACGTTTTTACCCACGGCTATCGCCGCGAGGCTACACCGCCAGTAACTTATGCCAGTGTCTCGATGCCGAGCGCGCTAACCTATGCGGCAACCGCGCCCGCAGCCGCGCCTCTCTTTGCGGCTCTCGATTCAGCTGCATTGCCGATGTCGATGTTCGCTGCCGGCGCCCCCGGCCGTTAAATCAACGTTCGCGCAGCGCGTCGCTGCGTGCCTTCAGAACCGGCTTTAGCAAATAGCTCAGCACGCTCTTGCGGCCGGTGATGATTTGCGTGTCGGTCATCATGCCGGGCGTGATCGGTAACTGGCGGCCTGCCGATTTGAGATAGGCCTTGTTGGTTTCAATAATCACGTTGAAATACGCTTCGCGCGTGGCCTCGTCGTAAATGCTGTCGGCCGACACCTGGACGACCCGGCCGTCGAGCCCACCGTAGGTCGAGAAGTCATAAGCGGTGACCTTGACGAGCGCCTTATCCCCGACCTTGATGAACGCGATGTCGCTCGGCTTGACCCGCGTTTCGACAAGCAATTTGTCGCCCATCGGCACAACTTCCATTACCTTCTGCCCGGCCTGGACGAAGCCACCGATGGTGGTGACCTGGACGTCATTAACGACACCTTCGACCGGCGATCTCAGCTCGCTTTTATCGAGCTTGCCGCGCGCCCCGCGCAGCGACTGTTCATTGACCGCAATTTTCTGATCGATTTGGCTGCGTTCATTGAGCGCATCCTGGCGGAATGTGAACTGCGCCTCGCTGGCCTGACTCATGGCCTCGCTAACTGCGGCATTGGCCCGGCCGGCTTGCTCGCGGGCGGCAGCAATGCGTCCCGACAGATCGACGACTTCGCGTCGGGCATCGAGCAATTCGGTTTGCGGGACGATATTTTTGGCCGCCAGCGGCTCGAGCATCCCGACCTTGTTCTGGGCGAGCTTGAGGCTGCTCGACAGAGAGTTGATGGTGGCGTTCGCCTCGGCCGCATCACGGCGGCGCTGTTCGGCCGATGAGTGAAGCGCTGAAACCTTGCTCGACAGCGCTTGTCGGCGAACCTGGCTGAGCACCGCTTCGTCGCCGCCGCTGGTATTCCCGGCCCCGGTGCCTTCGGCCTGGAGCCGGGCCGAGCGTTCGCTGAGCGATCGCGTCTCGGCCTCGATCTGGCCAAGCTCAGAAGACGATTGCGTGTCATCGAGTCGGGCGAGCAATTCGCCGCGATGGACTCGCTGTCCCGACCGGACGAGCAATTCGCGCACTGTCGCCGGCTCCGACGCCTGGATCAGCTGGATCTTGCTCGACGGGATGACCTTGCCCTGTCCCCGTGTGACTTCGTCGACTTGCGCCAGCATCGCCCACAGCAAGAACAGGCCGAAACCGACCGATACCGTGACGATGATCAACCGCGCGCCGGTCATCGGACGCCGCCGCGAAGCGGGTCGGGTCGAAACGGGGAGAAACGGGAGCGTGGCCATTGGGCGAGCCTTGTGTCTAGCGCGAGGCGAGAACCGGCGCGGCGGTCGCCGCCACCGATCCACCCGGCACGGGCGTTACTTTGGATTTTTGCTGCTGCTCGGCGATCGTGCGTGTAGCGCGCGCGCTATCCGACGGCAGCGGGATATTGAGGGTCCAGCCTTTGCTCGTGTCGAGCAAGCCGCCGACATCGTTGTCAGCGCGCGCAATCGGAGGCCCGCTAGCGACGCCGGTGGATTCGCCTGACATCGTCGCTTGCTGGCCTTCCGGAACGGGAACCCTGAGCGGCGGACGCAGCATCAGCGGATCGTTCGGCTCGCCAATATAGCGGCCGGTGAAAGCGGCCTGTTGGCCCCACACGCCCGGCCAGCGATAAAAGATGTGTGCGCCAAGTTTTGCGACCTTCGCCAAAAGAGGTGCCCAGCGCGGCGCGACATAATCGGCATGATAATGGGTTGCCGACCCCACGACCGTCTCGACATAGCCGGACAAAGCGGCGGCGGCGATTGACTGCGCGTCGCGCCACGCATTGCCGTCGGGCCGACGATAGAGCGCCCCGTCGCAAACAAAGCTGAACTGGCAAACGGGCGAGCGCGAGCCCTGGTACACGACGCCACAAACCGATTTTGGAAAAGCCGGGTGGCGCAGGCGGTTAAGGACGACCTGGGCGACCGCGCGCCGGCCTTCGACGGGCTCGAAACCGGCCTCGTAATAAACGGCCTGGGTCAGGCACAGTAGCGCGCGGCGGTGATCCAGCCCGCTATCAGAGGTCATGTCGAATGGGCGCGCCGCGCCGACCGACGTCCGGTCGAACGGCATTGCCGCATTGATCAGTTTCGCATCTTCGCCCACGGCCTTGATCGCGGTGGCGGCTGTACCCGTGGTGGCATCGATCAATGCTGCCGCTCTCGCCGGGGCAATCAGCATCCGGTCTTCGGCCCTGGCCGGGACGCTGCGCAACTGAAGCACGGTGAACCCAGCGAGGAGGGCCAGAATGAATCCGCCGAGCGCCCACCAAAGGCGATGGATCGCCAGCGAATGTTTGATCGCCGCGGTCATGCCTTTACCTCCTTGGCCTGGGCCGGGGGCTTGGACAATTGGCCGAGGACCGCGTCGCGTGGTCCATCGGCAATGATCTTGCCTCCGTCGATGACGATCAGGCGTGTGCAGAGTTTGAGCATATTATGACGATGGGTGGAGACGACCAACGTCTGGTCGGGGGTCAACGCCTTTTCCAGATGGTCGATGAAATACATCTCGGTCTGCGTGTCCATCGCCCCCGTCGGTTCGTCGAGGAACAGCATCCGCGCGGGCGTCACCAAGGCCCGCGCCAGCACCAGCAGCGAACGCTGCCCGCCCGACAGGCGCGAGCCCCGCTCGCCAACTGGCAGGTCGAAGCCTGCGGCGTCGCGCGACAGGAAGATGTCGGCACCCGAACGGGTTACGGCATCGATCAGTTGCTGGTCGGTCGCGCGCGCCGCACCGAGCATCAGATTGTCGCGCACCGTGCCGGAGAATAGATCGCTGTCCTGCCCGACGAAACGAAAGGCCTCGCGAATCTGGTGCGGGTGAAACTGACGACTGTCGACACCGTCGATCCGCATTTCGCCGCCAGTCGGCGCGTAGAGGCCGCAGAGTACCCGGCCCAGCGTCGACTTGCCCGATGCGACCCGACCGATAATCCCGATCCGTTCGCCCGGATCGATCTTCAGGCTCATCTTGCTGAGGCTGTCCATCGACGCACCGGGATAACGGAAATCAACGTCGCGCATTTCGAGGTGGCCAACACGAATTTCGGGTACGATTGTGCGCGCTTCGGAATAGCGCTCATCAGGCGCTTCCATCATCCGTTGCAAGGAACTGAGCGTCGTCAGCGCCTGCTTGCCGCGAGTGACAAGGAAAGCGAACTGTCCGACCGGCGACATGGCACGTCCAGCGAGCATGACGATGGCAATGATCGCGCCCATCGTGATCTTGTTGTCGTTGAACAGATAGAAGCCGCCGATGACCAGCGCGATGCTGATGAACTGCTGGCTGGCCGATGCTATATTGACGGCGATCGTCGTTAGCCGGCGCATCCGCTCCTGGGTCGCCGCGGACATCGCCGAATAGCGCCGCCATTTGCCGAGCATCTGGCCTTCGGCGCGCGCGGCCTTGAGGGTTTCGACACCCGCGATCGATTCAACCAGTACCGAATGCTGCAGGCTTGAATCCGATTGGGCATCGAGCGCGGCGCGGCCCATAGCCCGCTGCAGCATGAAGCCGGCGCTGATTGTTGCGGCGATCGCGAACAACGGTACCAGCACAAGCCAGCCGGCCAGCACCGTGATCAGCACCAGGAAGATAAGCATGAACGCGATATCCACGAGCAGCACGACCGTGGTCGACGCAAAAAAGTCACGGACGCTTTCATATTCGCTGACCCGTTTGGCGAAAGCGCCAGTGCTGCCCTGCCGCTCGGACATTGGCAGGTTCATCACTTTCTCAAACAGTTTCTGCGAATATTTGGCGTCGAGCCGACGGCCGATCTCGTCGATCAGCTGGGCACGCGCCACGCGCAAGACAAAATCGAATATGATCGCCAGCCCGACCCCGAGCGCCAGAACCCACAGCGTCGGCACGGCCTTGTTGGGGATGACCCGGTCGTAAACGTTCATCGTGAACAAGGGCGAAGCTAGGGCCAGTAAATTGACCACTAACGCCGCCAGAAGGACCGGCCAGAATTCCCGCCGCGCCTTCCACACTTCAGACCAGAACCAGTGCGTCCGGCGGGCCTTGTCCCACGGACGCTCGCCGGCGCGCTCTTTGGTCGGATCGGCTTCTACGATGACCGCCCTGCCCAAATAGGCCGGTTCAAGTTCTGCAAGCGAAACCCACATCGGTTCGGCGATGCCCGGCGCGAACACCAGCGCGTCTGCATCGCGAAGTTCGAGAAGAACGGCGGCCCGTTCATCCGACAGTTCAAGAATCGCGGGAAGCTGTTGCAACCGCCACCCGCGCAACTTGCGATTGACCCCTTCACCGCGCATTCCGACCTGGTCGAGCGCTGGCTCGATCTGATGGAACGGCAATAGTCCCTTGTCACTGAGCGCCAGCCCCGCACGCAGCAGGACCGGGGAAGACGGTCGGTCCGACTGGCGTGCGAGGAAAGCTAGGCAATCGAGGACAGGATCGACCTCACGCGTCGGCGTCGAATCTAGCCAGTGCATGAAACTCACGATCCCGTCCTCCAACGTTTACCGGCCGCCCGTGACGGGCGCCGGAGGACCCATCAACGGTTGCGGCATGCTCGATTCGTCAAGGTCCGCCGGCGGGATCGGATTGACCCGGAAGCGGCCCCGGTCGTCGCTCCATGCCGCGGTCGGCATGGTCACGCCGAGCGCCTCGATCAAACGGTTGGCTGCCGCCAGAACCCGATACTGGGCATAGAGCTTGGCCAGGCGAGAGGTTTCGATCTGCGCCTGGACATTGTTGCGGGTGTTCTGGGCGTCGAGAACGTCGAGCAACGAACGGCGGCCGACATTGAATTGCTCGCGATAGGACAGCAGCAAATCGTCGGACACCTTGCCTTGGGTCTCGAGTTCGGTCGCAAGGCGGGTCTGGTTCACCAGCCGGCTCCACGCCGACCGCGTATCGTCTTCCGCCTGGCGAGTCTGCTCGAACAAGCGGGCATGCACTTCATCGGCACGCGCTCGCTGTTCGCGCACATTCTCAACGTTCGTATTGCCGTTGAAGACGGTCCAGCGCATGACCACGCGACCGCTCAGGTCGGTCGTCTTGCCTTCAAACCCGTCGATGTCATTGCCGTAACGAGCGCGACCTTCAAGGTTGAACTTCGGTCCCATCTCGGATTTCGCCGCGGCGATTTCCTCGCGTGCCGAAGCGAGATCGGCAATGGCTTCCTGCACCCGTGGATTATCCTTGCGGGCAAGTGCTTCAGCGTCGGCCAGCGTGGCCGGCAGATACTGCGATAGATCAGGCGGCATCGATACGCTGTCGACCGGCATGCCGGTCAGCGTCTGGAACTGGATTGCCGCCGTATCGAGATCCTCGCGAGCCTCCGTGATTCGAGCGCGCGCCGACTGGAGCCGCTCTTCGGCCTGCTGTTGATCGGCGATCGAGATCGATCCCTTGGCGACGCCTTCGCGCAAATCGCCCGCAAGCTTCTCGTGGAAAGTGGCATTGTCTTCGGAAATCGCGACGAGCCGTTGCTGGAGCAGATAGTCAATGTAAGCCCGTGCAACGTTGAGCGCGACAAACTCGCTGCGCTCTTCGACCCGGGCGGCGGCGGCATCGGTGCGCGCCGCCTGGCGGCGGATTTCCGCTTCACGACCGCCCATGTCGAACAGTAGCTGATCGACGATCAAGTCGCCTTCGATCGGATACAATGTATTATTGGCAAGGCCGATGCGGCGGCGGCTGGGATTTCGCAGTTCGCGAATTCCGGCCGAAGTTTCGACTGACACGCGTGGATAATAAAGACCCTGAGCCTGCTTGCGTTCGGTCTTCGTGGCTTCCTTGTTATGGATCGCCTGGCGAATTTGAGGATTGGTATTGAGCGCAGCCTGTACCGCGTCTCGCAGTTCGACCGCCATCGCCGGCGTGGCGCATAGCAGCACCGCTCCGGGAACGATCAACGTCCAGTGCTTCTTCATGTCTTCCCCCTTCTGGTCAAAAAGCATCGGGCTCCGCTGTCCACCAGCAGAGCCCGATCCTATGGGTTTAGCCGTTCACAACCGGCTGAACCGCATCATGATGGAGCACCATGGCTTCCGTCGTGATGAGTGCGATGACTTCCGGCGTAAACCCACCGAAATGCCCATTGTCCCAAGCCGGAACGGCGTCGCCGCCGTGGCTTGCAAGCGCTTGCAATGCCGCCGCCGCGCCACTGGCGGGCAAATTGGCGAGTACCGCGTCAATGCTCGGCCCGCCATGCTCGACGGCATCGGCAAGCACCTTGGCCACCTCGCCACCATGCTGGACGCCGCCGTTGCCCGATGCGACCAAAGCTTTCGCTCCGACCTCGGCGGACAGCTGGACCGGGGCGACATTGACCATTGACTGGGCAGTATCGACAATCGCCGCTGCCGAGGCGAGCAGAGCCGCGGGCTGGCTGATCGGCCCGCCATGATCTCCGTTCAGCGAGTGATCGACCTGAGCCGAAAGCTCATGAACGGCGCTCGAAACCGCCACTTGGCCCGAGTCATTGGCGGGCACCGAGTGCTCGCTGCCGATCAGCGATCGATAGTCTCCGCCAGCTGCCGTTGCAGCCGAGGCATGCGCCGCCGCCTGCTGGCCAAGTCCACCGGCCTCCGCCGCGCGGTCGAGGCCATGATCGGCATGACTGTCGGCGTGCGATGCTGCACCGCCAGCCGCCAAGCCCATCGCAGCGACCGCCGCAGCGACCACGCCGCTGTTGGCGGTTCCGGCGAGGCGAAGCTCGAGATCATTCTCACCCGCCTTATAAGCAAAGGCGGCGTCGTCGACCTTGCCCAGGACCGTCTGGCCATTGTCGTTTACGTAGGTGAAAGTCGAGCTGCCCGCGACTTGGACATCGCCGTTGGCCGCCGACGCCGCTACCCCGTCGGAAACAAGCGAAATGCTGGTGATGCCCGCCGCGACCAGGCTCTGGACTTCGCCAGCGTCGACAATGCCGTTCGAATTGGCATCGTTCCACAGCGCGAACTGGGTGAAATCCTCATCGCTCGCGTCGAGCTGTGCGCCGTACTGGGCATGCAGCGCCTCCATGTCGGTCATCCCGTCTTGGCCAAACACGAATTCGGTCGAATCGCTGACCGTGCCGTTGTGATCGGCATCGCGGAACAGAATCGAGTCGCCCGGGGCCACCCACGCGGTGTGATCAAGAGTGCCGTCGTGGTTCATGTCATAAAGCACGCCGGCGTCGGTCGAGAGATAATTGATCTGACCGTCATGGTTGGTATCGAGCACGACCGGCGGGGCGACCGGCACCGGCGTGAGGGTTACGTTGATCGTGCCGGTCGACGTGTCGCCATCAGCATCGGTTGCGGTGACACCAAGGGTCAGGCCGATCGGATGGCCCGATGACGCCGTATGGAAGCCAAAGGCGCCAACCGAGAAATGCGCTCCGCCGAACGTATCCGCCGGAGCCGGAGTGAACGTGTTAAGTACGTCCGCGGCGCTGGTGATGACAACCGCGTTGAAAGGGACGCCATTGGTGTCGAACGTAACCTTGTCGCCGGCATCAAGCCCGGTGATCACGAACGAACCGTCCCCCATGTTGTAGACGGTGTAGCCCGCTGGCGGGACGATCACGCCGCCGTTGGTCACGACGATCGATGTGGCGTCGATCTGGACGGGGGGGCCGCTCAGCGTAGTCAGTGGTGGCGAATCTGAATCGAGCACGGCCTGGATGCGAACCGAAGCAGGACCGCCCTGGATAATCTGGAACGACGAGTCGGTAACCGTGTAGTGGCCATCGAACGTGTAGCCCTGGGCGACCTTTTCGTCGCCAGTGCCGGTCCGGACATCCGTGACGAAATCGACCCGAACGCCTTCGCCGCCATCGATCCACTGGTTGTTGCTGCCGATGTCGGACGACGACGTATTGATCGTCCCCCCAGCCGTCGCAGTGATCAGGACATCAGGGCTGTTATTATTGTCCAAATTAATCGCGTTGCCGTCTGAATCGAGGCCGATCCACTGATTCTGGCCCGCTGGCGCGGTCGAGAAGCTGCTGAACACGAACCCGGATCCGTCGTCGACCGTTTGGTTGAAGTCGAGCGTATAGGTGCTCGCCGACCCATAACCGCCATTGGCGTTGAGCGTGGCAGTGAATACGATCGCCGCAGCGCTACTGTTGGTGGCATCGGTCGTCGCCGTCAGGACGCCCGTCCCCCAGCCGAAAATATAGATCGGATTGCCGCCCGAGCTCAGAAGAACCGCTCCATCGCTCTGCAGTTGCGCGCCATTGACGCCACCCGTGAAGGTTAGGCTGCCGAACCCGTCGGCTCCCATGAAATTCTCGCCGACGCCATTGTTGTCGGCGTCATTGATCAGGCGAGTCACAAGGGCATTGCCGTCATTGACCAGCGCATTGTCCTGCAGAGTGGCAGTGGCCCCGGTCTGGTCGATCAGATCGACGGGGGAGAAGTTCGTCGGTACATCGTCGACGATGTTGATGCTGATCGTGCCGGTGATCGTGTTGCCGTTGGCGTCGGTCGCCGTGTAGCTGAACACGTCGCGCGCCAGCTCTGTGTTGGTCGTGTTGTTGGCGTCCGGGTTGGTGTCGTACGGACTGGTCAGCGTGTAAGCATAGGTGCCGTTGGCATTGAGCACGAGCGTGCCGTAGCTGCCGGTCGACGAGCCCACCACCGCATAGCTGGTTGCCCCCGCCACGACGAGCGTGCCGGTCGCCGTCTCGGCGGTCGAGCTCGGGTTCGAGCCCGTCACCGTGCCCGCGGCAACGTCGCTGCCGGTGATCGTCGTGTCGAGCGCCGCCTCGTTGACCGTCTTGGTCTGGTTGTCGGCCGCCAGGGTCACATTGGCGACGTTGATCGCCAGGGTCGTGGTGCTGAGGTCGCCGTCGCCGTCCTTGATCGTGTAGACGAACGTGTCCGTCTGGTTGGCGGTGATCGTGTTCGACGTCGCATGATAGCTGTAGCTGCCGTCAGCATTGAGCGTCAGCGTGCCATAGAGACCCGTGATGGTGCTCCCGGTGCCGGTCGTCACCGCGGTCGTGGTGTCGCCACCCGCCGCACGGACCCCGACCACACCGCCAGCCGGCACCGTCTTGCCGTCGGCCCCGAACGTATCGTTGACCAGCACTCCGGCAGCCGCATTGACCGTGATGGTCGCGCCCTCAGTCACCGAGTTGGTATCCAGCACCGCCGTCGGTACATCGTCGACGATGTTGATCGTCAGCGTAGCGTTGGCGACGTCACCGTCGCTGTCGGTCAAGGCGATTGCGAAATCATCGTGGGTTACGACACTCGACGTGTTGTCCGTGTTGTCGAGCAAGAGATACGAATAACCGATCGCGCCCGGCGCAATGCTGGTGATCGTAAGATCTCCGTAAGCCCCGTGGATAACCTGGTTTACTAAGGTTACGGCGACACCGTTAATTGTGATCACATTCGGCGTGTCAGGCGAAGTGTAAACGATAGTTCCGGTCGTCATTTCGCTGTCGGCGCTGGCGTTGGTGCCAGCTGACTCACCGGGGCCGCGGCTCGCCGGAAGCCCCGCTTCATCAACCGAATCGACCGCGTTCACAACGCCCGCAGGGTTGTCGGGCGTTTCAATAAGAATCGTCGGAATATGATCCGGGCGGACTGGAATATAGGTCTCGCGGAACTCCGGCGGCTGATAGCTTAGCTCAGTCGGCGGAATCAGATCCCCGAGCGGCACACCCGGATCCAGAGGGCCGACCGGAACGGCGAAATTGCCGCCGCTCGACTGGGGCGGACCAGCCGCCGGCTGAGGCTCGGAGTCGATCAGCAGCGCGGCAAGGTTGGTGGGGGGAACCTCAACGTCGCCAAGCACGAGATGGGGAACGAACACGGCGCCGTCGACGACGATCTTGTGCGATCCGTCGGGCATGTCGATCACCAGATCGCGGCCAACGACGTGAATATCGCTCAGCTGCACGCCGGGCGGAAGGGTGATGGTCCCATCGGGGCCGGCAACGATTTTTTCGGCATTGGCGAGATCCAGCCGAACCCCCTCGATACGGATCGCAAGCTGAGCGCTGTCGTGGGCGCCGAGCCTGTCGGTCAGCGTATAGGTGAACGTGTCGGTCACGCCATCGGGGCTGCCGGCATTGGGGGTGTAGGTGTAATTGCCGTGGCTATCGATCCGGATCACGCCATATTTGCCGGCGATGTCGAGATGACCAGCTGTCAGGCTGGAATCGGTCCCGCCAGCGCCTGAGATCGCGGTGATGACCGCGTGGCCAGCGCCAAGCGCGTCGGCGCCTGCAATGCCGCTCACAGTGCCGGCACCGGAGATTGCATTGCCGTGGGCCGGAGCGTGCGCGCCCGCCTGGATCACGTCATAATCGTCGTGCGCCGCAGGACCCTGCTGGCCGTCAGCATGAGTCGAACCCGCCTGGGACAGATCTTCGATGCGCATAACCCCCACCTTTTCATTCGCCACACGCGGGAGGAATCCTCGCGCCGGTATGCCTCCGCCGGGCTGTTCGGGCCGCGCTTCGAGAGAATCGAAACAGTTAACGAACCACGCAAACCCCGCGCTTGATGAGGTAAAAGATCACGGCCCTGTAGGTTTTGCAAGTTAGGCGGTGCCGTTACTGGGCTATCGGCGATTCACTGAACTGACATATACTTAGAACAGCTTGGTTAACGTGACGAGTAGATTGGCAATAAAAGCTTGCAATTTAGAGTTGGTAAAAATTTAATTCTTACTGATTTGCCTGTGGATTAAAGAACAAGTGCGAAAGGAGGTTTCCTATAGAATCACCGAGATCGTGGAAGTCACCTTGTGTTAGCCACCGTTGCGAGAGTTTACGGAAATTTAATCGCGGCGTTGGGGCGATTATCCACAGGCCTTGAAGCGAAGGACACTCGCTAAGACCCTCAAAAAATTCAGCCTTCGCAGTCCCGAAGCGGGACGATTCGCGTCATATGCGGCGCGCGAATCGGGGCTGGCGGCGAAACGACTCCGATTCGCTGATGACGGTGTTGGTGGCATTTGCCGTTTGAATCGCTACGTCCGCTCCAAGTCGCTCGGAAAGGAGGTGGACACGTGAGGATTGCCTGCGTTGGTGCCGGACCTGCCGGTCTGTACCTCGCCATTTCCCTCAAGCGTCGGCGACCCGATGTGTCGGTCGAGGTGTTCGAGCGTAATCCCGAAGGCATGACCTTCGGTTGGGGTGTCGTTTTTTCAGATCAGACGGTCGAGCGCCTGATGGCCAACGATCCAGTCTCGGGTCGGGCCATCTCCGACGAGTTCGCGCATTGGGACGATATCGAGGTCCATTTCGCTGGCGTGTGCAGCCGTTCGTCGGGCCACGGGTTCATCGGCATCGGCCGCAAGCAAATGCTTGAGATTCTTACGGCCCGGGCGCGTGAACTCGGCGTCAACGTGCACTTCGAGGTCGAAGCGCCGACTGCGCTCGATCAATGGCCCGATCACGACATCGTCGTCGCGGCGGACGGGATCAACAGCCGTTTTCGGGATGCATATGCCGATAAGCTCGGCGTCGACGTCGATACCAGGGCCAACAGGTTCATCTGGCTTGGCACACCGAAGCTGTTCGCCGCCTTTACCTTCGCCTTCGAACAGACCGAGGCCGGCTGGATCTGGGCCCACGCCTATCGTTTCGCGGACGACTGTTCGACGTTCATCGTCGAGTGCAGCGAAGCGACTTGGGCGGGGCTTGGTTTCGCGGACATGGGTCAGGAGGAGACGATCGCCGCGTGCCAGCATATCTTCGCCAGGCATCTCAATGGCGCGCCCTTGCTTTCCAATGCGGCCCATCTCGAGGGGTCGGCGGCCTGGTTGAAGTTTCGCCGCATCCGCTGCCAACGCTGGCACCATGACAAGCTGATCCTTCTCGGCGATGCCGCTCACACAGCGCATTTCTCGATCGGCTCAGGGACCAAGCTGGCGCTTGAGGATGCAATTACGTTGGCCGACGTGTTGGCGCGAAGCGATGCCGGTTCCAGGGAGGTTGCGCTCGCGGATTATCAGGCAGAGCGCGAACTCGAAGTGCTGAAACTGCAGAATAGCGCGCGCAACTCGACCGAATGGTTCGAGGCGATCGACCGCTATTTGGATTTCGAGCCGTGGCAGTTCACTTATTCGCTGCTGACCCGGTCGCAACGGATCAGCCACGACAATTTGCGTTTGCGGGATCCTGAGTGGCTGGACTCGGTCGAGGCGCAGTTCTGGGCTCGCGCAAGCGGCGAGGCCAAGACGCTACCGCCTATGTTCGCGCCGATCACGCTGCGTGGTCTGGCGCTCGACAATCGGATCGCCATGTCCCCAATGGCGACCTATTCCGCGGTCGATGGAACTCCCGGAGACTTTCACTTGGTCCATTATGGCGCTCGGGCGATGGGGGGTGCGGGATTGATTTTTACCGAGATGACCTGCGTGTCGCCGACAGCGCGCATTTCGCCAGGTTGCACCGGCCTCTATGCCCCCGAGCATGTTGCGGCCTGGCGGCGGATCGTGGACTTCGTACATTCACACGGCCGCGCCAAATTCTGCCTGCAGCTCGGCCATTCCGGCGGCAAGGGCTCGACCCAGCTGGGCTGGGAAACGATCGACGCCCCGCTCGACGAAGGCAATTGGCCTGTCATCGCCGCCAGCGATGTTCCCTGGACCGCCGCCAACCAGCGGCCGCGGCCGATGACCCGAGCCAACATGATCGAAGTCCGCGAGCAATTCGGTGCCGCAACCAAAGCGGCGATCGACGCCGGGTTCGATATGATCGAACTCCACGCCGCTCATGGCTATCTGTTGTCGAGTTTTATCACGCCGCTGCTCAATCGGCGGACGGACGATTATGGCGGCAGCCTTGAAAACCGCCTGCGTTTCCCGCTCGAGGTGTTCTCGGCGATGCGCGCGGCATGGCCCGCCGACAAGCCGATGTCGGTCCGCATCTCGGCCACCGACTGGGCCGGCGAGACCGGCATCACAGGGGCTGATGCCGTGGCGATCGCCGAAGCCTTCGCCGCTGCTGGCGCCGACTTGATCGACGTGTCGGCGGGGCAGACCTGGGCCGAGGCCGAGCCCGTTTATGGCCGACTGTTCCAGACACCCTATTCGGACCAAATTCGCAATGTCGCCAAGCTGGCGACGATGGCCGTCGGCAACATTACCGACTTCGATCAGGTCAACGGCATCCTGGCGGCCGGGCGCGCCGACCTGGTGGCGCTGGGCCGTCCGCACCTGATCGATCCGCACTGGACTTTGCGGGCCGCGGCCGCCCAGGACTATCGCGGCCAATGGGTGCCGACGCCTTATTTACACGGCATGGCGCAGCTCGCCCGGACGCTTCAGCGTGAGGCGGAAATACGCGCCGCCGAAATGCGGGTGTAACGTAAGCTTGATCCGTTTCGGACTGAGTTACAGGCGCAGATTAAACCGCCGGTCCTAGGTGTCGCTGCTCAAGGACCAGGACCATCAACCTATGACCGGAGCCGCCGCGGCCTCGCCGAATTCAGACGGGCGCTGTGACAAGCGCACCAACATTTTCCTTGGCGCGACGATCCGCTTCGGTGGCCGGACGGCGCCGGTTCGAGTGCGCGACTTGTCCCGTCACGGGGCCCAGGTGGAAGGTGCCGTGCTCCCCGGGAATGAAGTAGAAGCTACGCTGGAGCGCGGATCGGTGTCCGCTGACGGGGTCGTCGCGTGGCGAACCGACGGGCGGTGCGGTCTGCACTTTTCGACCCCGTTGCCGGTCGCCGCGTGGTGGCCGGGTCGCGAATTGCCGCGGACCCAGGCGGATGTCGACTGGACGGTCGCCGAAATCCGCGCCGAAATGGCTGCGCAGCGAGGCGCGACGGCGCCAACCGCCGATCCGGCCGACGAACCGCCGGAACATCCGCTTGCGCCACCGACCGACCCGGCCTTGCTCCTGCCCGAGCGAATTGCCGAGGAATTCGCCTACGTCATCCGCATGCTGCGCAGCCTGAGCGGGGAACTGGCTCTCGAGGCGGTCGTCGTCGCACGGCATGGCCCAAAGCTGAAACTGCTGGAAAGGTCAGCCAATTTGATCGCGCAACTCGCGCTGCTGCAACAAGCCACCGACCCACTCGGCGCGCTCAACCGGATGGGCGACGACGACCTGCGCCGACGATTGCTGAGAGCGCGGCTCTAGACTCCGCACCGAAAAGCTCTGGCCATCGACCGGCCCAAACGGCACTTAAGCCGTGAGGAGACCGGTCCATGCCCCACGCCTACATCGTCGACGCTCGTCGCACCGCCGGGGGGAAGCGCGGCGGTGCATTGAAGGACTGGCACCCCGCCGACCTCGGCGCGGCGATCCTCGACGCACTGGTCGAGCGAAGCGGGATCGACCCCGCAGCCATCGAGGACGTAATCGTCGGCTGCGTCAGTCAGATTGGAGAGCAATCGTTCCACGTCGGGCGCAACATGGTCCTGGCCTCGCACCTTCCCGACAGCGTTCCCGCCGTGACTATCGACCGCCAGTGCGGCAGTTCGCAGCAGGCGCTGCACTTCGCCGCTCAGGCAGTCATGAGCGGCACCCAAGACATCGTCATCGCCGCGGGTATCGAACATATGACGCGGGTGCCGATGGGTACGCCGGTGATTCTGCCGATGCAGGCCGGGATCGGTGTCGGGCCGTGGAGCGAGGCGATTAAACAGCGCTACGGAGTCGACCAATTCAGCCAGTTCACCGGCGCGGAGATGTTGGCCGAGCGGTTTGGATTCTCCCGAGAACAACTCGATGCATTCGCGCTCGACAGCCACCGCAAGGCCGCGGCAGCGACCGGGGCCGGCGCCTTCAGCCAGGAGATCCTGCCGCTCGAAGTGCGCGACACGGAGGGGAAGGCGGCGCTTCACGCTCGCGACGAGGGAATCCGCGCCGACGCCAGCCTGGAGAGTCTCGCGCAGTTGAAGACGATCGCGCCGGGCGGGCGGATCACGGCCGGCAACGCCAGCCAGATCTGCGACGGGGCGTCGGGCGTGCTGGTGGTGTCGGAGCAAGCGCTCAAGACGCACATGCTGACGCCGTTGGCGCGGATCGATCAGCTGACGGTCACCGCCGGCGATCCGGTGATCATGCTCGCCGAGCCGATCCCGGCGACCCGCCGCGCGCTCGAGCGGGCCGGCCGGACGCTCGACGACATCGATCTCTACGAGGTCAATGAAGCCTTCGCCTCGGTGCCGCTGGCGTGGCTCAAGGATCTCCGCGCCGACCCAGCCCGGCTCAACGTCAACGGCGGTGCGATCGCGCTCGGGCACCCGCTGGGCGCGAGCGGCACCAAGCTGATGGCCACCCTCCTCAATGCGCTCCACGCCCGCGGCAAGCGCTTCGGCCTGCAGACGATGTGCGAGGGCGGCGGCATCGCCAACGTGACGATCGTCGAGCGGCTGTAAGGAATCCGTGGCGGAGACGGAGGGATTCGAACCCTCGGTAGGAGTAAACCCCCTACGGCGGTTTAGCAAACCGCTGGTTTCAGCCACTCACCCACGTCTCCGGCTGCGGCAGGGGCGGGCTGTAGCGAAGCGCCGGGGCCGGTTCAACACCCACGTCGCGCAACAAAATCGTGACTTATGGTTTCAACGGTGAAACGATCGCCCCCACGGCGCGGCGTGCGCGACCCGGCAACGTCCTGCAGATTGGATTTCCCGTGACCCACACCCCGCCCAGTGGCATCGATGTCGCTGATTTCGGCGCCAACCGCTTGCTGGCGACCTTTCCCGAGAATCTGCGCCAGCGGATCATCACGGGCGCCGAATCCGTCTGGCTGGAGCAGGGCAGCCGCGTGTTCGAGCGCGGCGAAAACATCACTCGCTCGATCTTCCCGCTGGGCTCGACCACCGTATCGCTCAACGCCCAGATAGAGGGCGGCCGGTCGATCGAGGCGGCGTCGATCGGCAGCGAAGGCGCGATCGGCGGAATCGTCAGCTGCGGCAACGCCCCGGCCTTTTCGCGCGCCGACGTGATTTCACCAGGACGCGCGCTGGCTATACCGATGGCCTATCTCGAGGAAGCCAAGGCGGAATCGGGTCATTTGCGCAACCTGTTCTGCCGTTATGCCGATTATCTGCTGGCGCAAATCATGCAGTCGGTAGCGTGCAATGCCTTCCACCCGATCGAAGCGCGCGCGGCGCGCTGGCTGCTGACCGCACAGGACCGCGCCGGGCCTCGCCTGCGGCTGACCCAGGACGCGCTCGCCCAGATGCTCGGCGTCCAGCGCACGACGATCAATGCGGTGGCGGGCCAGCTGCAAACCGAAGGGCTGGTGACGATCCGTCGCGGCGCGATCGAGGTTCTCAGCCGGGAAGGTCTGATGGCGCGCAGCTGCAGCTGCCATGATGCGGTCGAGCGGTTTTTCGGCAGCATGATCGGCGATACCGGCACAGGTGGCAGCCTCGGCTGCGCCTGATGCCGATCAATTGTTGGTGATGTTCGACTTCGACTTGATGATCGCGGTCGCGGCGCTTGGGCATACCCCCGGCGGCAGGCCGTTGAGGCTGACCGCCGTCCAGTCGTCGACCGCGCTCAGCTTGCCGCCCTCCATCTTCTTGAGATCGTAGGTCGGGCTGGCGGCGCGCCACTGCGGCGACGATGCCCCCCATTCCTTGGTGATCTTGATGTCGCCATGCTGGCGTTTTTCGGTCGGAATGCCGCTGCCGCTATCGCGCGGACGTATGTATGCGGAGGTCACCGCGCCGTCCGCGCATACCAGCTTGAGCTGCGCCGCGTCGGGCCGGCCATCCCCATCAAGGTCGCCGGTGGTGACGTCGAGATAGGCGGTCGATGTCGCCGCGTCCCAGGCCTGCTGCTGGACGGTGAAGGCGACCGGCGATCCCGCCAGCATGAAGAGGTAAGTCGCAACGATCATGGCCCTGCTCCCTGCCTTGGAACCGCGAGAATGCGCCTTGCCGGCCCGCAGCGCAAGACGTTAGGCGGCGATGCGCCAGCCCAAACGCTGCCCGGCAAGGAACGGGACTAGCCCCCCGTCACCCTGGCCGATGAGGGCGGGAATATCGATCGGTGCGCGCTCCAGCCTGATCTTCTGCTCATTGGGCGCTAAGCCATAGAAGGCCGAGCCATTGAGGCTAGCAAACGCTTCGAGCCGGTCGAGCGCACCGTCCTCTTCGAACACGGTGGCATAGGCCTCGATCGCAAACGGGGCGTTGAAGATGCCGGCGCAACCGCACGCCGATTGCTTGGCCGCGACCTCGTGCGGGGCGCTGTCGGTGCCGAGGAAGAATTTCGGCGAGCCCGATGTCGCCGCCCGGCGAACGGCGAGACGATGCGCCTCGCGCTTGACCACCGGCAGGCAATAAGCATGAGGGCGCAGTCCGCCGTCGAACAAAGCGTTGCGGTTGAGCATCAGATGCTGCGGCGTGATGGTCGCGGAGAGTTTGGGGAAGTCGGCGGCTAAGACAAGATCGACCGCCTGGGCCGTCGTGACATGTTCGAGTACGACCTTCAGTTCGGGAAAATCCGCCAGCAATTTTAACAGGATGGTGTCGATAAACACGGCTTCGCGGTCGAATACGTCGACATCGGGATCGGTGACCTCGCCATGCAGCAGCAAAGGCATGCCGATCGCCTGCATGCGATCGAGCGCGGCGTGGAGCTTGCGGATATCGGTAACGCCCGACGCGCTGTTGGTGGTCGCGCCCGCCGGGTAGAGCTTGGCCGCCACCCACACCCCCTCGGCATGGCCGCGCGCCAGTTCGTCGGGATCGGCGTCGTCGGTCAGATACGCGGTCATCAGCGGGGTGAAGCCAAGGCCAGGACCAGCGGCGGCGGCAACGGCGGCGAGGATGCGCTGACGGTAGGCCATGGCCTGATCGACTTTGGTCACTGGCGGGGAAAGGTTGGGCATGACGATCGCCCGCGCAAACTGCCGGGCGGTATAAGGCGCGACCCGTGTCAGCATGGCGCCGTCGCGCAGATGGACGTGCCAGTCGTCGGGGCGGCGGATGGTGATTGTATCGGTCACAGCGCGTCCTTAGCTAAGGGTGATGCCCGAAACCACCCTCGCCTCGACCACCTTGGCCGACCGCGCCGTCCTCCGCCTGTCGGGCGAAGACGTGCGCGGGTTCCTCAACGGGTTGGTGACGAGCGACGTCACCGGCGCGCTTCCCGTTTGGGCCGGGCTGCTCACCCCGCAGGGCAAATGCCTGTTCGATTTTTTGGTGTGGGGGGATGGCGACGACCTGTTGCTCGACGTCGAGGCCAGCGCGACCGACGACCTCGTCAAGCGGCTGGCGATCTACCGGCTGCGGCGGCCGATCACGATCGCGCGCGACGAGGCATGGGCGGTGCACTGGCGTGCCGACGGCGGCGACGGAGTCGCCGATCCGCGGCTGGCGGCGCTGGGGCGGCGGTGGCTGGCCGCGCCCTCGGCGCCGGCGACGGGCTGGTTGGAGCACCGCCTGCGGCTCGGCGTCGCCGAGGGCCGGGCCGAGCTTGGCGATTTGCTGTGGCTCGAATGCAATGCCGCCGAGCTCAACGGCGTGAGCTTCACCAAGGGCTGCTTCGTCGGCCAGGAGAATACCGCGCGGATGAATTGGCGGGCGAAGGTCAACCGGCGGCTGTTCGTGGTCGAGGGAGATGGCGGGGAGCGAGTGCGCGTCGCTTATCCCGACCTTGGCCTGGCGGTGGCCCACTTGCGGGTGGAGGACGTTCCCGACAACGCCGTCATACCCGACTGGCTAGTCGCCGCGCTCAGCTGATCTCGGCGAAGGCGCGGACCGGGAAGGTGCCCATGCCTTCGA
>JANLQS010000133.1:0-8288 GCA_031367995.1 Sphingomonas sp.
GATCCGGTAGCTATCGGTGCCCTCGGCCAGCCACGCATCGCGGTCGGTCAGGACGCTTGGCAGCTGCTTGGGATAGAAACCGCCCTTGGCGCCGGTCGGGACGATCACCGCATTCTTGACCATCTGGGCCTTCATCAGGCCCAGGATTTCGGTGCGGAAATCGTCGCGCCGGTCGGACCACCGCAGCCCGCCGCGGGCGATCGGCCCGCCGCGCAGGTGAATGCCCTCGACTCGCGGCGAATAGACCCAGATTTCGCGATAGGGGACCGGCGCGGGGAGCCCGGGGACCTGATGCGAATCGATCTTGAACGCCAGCGCTTCCTCCGCCGCGGGGGAAAAAGCGTTGGTCCTGAGCGTCGCGCCGACAACCGCGCGCATGAGCTTGAGGATACGATCGTCGTCGATCCCGCGGACGTCCTTCAACGCTTCGTCGAACGCGGTGGATTCGCGCGCGATCGCCGCCGACCGGCCGCCGTTGGCGGCGGGATCGTGGGCGGCGCGGAACAGGCCGACCAGCGCGGCGGTTGCGTGCGGCGCCCGGCGCAGCGCGTCGACCACGGTTACCAGTCCATAGGCCACGCCGGTCTGGCGCAAATAGCGGAACCAGGCGCGCAGCCACAGCACAGCGCGCGGCTCGAGCCGGGCGTAGAGCAATAGCTGGTTGAATTCGTCGTCTTCGGCCTCGCGACCAAGGACCGAAGCGATGGCGCCCTCGAGCAGAGGGCCGCGTTCGAGCACCGCCGCGACATCGGCTTCGCCCGGCAATTCCAGCTGAAAGTCGTGGATGAACCCGAGCCCGCTGCCGAGTTCGGTCGGAAGCTCGTCGATCACCCGGAAGCCGAAATTTTCCAGCACCGGGACGGCCTCGCTGAGCGGGATCAGGGCGGCTTTGCGATAGGTGTTGAGATGCAGCTGCGCGGCGCCGTCATGAAGTCCGCGATAAAGGCGTGCGATGCGGCGGTCGCGGCGGTCGCCGTCAAGGTCGGCGAGGCGCAGAATATCCTCCGCCGCCTCGCTTGCGCGGATGGTCGTGCGATAGGCCTCGGGGATCGCGCCAAGATAAGTGAAGGCGAGGCGCGTCGCGCGGCCGGTGCCGACGCGGCTGACCAGCTCGGCCTCGACCGCGGGCGCCCAGCCGCGAACCATCTCGACCAGCCGCGCGTCGAGCGCCGCGACATCAGGAAGTCCGGCTCCGGGTTCGGTGCGCAGGGTGAAGCGTATCAGTGCCAGCTCGCCGTCGCCAAGCTCGACCGACCAGCTGGTCAGCGGCGCGTTGACGGCTTTCACCAGCATGTCGGCGATCGACAGGCGTCGCGCGGTGGTCAGCTCGTCGCGCGGCAGCCAGACGAAGCAATAGAGGTTACGGCCCAGCGTGCCCGGCAGCAGCAACAGCGTTGGCCGCGGCCGGTCGGCGAGCGACATGGCGGTGGTGGCCGCGGCCCGCACCGCGTCGCGGTCGAGCGCGATCATCAAATCGTGGGGTAAGGTAGAGACGGCGTGGGCCAGCGCCTTGGCACCGTGGCTCGACGGGGCAAAGCCGAGCTCGCGGTCGAGCGCCTCGAGCCGCTGGCGGAGAATCGGCACCTCTTCGGCCGGCGCGCGCATCGCCGCGCTGGTCCACAATCCCGTGTGCAGCGACAGCGTTCCGTCGGCGCGCTTGACCAGTACCACATCCAGCGGGACACGGCGGTGGACCGGCGACACGCGGTCGGCCTTGAGCAGCAGTAGAACCCGCTCGTCGGCGGCCATGGCCTCGACCGCGCGGGCGGTCAGCGCCTCGTCCCACAAGGTCGAATCGCGGCGCAGGATGCCGCGGCAATCCTGGAGCGCGCCATCCTTGCCGGCGACGGCATGGCCGAGCATGGTGAAATTATTGTCCGCCAGCCAATCGAGCAGCGCGGCGCATTCGCCGCTTCCGGACAGCGCTTTGGCGTCGTCAGCCATGGCCGCGACCATCGCCTTCCAGTCGCCGACGGCGGCGCGGACATCGGCCAATACGTCCTTTAGTTCGGCCAGCAATTCCTGGCGACCACGTGCGTCGGCGCGGTCGAGCTCGACGTAGATGATCGATTCGTCATGCGCGCCCCCCAACCCCGTCAGCGCCCCGCTTTTGGTCCGTTCGACGGGCAGGATCGGGTGCAGCAGCCGGTGGATGGTCAGGCCGCGTCCGGCGATCGCGCCAGCGACGCTGTCGACCAGAAACGGCATGTCGTCATTGACCAAAGCGACCCGCATCCGCCGCCGCCCGGCCTCGCCGCCGGTCGATTGCAACCGGATCGCCAGTTCGCCCGGCGCGCGCTCGGCGGCGACGTCGGCGACGAACGCCGCGGCGTCGTCCTGATCGGCGGCGGAGAATCCGGCGAGTTCACCCGGCAGGGCATTGCTGGTCAGCGCGTTCCGCAAGACGTCGACGATCGACGCGGCCGCGCGCTTTTCGGCTGTCATTCAGGCATGCTCCGCAAGGGTCTGCGATGGCCGCGGGGCCTAGTCCCGCTCGCCGCCCAAGGCAACAGTGCAGTTGTCCGCGCGCGGCTCAGCCGGCGCGGCGGATCAGCCGCTCGAGGGTCGCCGGATCGCTCACCAGCTGCACCACTTCGTGCACGCCGTCTGCGTTCCGCCGGGTCACGACCAATGCGAATTCCTCGTTGGTCGGCAGATCGCGGAGCGCGATCGTCGGTGCGGCGCGCAGGGCGGCACGGCCCAATGCGCCCTTGTCGGCTTCGCTCGGTTGCGGCCGGCGGGCCTTGCGCTCGGCGGCGACAAGGCCCTTGAGGCCGCCGTCGGCGCCATCGAGGAACGTCTGGAAACCGCCGAAATCGACTTCGCTGCGCTCGGCATAGGACAGAGCGGCGGCGAATTCGGTCAGCCGCGCCTTGTCGTAATCGATGCCGAACACCAGCTTGACCACCGGCGTCATCGGCGCCCGCGCCTGGCCCTTGACGCCGGCGTCATCGAGAATGTCAGCATAGTCTTCGGGGACGCGCCTGGCGGCGACGGCGAAGTCATAGGCCATCGCCAGCGCGCGGTAGAGCGCGGCGCGGCTGCGGCCGTCGGCGGCCTTGCACACCTCGGCGCTTTCGCGCGCGGCCCACAGCCGGTCGGCGAGACCCGCGTCGGCGTCGAGCGCAATGTCGGCGGTGTCGATGTCTTCGAGTTCCATGCCCGCGATTTCGGTCGCGACAGGCTCGGCGAGCGGCCCGTCTTCCCACACCATGTGCGGCGCGGGCGGACGGTCGCCGTCGTCGTCGCTGGCGATCCCGGTCGGGGTAAACGGCGCCGGTAGATCGTCTTCGTCTTCGGCCTCGTCGGCCTCGGGCGGAAGCGGCGCCAGGGCAGGACGGATGATTTGGCTCGGCACTTCGCTTTCACCGCCATCCTTCCAGTTGATCACGCCATAGATAAAATCGATGGTGTCGCCGTCGGAGCTGAACGGCATGAGGATGCCGCGGTAGCAGATCGACCGGCCGCGCTGATTGACGAACTCGGCCTCGAAGCCGACCGGCGCGCGGTTGGCAATGATCTGCATGTAATGGTCGGTCAGGCGTGACAGCAATGACCGGCTGGGAACGTCGGCGATCGACTTGATGCCGTCGTCGGCCAGCCCGCATTCGCTGCGGATGGCGGTGCCGATATAGGGGGTGGCGGGATTGTCCTGGCCCTCGGTGAAGTCGAGCAGCACCGAATGCGGACCGAAGTCCTGGATATTGCCGGGCTCGAGATCCTCGATCGACGGATAGTCGCGGCCTTCGAGCAACGACGCCCAGTAATTATAGGCGCGGACGTGCATCCGCCGCTCGTCGGAACCGATCGCCACGGTCACGTCGTCGTCGGCCGGCACTTCGGCGGCGGGCGACTGAAAGTCGTTCGGCTGATCGCGATAACTGTCCATGCGTCCCAAACCCCCGGGAAACTCCGATTTCGGGCAATTTGCCTCCGAAGCCTTGCGAAACCGTTAACCCTAACCCTTGGGGCAAGCCGCCCGGGCGAGGCTTGCGGTGCGCCAGGTGCGCGTGTAGGGGCCGGGCCGCACCGCGCGTCAGGCACGGCAGGCCGCTTTAGCTCAGCTGGTAGAGCACATCATTCGTAATGATGGGGTCAGGTGTTCGAGTCACCTAAGCGGCACCATTTCAACGGCCCGATTGGGCACCGCTCCTGCGATCCGATTTTCATGACTTTTGACGGCCGCTGTGCGCCGCCGGTAACTGTCCCGTAAAAGTTCAATGAACATCGGCAATTATCTTGATGTAAACAAAAAATTAAATTAGCCCACGCACGGGCCCGATGCGGAATTGTGCTTTCGGATCGGGGTGGGGGTATGTTTTGCGTCCTGTCGAAGCCATTGAATCCATCGGCCATTGCGGGTGCGCGTCGACGCACCTGCCGCCACGCTTCGCCTCCTGCACCGCGACCCGCGATTCCACCGACTTTCCGCGACTTGGGCGTGCTGCGCCTGGTTTCGCTCCCCTCGAACGGGCGCGAACCCGAGTGAAGGATCTTACATGACTGTTATCAAAAGCGCTCGGGAGTCGGTTCTTGCATTTGTGATCGAACGGTTCGTGAACCAGTTCGATTTTTCATCGCTCGCGCCCGCGCAGCGTGCATCGGCGCTGCGGGAAGTGGCGATGTTGCGCCCGACGGTCGGCCACAATAGTCCGCGCCTCGCCGCGGCCTTGAAGCGTTTTGAGGACAGGCTGCGCTTCACCAAAACCAACGGCGGCCGCAAGAGCCGCGATTCGCAGCGGCTCAATCGCCTGCTGCGGTGGCTGGTGCCGCTGGCCATGAGCGGCATTGCCGCCGGCACGATCGGTGTCACGCCGGCCTTTGCCGCGCATGGCACGCTGGCAGTCGGCGCGAACGTGTTCAACCCGGTGACCCAGCTCAACGAGACGGTCGTCGAAGTGATTGGATCGGGCTATGCGGTCCGCACCAATCTCAATCATATCATCTTCCTGGCGACGGCCGTCAACGACACCTATTCGATCACCTCGGCCGGTGTCACGACGGCCTATACGGTGACCGCGGTCACCACGACCACTTATGGCAGCGGCGGGAGCGCAGTCACCTACGTTACCGGTATCACGTCCAAGGACGCCGCCAATGTCTCGACCACCTTCGCGGTGGTCAACGACGCGACCTACACGGTCCCGCCGGCAGGCGGCGGCGCCGGCAGCGGCAGCTCGACCCCCAGCTTCCCGATCCCCGCCGGCAATGAGCAATATCAGGACATTCGCGTCGGCACGAACGGTGGCGACGGGCGCGACGGCGGCGGCATCAATATCTGCATCCCCTTCACCAGCATCTGCGCCTTCGTCGGCGTGCCGCCGACCGCCGGCGGGGCCGGCGCGCCCGGGCCGACGTTCACCAGCACGGTCGACGCGAGCTATTCCGGCGGCTTGATCAGCAGCAGCGCCGCCGATCTCGCCGGGATCAAGATTGCCAGCGTCGGCGGCAACGGCGGCACGGGCGGCGACTCCTACTCGCTCGGCGGCTATGCCGGACAGCCGGGTGGCGCCGCGGGCAATGGCGGCGACGTCACCGGCAACAATAATGTGGCGGTGTCGACCAGCGGCGCGAACAGCCACGGCATGTGGGTCTTCTCGCAAGCCGGCTCGGGCGGCTCGGGCGGCAGCGGCTATATCCTGGTCGGCGGCGGCAGCGGTGGCGGAGCAGCGTCGGGCGGCTCGGCAACCGGCAACAATTACGCGTCGATCACGACCCAGGGGACGGGCGCGGTCGGGCTGCTGGTCCAGAGTCTGGGCGGCGCCGGCGGATCGGGCGGATCGAGCTACGGCATCGTCGGCTCGGCCGGGTCAGGCAGCATCGGCGGCAACGGCGGCACCGCCACCGCTTACAATTCCGGAACGATCCTGACCGGCGGCGCCTTCGGGCACGGCGTCCAGGCGCAGTCGATCGGCGGCAATGGCGGCAATAGCGGCAATGCCGCCGGCCTCGTCGCCTTCGGCGCGGCCGCGGGCGGCGCCGGCACTGGCGGCAACGCCACGATCAACCTGGCTGGCACGAGCGACATCACGACCACCGGCAACTATGCCCATGGCGCCTTCGCCCAGAGTGTCGGCGGCGGCGGTGGCTCAAGTGGCTGGGCCGGCGGCGTGGCCAGCTTCGGCGGATCGGGCGGCAGCGGCGGGACTGGCGGGACCGCGACGGTCAACGCATCCGCCGGCTCGCAGATCGAGACATTCGGCATCGGCGCCTACGGCATTTTCGCCGAATCGATCGGTGGCAACGGCGGCACGGCGGCGGGCACCGGCGGGGCCTTCACCATGGGCGGAAGCGGCGGCTCAGGGAACACCGGCGGCACCGTCAATGTCAGCAATTCGGGAAGCATTTTCACGCATAGTCAGGACGCGCGCGGCATCCTTGCGCAGTCGGTTGGCGGGGGCGGCGGCAATGCCAACGTGTCGGGCGGCGTGGTGTCGCTCGGCGGGAGCGGCGGATCGGGCGCCAACGGCGGCGCGGTCACGGTTACGCTCGGCTCGGCGAGCAATGTCACGACACTCGGCAAGGGTGCCGACGGCGTCTTCGCCCAGTCGGTCGGCGGCGGTGGCGGTACCGGCGGGACCTCCGGCGGCCTGGTCGCTTTGGGCGGATCCGGCTCGGTCGGCGGCCAGGGCGGCGCGGTCAGCGCGACCAACGCCGGGAGCATTTCGACCGACGGCGCCTTCGCGCGCGGCCTGTTCGCCCAGTCGATCGGCGGCGGCGGCGGCAGCGGTGGCGATGGCTATGGCCTCGCCTCGATCGGCGGCAGCGGCAGCGTGGCGAGCAACGGCGGCACGGTCACCAACGGCAACAGCGGATCGATCTCGACGACGAAGAACATGGCGACGGCGATGCAGGGCCAATCGATCGGCGGCGGCGGCGGCGACGGCGGGACCAGCGGCGGTGTCCTGCTGAGCATTGGCGGGAGCGGCGCCGGAGGCGGCGCAGGCGGCGTGGTCACGGCCAACCTGTCCGGGTTGCTTGAGACCGATGGCAATGATTCGCACGGACTGTTCGCCCAGAGCGTTGGCGGCGGCGGCGGCAACGGCGGGTCGGCGACCTCGGTCAGCGCGTTCGTCGGCCTGGCGCTCGGCGGCGCGGGCGGCGGCGGCGGCGTGGGCGGCAACGTCACCGCCAATTTCACGCAGCGCAGCATCCTCGTTGGCGGCAGCCCGCTGCTGGTCAATCCGTTGATCACCACTGCGGGCGATCGTTCGCGCGGAGTATTCCTGCAGTCGGTCGGCGGTGGCGGCGGCAGTGGCGGCATGGCCGTGCAGGTGTCTGCCGGGCTGTTCGCCGCAGCCAGCTTCGCCATCGGTGGATCTGCCGGCAACGGTGGGCTTGGCGGACTCGTCCAGTCCACCGGAGATGTCTCGATCAGCACCACCGGCGATTATTCGGAGGGGTTTTTCGCGCAGTCGGTCGGCGGCGGCGGCGGTAATGGCGGCGCGGCGGTCAGCGTCGCGGCGTCGGTCGGCGAAGGCGTCAGCGCGGCTCTGTCGGTCGGCATCGGCGGCAGCGGCGGGCTTGGCGGCGCGGGCGGCACGCTCGGTATCGCCAGCGGCGGCGGAATTGCCACGAGTGGCGCCTTTTCGACCGGCTTCGTCGCGCAGAGCGTTGGCGGCGGCGGCGGCAAGGGCGGATTTTCGGTCAGCGTGGCGGGCGCGGCGAGCGATGGAGTCGCCGTGTCCGGCGGCCTTGGCATCGGCGGCAGCGGCGGCAGCGGCGGTCTTGGCGGCACTGTCAACGCCAGCTTCAACGGCGACATCGCGACCGGTGGGCTTGTTGGCCTTGGCCATGATTCGGCCGGCGCGCTGATCCAGTCGATCGGCGGCGGCGGCGGCGTCGGCGGGTTCAACGTCAGCGCCACGATCGGCCTGGCGGGAGGGACCGCGGTCGGCGCCGCGGTCGGGCTTGGCGGTAGCGGCGGCAGCGGCGGGATTGGCGGCACGGTTACCGGTTCGGTTGGGGGCGATGTGACGACGCGTGGCGCGCGCTCGGCCGGCGTGTTGATCCAGTCGGCCGGCGGCGGCGGTGGCAGCGGCGGCTTCAATGTCAGCGGCAATATCGGCTTTTCAGGCGGCCTGGCGGGCGGCGCCGCCGTCGGCTTGGGCGGCACCGGCGGTGGCGGCGGCACCGGCGGCACGGTTACCGGTTCGGCGCTTGGCACGGTCGAGACGTTTGCCGCGCAATCGGATGGCGTGGTCATTCAGTCGATCGGCGGCGGCGGCGGCAGCGGCGGCTTCAATGTCAGCGGCAATCTGCAATTCGGCGGCGCGACGGCGGTCGCG
>JANLQS010000164.1:0-14748 GCA_031367995.1 Sphingomonas sp.
AGCGCGCTCGACGCGGGCGCCGTCCTTGACGATTGCCAGCACCACGCCTTCGCCCTCGTGGCTCGAGTAACCGGTGAATTCGGTCCCGCCGACGTCCTCGGCGAGGTCGTACCACAATTCGTCCGAAGCCTTGTCGCCCGAACCCTTCCAGGCGGCGCGGGCGGCGGCCTTCTGCGCCGCCATGGCGCCGTCGAACCCGGCGCGATCGACGGTCATTCCGCGGGCGCGCAACGCGTCCTCGGTGAGGTCGTAGGGAAAGCCGAAGGTGTCGTAGAGCTTGAACGCAGTCACGCCGGGAAGCTCGCCACCCTGCCCCATGCCGCCGGTTTCCTCGTCGAGCAATTTCAGCCCGTTGGCGAGGGTACGGCGGAACTGGGCTTCCTCCTGCGCCAAGGTCGCCTCGATCAGCGGCTGGGCGCGAACCAGTTCGGGGTAAGCGGCGCCCATTTCGGCGACCAGCGCCGGCACCAGCCGGTGCATCAGCGGGTCCCTGGCGCCGAGCAAAAAAGCGTGGCGCATGGCGCGGCGCATGATCCGCCTGAGGACGTAGCCGCGGCCTTCGTTGGCCGGCAGCACGCCATCGGCGACGAGGAAGCCCGAGGCGCGCAGATGATCGGCGATGACGCGGTGGCTGGCCTTGCCGTCGCCCTCGGCGCGGGTCTTCGTCAGCGCCTCGCTCTCGGCGATCAGCGCGCGAAACGTGTCGGTATCGTAATTGTCGTGGACGCCCTGAAGCACCGCGGCGATGCGCTCCAGCCCCATGCCGGTATCGATCGACGGCTTGGGCAAATCGGCGACGATGACGTCATTTTCCTGGAGGTGCTGCATGAACACCAGATTCCAGATTTCGACGAAGCGGTCGCCGTCCTCGTCCGGGCTTCCGGGCGGACCGCCCGGGATATGGTCGCCGTGGTCGTAAAAGATTTCCGAGCAGGGCCCGGACGGCCCGTCGGGCCCCATCGCCCAGAAATTGTCCTTGGTGGCGATGCGGACGATGCGGCTTTCGGGCAGGCCGGCGATCTTTTTCCACAGGTCGAACGTCTGGTCGTCGGTATGATAGACGGTGACGGTGAGCTTGTCGGGCGACAGGCCCCATTCCCTGGTCAGCAGCGTCCACGCATGGTGGATCGCCTGCTCCTTGAAATAATCGCCGAAGCTGAAATTGCCGAGCATCTCGAAAAAGGTGTGGTGGCGGGCGGTGTAGCCGACATTGTCGAGGTCGTTGTGCTTGCCCCCGGCGCGGACGCATTTCTGCGAGGATGTCGCGGTCGAATAAGGGCGGGTCTCAAGCCCGGTGAAGACGTTCTTGAACGGCACCATGCCGGCGTTGACGAACATCAGGGTCGGGTCGTTGTGCGGCACCAGCGGCGCCGAGGCGACGCGGGCATGCCCAGCCTGCTCGAAATGTTCAAGGAACGAGCGACGGATGTCGTTGGTCGAAGTCATCGCTTGCACTTACACGGACGTGCTGCGCTGCGGCAAGGGAGGGCCGAAGCGGCGAGGTATCGCCCCGGCGATCAGGCAATGCGTTCGGTCGAGCCCGGATGGCGCCCTGCGCGCTGCGGCAGGAGGAAAATCAAAGCGAGAATGATCACCACCAGCACTGCCGATGCGACGGGCCGGCTGAAGGCGAGACCGCCCTTGTCGAGCGGTTTATCGAGATAATCGCCGACCGTGGCACCCAAGGGACGGGTGAGAATGAACGCCGCCCAGAACAGAAATACGCGGTTGACCTTGCTGCCATAGTAAAGCCCGATGAGCACTAGCAGGCCGGCGCCGAAGATCAGCGCGCCGCCCGAGTAACCGGGGCCGGAATCCGCGACCCAGTCGCCGAGGGCGGTACCGAGTGTTTGCGAAAAGGTGATGGTGATCCAGTAAAAGGCCTCGGCGCGCGGCTCCACCACCGTTTCGACGTTGACGCTGCCAAGCGAGCGATGCCAGCTGAACAGTGACAGCATGACGCAGGCGAGGAGGAGGAGCGATCCGCCGGGATAACCAATACCAAGGCTGCGGTCGGCGAAATCCGCCAGTGTCGTGCCGGCGGTGGTCGAGGCGACGATCGTCCCCCAGTACAGGAACGGATGGAATCGGCGGGCCTTGACCTGGGCGATGACCAACGCGACGAGCAGGCTGGCGAACAGCAAGGTGCCCGCGATGTAGCCGAGATTGTCGGCCGAAATGGCCGGCGCGCTGCCGAAGATTCGCGTCCACAACGGGATGTAGATCGGCTTCCACGTCATGCTGACGGTATCGCCGGCGGTTTCACCGAGCGTGGTCGCCAGGATCTTGATAATCCAGAAGCCCAGGGTGACCGCCGGAACCTTGGTCAGCACGTCATGGATGACATCGCGCTGAATCGTCTCGTGGTCATTCATCGGCTCGGTCCTGCAAGTGGGGCTGAGGGGCAATTTCGGTTGTCGCGATAACGCGAGACCCGGCGTTTGGAGCCGTGCCTCGCGTTATCGATGCCGTCCGCGCTCAGTCGGGGTTGGGACCTTCGGCCTTGTTCTCGAGCACCTTGCCGGTGCGCGCATCGACGCCGACTTCGAACGTCTTGCCCTTGCCCTTGATGTCGAACGAATAGCGCAGGCCGGTGCCGCCGCCTTCCTTCTCCAGCTCCTGATCGGTGATCACGCCCGGGTGCGCGGCCAGAGCCGCCTTGCGCGCCTGGGCCAGTGTGACCTTGGCCGAGGGCAGCAGGTTGGCGCCGACGAAGTGCTTCGGCGACGCGGCGACGGCGCCGGTGGCAAGCATGAGTGCAACGGCGGACACGGTGATGAGTTTACGCATAATGATCTCCTGTGGGGCAGTTTGCCTGGCGATGGTTTAGGAGGTTCGGACTTCGCTCACCCTCGCTCCAATATTGGGAATTGCCAACTTGCCCCACAATCGCGTCGAGCCTTTCGATCGAAGGCCATGAAGATCCTGCTTCTCGAAGACGATGCCGCGCTGCGCGAGCATGTCACCCGCCTGCTCGACGCGGCCGGCCACGTCGTCGACGAATGCGCCAGCGGCCCGGAAGCGATCTTCCTGGCGACCAGCAACGATTATGCGGTGCTGATCCTCGACCGCATGGTGCCCGATCTCGACGGACTGGCGGTGCTCAAGGCGTTGCGCGCGGCGGGGGTCCAGACACCGGCGTTGTTCCTGACCGCCGCCGACAGCATCCACGACCGGGTCGAAGGCCTGGAGGCGGGCGCCGACGATTATCTGGTCAAGCCGTTCGCCGGATCGGAATTGCTGGCGCGGGTCGCGGCATTGGCCCGCCGCCCCCCGATCGAAAGCGTGGTGACCGTGCTGCGCGCGGGCGACATGGAAATCGACCTGTTGAAGCGCATCGTCACACGCGGCGGCGAGCGCATCGACCTGCAACCCCAGGAATATAAGTTGCTCGAATATCTCATGCGCCATCGCGGGCAGATCGTTACGCGCACGATGCTGCTGGAAAGCGTGTGGTCGTTCCATTTCGACCCCGGGACCAATTTGATCGAAAGCCACATCAGCCGGCTGCGCGCGAAAATCGACCGCGGGTTCGACCGCGAATTGATCCAGACCGTGCGCGGCGCCGGCTATCGGATGATCGACGATGACTAAGTGGCGGGCGAGCGCCGCCTATCGCCTGGCGATCGGCTATTCGGCGGCGCTGGCGATCGGCATGGCGGTGCTTGGCGCGATCGTGTTCCTGGCGATGCACGTGGCGTTCACCGGGCAACTCGACGCGACTATCGCCGACGAGGCCGCGACGCTGACCAGCGAGTTTCACGGCGATGACAGCGGCGAGCTGTCCGATGCCATCGCCCAGCGCGAGAGTTCGACCTCGCCGACGCGATTGCTCTATGCCGTGTTCGCGCCCGACGGGCGGCGCATCTACGGCTCTCTGCGGGCGGCCCGGCCGGCGCTGGGCTTCTACGACCTGCACTTCTTCGATCCCAGCGAGGGGTCCGATTCGGCGCGCGGCCTGGCGGTCGACCTGGCGCCGGACAAACGCCTGCTGGTCGCCGCCGACCGCGACTGGATCGAGCGCATCGACCGCACCATCCTGACCGTGTTCGTCGCCGGCTTCCTGGTGCTTTGCCTGCTCGGCTTCGGCGGAGCGGTGCTGTTCGGCAATTATCTGCGGACGCGATTGCAATCGATCAGCAACAGCGCCGAGGCGATCATCGCCGGCGACATCCGCGGCCGCATGGCGGTCGGGCCGCGCGGCGACGAATTCGACCAGCTGGCGATGACCTTGAACCGCATGCTGCAGCGGATCGAGCAATTGCTCGACAATCTGCGGCAGGTGTCGACGGACATCGCCCATGACCTGCGCACGCCGCTGGCCGCGTTGCGCAACCGGCTTGAACAGGGCGTACGCGAACCGGGCGACAAGGGCGCCGCCAACCGCGCGCTGACCGAGGCGATGTCCCAGGTCGACGATGTGCTGGCGTTGTTCAGCGCGATCCTGCGCATCGCCGAAGTCGAAGGCGCGCAGTCCCGCCGGTTCTTCAAGGATATGGACATCAGCGCGCTGGCGCTCGATCTCGCGCAATCCTTCGAACCCGCGGTCCGCGATCGCGGCCGCGACTTGCTGTGGTCGGTCGAGCCCGGTTTGACCCTGGTCGGTGACCGCGAGCTGATCGCCCAGGCCGCCGCCAATCTGATCGAGAACGCCCAGCGTCACACGCCGAAAAAGACCCTGATCCGGTTGACCCTGACTTCGATCGGCGACGGGGTCTGCCTGCAGGTGAGCGACAACGGACCCGGCGTCGCCAAGGTCGACCGCAGCCGCATCGTCGAGCGCTTCCAGCGCCTCGACCGCAGCCGCAATACGCCGGGTCACGGATTGGGCCTGAGCCTGGTCAATGCGGTGGCCAAGATCCACGGCGGGTCGCTGACCTTCAACGACAATGCGCCCGGCCTGGTCGCCAGCCTGTGGCTGCCCAACGTTCCGCCGCCCGGCTCCGCGCACGGCCAGCCCTGACGGTCGGTTAACGCGCCCGGGCGAAATCGATTAGGGTGGCGCCAGGGGGAACCATGCCGATCGTCATTGGAATCGTCTTGGCTGTGGCCGTCGCCGCGTTCGCGAGGGCGGTCGGGCTTGACCGGGAGCGGGCGTTTTATCCGGTCGTGCTGGTGGTGGTCGCGCATTATTACGATCTGTTCGCGGTGATCGGCGGCGGCGCGGCGCTGGGCGCGGAGACGATTGGTTTCGCGCTGTTCGCCGGGGCGGCGGCGGTGGGGTTCCGGACGAGCCTGTGGATCGTGGTCGCGGGGCTGGCCGGGCACGGGGTATTCGATGTCGTGCATGGCGGGGTGATCGCCAATCCGGGCGTGCCGCCGTGGTGGCCGGAGTTCTGCCTGGCGTTCGATGGCGCGGCGGCGATATGCCTGGCGGCGTTGCTGGTGAAGGGCGAGCGTCGGCTCCAGCCCCACGACGCCCTTACAGGCGAGTGACGCGCAGCCTTAGCGAGTTGGCGATGACCGACACCGAACTCAGAGCCATCGCCCCGCCGGCGATCATCGGATCGAGCAGCAGCCCGGTCCAGGGGTAGAAGACGCCGGCCGCGATCGGCACGCCGGCGGCGTTAAAGATCAGCGAGAAGAACAGATTTTGGCGGATGTTGCGCATCACCGCGCGGCTCAATTTGCGGGCGCGGACGATGCCGCCGAGATCGCCCTTGACCAGGGTCACGGCGGCGCTTTCCATGGCGACGTCGGTGCCGGTGCCCATGGCGATGCCGACGTCGGCCGCGGCCAGCGCCGGGGCGTCGTTGATGCCGTCCCCGGCCATGGCGACGCGCCGCCCCTCCTTGCGCAACTGCTCGACGATCGCCTGCTTGGCATCGGGAAGGACGTCGGCGATGACTTCGTCGATGCCGCCGACCTGACGCGCGACCGCTTCGGCGGTGCGGCGGTTGTCGCCGGTGACCATGACGACGCGGACGCCATTGCGGCCAAGCTCGGCGACCGCCTCGATCGCGCTCGGCTTGATCGGGTCGGCGACGACGACGATGCCGGCGAAGCGCGCGTCGATAGCGACGAACATTACTCCCTGCCCTTCCGCCCGCAAGCGATCTGCGTCGGCTTCGAGCGATGCCGGATCGGCGCCGACGTCGGTCATCAGCGCCATGTTGCCCAAAGCGACGGCGTGGCTCTCGACCTTTCCCGACACGCCCTTGCCGGTGTGCGAGGCGAAGTCGGCAGTGGCGGGGATAGCGATGGCGCGCGCCGTCGCGCCGTCGACGATAGCCGCCGCCAGCGGATGCTCGCTGCCCTTTTCCAGCGCGGCGGCAAGACGCAGCACGTCCTGTTCGGCAAAGCCCGGCGCGGCGCGGACCTCGACCAGTTTCGGCTTGCCGAGCGTCAGCGTTCCGGTCTTGTCGACCACCAGCGTGTCAATCCGCTCCATCAGTTCGAGCGCCTCGGCATTCTTGACTAGGACGCCCGACCCCGCGCCGCGCCCGGTGCCGACCATGATCGACATCGGCGTCGCTAGGCCGAGCGCGCACGGGCAGGCGATGATCAGCACCGCGACGGCGTTGATCATGGCATGGGAGAAACGCGGCTCCGGGCCGACCATCGCCCAGACGATGAAGGTCAGGACGGCGATCAGCACGACCGCGGGGACGAACCAGCCGGACACCTTGTCGGCCAGCGCTTGGATCGGCGCGCGCGACCGCTGCGCCTCGGCGACCATGCGGACGATCTGCGCCAACATGGTGTCGTGGCCGACCCGTTCGGCGCGCATCAGCAGGCTGCCGGTGCCGTTGACCGTCGCCCCGGTGACTTTTTCGCCGGCCATCTTCTCGACCGGCACGGGTTCGCCGCTGATCATCGATTCATCGACGCTGCTATGGCCTTCGAGCACGACCCCATCGACCGGGATCTTCTCGCCCGGACGGACGCGCAAGACATCGCCAACCACCACCAGTTCGAGCGCGACATCCTGTTCCGTGCCGTCGGCGGGCACCCGCCGCGCGGTCTTGGGGGCGAGGCCAAGCAGGGCGCGGATGGCGCGGCCGGTGGCCGAGCGGGCGCGCAGTTCGAGCACCTGGCCGAGGAGGACGAGCGCGGTGATCACCGCCGCCGCCTCGAAATAGACCGGCACGGCGCCGTCCATCGTCCGGAACGAGGGCGGGAACAGCGCGGGCGCGAGGGTTGCGACCAAGCTGAACAGAAAGGCGACGCCGACGCCGATGCTGATCAGGGTGAACATGTTGAGGTTGCGCGTCCTCAGCGACGCCCAGCCGCGGACGAAGAATGGCCAGCCGGCCCACAACACGACCGGCGTCGCCAGCGCCAGCTGCACCCAGTTCGAAGTGCGCGGCGGCAGGATGCGCCAGCCGACCAGGTCCGAGCCGAGCGTCAGGACGAGCAACGGCACCGCTAGCACGGCGCTGATCCACAAGCGGCGGGTCATGTCGATCAGTTCGGGGTTGGGGCCGTCGTCGAGGCTCGGCTGCAACGGCTCGAGCGCCATGCCGCAAATCGGGCAGGCGCCGGGCGCGTCGCGGCGGATCTGGGGGTGCATTGGGCAGGTCCAGATGACGGCTGCCGCCGGCGTTGCGGCGGGGGCCGGGGCGGCGTGGCCGTGATACGCTTCGGCCTTAGCCGCGTCCAAGGGGGATCCATGCGGCGGCCGTGGCATCAAAGTCTCCCGTGCCCAACCCCAGCCGCGCTTTGCGCCTCGTCGCGCGCTGGTTCAAGGGGAAGCACGGCGTTGGCCGTGGAAGGAATGCCCAATGACCGACGAGCGACTGCTGCTGGTGTTCGACGCGGGGACGTCGTCGACGCGGGCGCTGCTGTTCGCGGGCGACGGGACATTGGTGGCCGCGGCGCAGGAGGAGATCGCGCAGCATTATCCGCGGCCCGGCTGGGTCGAGCATGACGCGGCCGAAATCTGGTCGCGGACGCTGGCGTGCGGGCAAGCGATGGTCGAGCGGGCCGGCGGGGCCGAGCGGATCGCCGCGATCGGGATTTCCAACCAGCGCGAGACGGCGGTGGCGTGGGACCGGGCCACCGGCGCGCCGCTGACCCGGGCGATCGTGTGGCAGGACCGGCGGACAAGCGAAG
This sequence comes from Sphingomonas sp., assembly GCA_031367995.1. Classification (GTDB taxonomy): domain Bacteria; phylum Pseudomonadota; class Alphaproteobacteria; order Sphingomonadales; family Sphingomonadaceae; genus Sphingomicrobium. The sequence goes on from JANLQS010000164.1 coordinate 8,056, forward strand.
CCTGTGCCGCGCTCAAGGCGGCGGGCAACGAGGCGGCGGTGACCGAGGCGACCGGGCTGCTGCTCGACCCCTATTTCTCGGCGACCAAATGGCGCTGGATGATCGACGAGTTGCCCGAGGTGGCGGCGGCGGCGGCGCGCGGGACGCTGGCTTTGGGAACGGTCGAGAGCTGGCTGGTGTGGAAATTGTCGGGCGGCGCGCATGTCAGCGACGCCAGCAACGCCAGCCGGACGTTGTTGATGGCGCTGACCGGGGCCGGATTCGACCGCGGGCTGTGCGACCTGTTCGGAGTGCCGTTCGCGGCGCTGCCGCACGTGGTCGACAATGTCGGTTCGATCGCGACCTGCGCCGCCGGCTGGTTCGGCGCGGCGATCCCGATCTGCGGGCTGGCCGGCGACCAGCAGGCGGCGACGATCGGCCAGGGCTGCCTCGCGCCGGGCGCGACCAAGGCGACGTTCGGCAGCGGGGCGTTCATCCTCACCTCGACCGGGACGGTGGTGCCCAGGTCGCGGCACCGGTTGCTGGCGACGGTGCTGGCCCAGGTCGGCGGCGAACGGCTTTACGCGCTCGAGGGATCGGTGTTCGTCGCCGGGAGCATGGTCAATTGGTTGCGCGACGCGATGGGCTGGATCGGCAGCGCTGCCGACACCGAACGGATCGCGCGCGACAGCGACAATGGCGGGGTGTCGTTCGTGCCGGCGCTGGCCGGGCTGGGCGCGCCGCACTGGCGGCCCGACGCCAAGGCAATGATCGCCGGGCTGACGCTGGGCACGACCAAAGACCAGATCGTCCGCGCGGCGATGGAATCGATCGCCCACGAGTGCAGCGACCTGCAAGGCGCCTTCGCCGCCGACGGGGCGGACTGGGAGACGGTGCGGATCGACGGCGGGATGGCGGCCAACGACTGGCTGGCGCAGGACCTCGCCGACATTCTCCAGCGGCCGGTCGAGCGGCCGGCCGATGTCGAATGCACCGCGCGCGGGGCGGCAATGCTGGCGGCGGTTGGCGCGGGGTTGTATCCGACGCTGGAAGCGGCCGGCGCGATGCTTCCGGTGGTCGAGCGGTTTGACCCGGAGATGGGCGACGCGACACGCGACGCGCGGCTGACGGCGTGGCACGCCGCGCTGGCGACCGCGCTGGGCAGGACGAATTAATGCAACTATTGGATATTAAAAGCGTATGGTGAGCCAGCGGCGATGATCGATAACATCGCTTTCCTCACCTAGCCGGATTGGTTTGCGCCTTGTGAACCGGGCGGTATCCGAAGGCCTTGGCCGTGGAATTGTTCATCCCGCATCTCCCCGAACCGGCAACGAGCCTGGCGCTCGCGCTGGTCGCCTCATCGAACGCTCCCCTGCTGCTGCTCGACCACAAGCAGAGGGTGGTCGGCGCGAGTCGGTCCTTCTGCAGCGCATTCGGGATCGACCCCAAGCGTGTCGACGGAGTGTTGCTGGCCAAGCTTGGCGGCGGCGAATGGGACGTGCCGCAGCTCCACTCATTGCTCAACGCGACGTTCGCCGGCGATGCCGCGGTCGATGCTTATGAAATGGACCTGATCCGGCCCAAAGCCTGCGTCATCCTCAACGCCCACAAGCTCGATTATGACGAGGACGCGCCGCTGGTCATCCTGACGGTGACCGATGTCACCGCCGCGCGGCTGTCGGAAAAGCTCAAGGATGCGCTGGTGCAGGACAAGCAGGTACTGCTGCAGGAGCTCCAGCACCGCGTCGCCAACAGCCTGCAGATCATCGCCTCTGTGCTGATGCAAAGCGCGCGGCGGGTCCAGTCCGAGGAAACCCGCGTTCACCTGCACAACGCCCACAACCGCGTGATGTCGATCGCCACCCTGCAGAAGCAACTTGCGGTGGCGAGCAGCGACAAGGTCGAACTGCGCAAATATTTCGATGATTTGTGCGCCAGTATCGGCGCGTCAATGATCGACGACGAGGATCGGGTGACGCTGGCCGCGACGACCGACGGCACCTCGGTGTCCGCCAATGTATCGGTCAGCCTGGGCCTGATCGTCACCGAACTGGTCATCAACGCGCTCAAGCACGCCTTTCCCGGCCGCAAGCAGACCGGGACGATTGCGGTGACTTACCGGACCGAGGGCAAGGGATTCGACTTGACCGTGACCGACGACGGAGTCGGGATCGCCGCCGGCCAGGGCCAGGGCAAGCCGGGCCTTGGCACGGGGATCGTCGATGCGCTGGCCAAGCAGCTTGGCGCGACGGTCACGACGACCGATTGCGCGCCGGGCACCAAAGTGTCGGTGGTACTCGCCGCCTAGGCGCGGGGTCTCCCGCGCGGGTCCGTCACTCGACCGGGAGATGGTGCCGGAGCAGGCGATACTCGTGCCAGATCAGGCCCATCACGAACAGGTCGAAGACGGTCAGCGCGATCAGCCCCGGGCTGTGCGTATAGCTGTAGCGGTACAGCTGGTAGGCGATGAACAGCATCATCACGACGAGCGACGCCGGATAAGCCCACAATTTGCGCAGCAGCAGGCCGGCCACCAGAGCGACCTTCACGACGCCGTGGCTGAGCAGATAGAAAGCATAGAAATGCTGGGTCTGGACCGACATCGCCTGGGTCCAGGCCAACAAGTGGCCGGCAACGAAATCGGCGCGGTCCTCGTGCAGTTCGTCCTGGGTGAAGCGGGCGACCAGTTCGGCAATCCGGCCGTTGGCCGTGATCGCGAGGGCCAGTCCGCCGACGATTTCGATCAGCGCATGCGCGCCCTTGAGAAGGACGCTGACTTCGAACAGCTGATGGATGCGGCGTTCCTGCACCCTCAAAATCCTTGTTCGAGACCGACGAAAACGCCCCGCCGCTCGCCCCATTGAGGGCCGCCGCCGACGAGGCCCGTGCCATCCGCCAGCACATAACGGCGGTCAAGCAGGTTATTAATGTCGAGCCGAAGGTCGAGCGGATGGCGATCGGAAAAGGCAAGTCGGTAGACGGCGGCAAAATCCAGCGTCGCATAGGCCGGCAGGCGCCCGCCATTGGGATTGCCGCCGAGAGCGGTGCGACGCGCGCCACTGCCGTAAAGCAGGTCGCCGGACAGAAGCAGATGGGCGAACCGGTAAGACAGGCCGGCCGAACCGGTCAGTCGCTGATCCTGATCGATCTTGGTGTCATGGCCGTCAACCCAGGTGAGTTGCAGCGGCGTGAACAGCGATCGACCCGAACGGATCCCTCGCGCCGACGCTGTCGACCAAGCCAGATTCGACCATGAGCGCAGCGGGCCTTCGGCATATGTCATCAGCGCTTCGATGCCACGAAGCTTGCCGCGGCGGTAATTGAACGGGTCCCCAGCCGGGGCATAGTCCCAGCGACGTTCGGCAAGCAGATTGCGGGCCGAGCGCCAGTATGCGTCGACCCCGAGCTTGAAACCGCCCAACGTCTGCTCCGCGCCGGCATCGAGATAGTCGTCGGTCTCTCCGAGCAGCTGTCCGTCCTCTGCCGCAGGCCGGTCGCCAGCAGGCGGCGCGACAAAATAGCGGGCGTAGCCGACATGGGCCGCCAGCCCCGACGGCGATTGCCAAGTCAGGCTGGCGCGCGGGCCGAGTTGAACTCCATTGACGAGGCCCGACACGCGGTCGGCGCGAAGGCCGGCATTAGCGGTGAGGCGCCCGGTCAGCTTCCATTCGTCCTGAAAGAAAATACTGCCGGTGAAACGGTGACTGGTGGAGCGAGCCTGGATGATGTCCGTCGCCGTCGCTAGCCGCGCGGTCCGCGCCGAACGATCGATCGACCCGACGACGCCGGCGCGCAGCGTGTGACCGGAACCCAGATCATAGGCGCCCTCGACCTGCAGGCCGAGCGCACGGTCGGTCTCGCGGCGCGCGCGGGACAGGCCGTCGGCGGCGATGCTTTGCGGCTCCAGCGGCGCGATAGCCTCCCGCGACAAGAGGCCGGAAAGGGACGCCTGGATCGTCGCGCGATCGCCCGTCCACTGATAGCTGGCGATGGCGTAATGGTTGGCGGTCGTCTGATCGCCGTGGCGACTTCCGGCGGGGTCGATGCCGGGTACGGCCAGTCCGGGAATCTGGTTGCGCTCGTTGGAGCTGCCCAGGATCAGCGATACGCGGGATTCCTTGTCGATCACGTGGTCGCCGAACAAGAAGCCTTCGACCTCGCGCGAGCGGTCGTGGAGCGGGTTGGCGCTGCCGTCGAGCGGGGCGATGCCGATGTCACTGCGGCGAAAACTGCCGGACGCGAACAGGCTGGTGCCGCCGCGCGCGCCCGACCATTCGAAGGCCGGCTGGATTGTGCGGTGGCTGCCGCCGTAAAGTTCGATCTGGCCGCCGCCGCCGGAGGTGAGCCCACTTTTGGTCGTGACGTTGACCACACCGCCCGAAACAAGCCCATACTGGGCGGGCAAGGCGCCGGTGATGAGTTCGGTGCGATCGGCAAGGCGAGCGCTGAGGGTCTCCCCGAAATCGCCGCTGCCTTGCGGCAGAATGATGTTGTTGAGCCGGTACTGGACGCCGCCGGGCGCGTTCCGGATGACCAGACCCCGGCCCCCGTCGCGGCGGACGCCGGGGACTTGCACAAGAACGGAACCGATGTCGCGCGTCTCGCCGCCGGGGCGGTTCTCGATCGTGTCGTTGGTCAGCGTATAGGTCGAAGCGCCAAGCGCCGGCTCGACCCGCGCGCGGGCGGCGTCGAGCCGCTGACCGGTGACGACGATCTCGCTAACGGGGGCACTCGGTTCCCCATCGTCGTCGCCGGCATCGGGTAATGTTGCGGGCGGCGGGGTCATCGCGGCAAGTGAAGCGGCAAGCAGGATAAGCGTCACGTCATTGCCCTTTGCGGAGGTCGGGTGGAGCGCGTGGCGCATCACCGAGAACGCATGAACGTCCGCTTACGGGCGAGTCGCGATGGGGTCGAGGAACGATCGTCGCGGCAGGCGGTTTTTCGATGCAGCGTTCACGCCCGAAAGTGGAGAGTAAGATGGCTGACACGAAAAATCTTGATGCCGTGGCCTTGCTGAAGGCCGATCATCGCAAGGTCGAGGCGCTGTTCGCGTCCTACGAGAAGGCCGGCGGCGACGGGCGCAAGCAGGCAATCGCCGAGGAAATCTGCAAGGAACTGACCGTCCACGCGACCATCGAGGAGGAGATTTTCTATCCGGCGTGCGAGGGCAACGTCGAGGAAGACCTCCTCAAGGAAGCCTATGTCGAGCACGACGGCGCCAAGGTGTTGATCGCCGAGATCGAGGCCGGGGGTCCGAGCGACGAATATTACGACGCCAAGGTCCAGGTACTGTCCGAGCAGATCGAGCACCACGTCGGCGAGGAAGAGAAGCGGATGGAAGGGCTGTTCGCCCAGGCCCGCGCGGCCGGACTCGACATGGACAAGCTCGGCGACGAGATGGCGGCGCGCAAGGACCAGCTTCTGGCAAGCTATGCCAAGTCGGGCGTGCCCACCCCCGAACTGACGACGATGACCGCGACCACGATCTAGGCTCGTCGCACTTGAGAATGGGGAGCGGCAATGGCTGCCGCTCCCCTTATCCTATCATCAGACGAGGTAGCGCTGCTCGACGAGGCCGCTGCGCGGATCCACCTGATAGACGTAGCCGTCGTTGTAGCGGTACAGATTGTCCGCAGTGTCAGTATAGCGATCCCGATAATCGTAGGGGACGTTGTAGACTCCATAGCCCGCCGGCATCGGCTGGCCGACCGCAAATTGCTGACCCGACACCAGCGACACCAGGGCCTCGATCAGGCGGGTCTTGGGATCGACCTGATAGATGGCATTGTCGGCATAGCGATACTGGTACTGCGGCGTATCGTAATAGCTCTGCTGGTAGCCATAAGGGACGTTATAGTCCGGATAGGCCACCGGCCATGGGCTACCGACCGCATATTGGTCACCGTAGAGCGGGTAGCTGGCCTCGATCCGCCGCGAGTAAGGATCGACCTGGTAAATCGTCCCGTCATTGTAGCGATACCAGTCGTTTGACGTGTCATAATAATTGCCGCGATAGGCGGACGGCACGTTGTAGACGCCGTAATTCGACGGCAGCATCTGCCCGACGCCGAGGTTCTGCCCGGTCAGCAGCGCCACCAGCGCCGAGATGACCTGAGTCGTGGGATCGACCTGGTAGATGGCGTTGCCGCCGTAGCGATAATCATAGTTGGGCGTGTCGTAATAGAGCGACTGGTAGCCCATCGGCACGTAGTTCGACTGGTAATTGCCGGACCACGGATCGCCGACCGGATAATAGTTCGCCTGAAAATCGCCGTACCACGGGGCGGCGGGCGCGTAGCCGCCGTAGAGCGGGATCAGGCTGCGCACGACATTGTCCTGCCGGGCGACGCGATAGAGATAGTCGGCCCGGTCGTCGTAGCGGTAATAATAATCGGGCGTGTCGGCATAGCGCGCGCGGTAGGTCTGCGGCACGCGGGCGCTGAAGCGGCGGGGGTCGAGCCGCTCGCCGAGGCGCACATTGGGCCGCGCGTCGGCGCGCATGGTGTCGCCGCGGTGCAGACCCATGTCATGGCGGCCGAGCAGCTGCGGAAGCCCACGCGGGGCGTCCGCCATGCGCGCGGCGAACCGGTCCTGGTGCTGCAGCCGCGGTTGCGGGATCGCCTGGCGCTGGGCGCGCTGGATCATTCGCTGCTGGAACTGCGGGCGCTCGGCCCGCTGGACCATGCGCTGCTGGAACTGCGGGCGCTCGGC
>JANLQS010000028.1:0-21587 GCA_031367995.1 Sphingomonas sp.
CATCCGCGAGCCGCGGCCGTGCATCTTCCTCAACCTCGATCGCCGGGCGTGGCGGGACGATCCGTCTTATGCGCATTGGCGCCTTGGCCAGGTGATCGAACAATTGTCCGAGCTGCGCCCGGCGCTGGAGCGGGCCGCGGCTTTGGAGGCGCGTTTTGCCCCGCTTCAGCGCGAGGCGCTGGCCCATTCGATCGACCAGTCGCCGATCCCCGCTTCGGTCCGCCAGGCCGACGCCATTCTCGACTTCATCGTCAACGACCGGCGCTAGCCGCGGTCGAGCCCGGCCATCATCGCCGCGGCTTGCGCGAACCACGCGCGGCCACGGCGGTTGGCGGCGGCGCGGGTCAAGGAAGAACGAGCGAAGCGGTCGAACGCGAACCCCCGATCGGGCCCGCGCACGGCGGCGAGGCACGCCCGCAACCACATTCGGCCGCTGACGAAAGCGAGCGCTTCGGGGTCGTAAACGCCGGCCGCGCGATTGCCCGCGCCGAGCCGCGCCAGCCATTGCTCGCTCCATATGAGAAACGGTCCGGAGACCGCCCGCGCCTTGATGTTGCCGAGGGTGACGTGGCGGTCGAGCTCCTCCGGGGTCGGCGCAATGGCCAAAGCGGCGAGCAGGCGTTGCGCAATCGCCGCCGTCCGCTCGCGGATGAGCGGCGATTCGCGGTGGATGGTCTGGCCTTCGTGCAGCCGGCGATCGATGAGGATTGCGGGGAGGTTGGCGACGCGGTGGTCGGCGGTCAGCCGGACGAACATGTCGATGTCCTCGCACACCGGGAACGACGGGCTGTACGGATAGGCCTTGAGGATTTCGGCGCGGCCCATGATCGAACTTTGCTGGAAGGCGGAGCGGAACAGCAATTGGGCGCGGATATCCTCATGCTCCAGCATCGGCACGCGCGCGCCGCGGCGGCGGCGGCCGTCCTGCGTCATCCGGCCGGCGCAGCCGCCGATCATCGCCACGGCCGGATTGGCGTCGAGGAAACGCGCCTCGGTTTCCAGCCGGCCGGGCCGGGCAAAATCGTCGCTGTCGAGCCAGGCGATATAGCGTCCACGCGCCGCTTCCAGCCCGCTGTTGCGCGCGGCCGGAATGCCGCGATTGGATTGGTGCCGAATCAACCGGATGCGCGGATCGCCCAGCCGCTCCACGACGCCGGCGCTGTCGTCGGTCGAGCCATCTTCGACGACGATGATTTCCAAATTTTCGACCGACTGCCGGGCCAGGCTGGCGATCGCCGCGGCAATCATCGGCGCGCGGTTATAGACGGTGACGATGGCGGATATCATCGCGGCCCCGATCGTCCGGTCAGGCCTGGCGCGCCGCCGCCAATACCTCGGCGGCGTGGCCGGGGACCTTGACCTTGCGCCAGGCGCGGACGACCCGGCCGTCGGTGCCGATAAGGAAGGTGGCGCGCTCCATCCCCATATATTTGCGGCCGTACATCGACTTTTCGACCCAGGTGCCGAAGGCGTCGCTGACCGCCCCATCCTCGTCGGAGGCGAGCGGGACGTTGAGGTCGTATTTGGCGATGAACTTGGCGTGTTTTGTCATCGCATCGCGCGACACGCCGACGATTTTGGCACCGGCCTTGGCGAAGTCGCCGGCGAGCTCGGTGAAATCCTGCGCCTCGCGGGTGCAGCCCGACGTATCGTCCTTTGGGTAGAAATAAAGCGCCAGCGGCCCGCCCGGCGCGGCCAGGTCAACGGTCGAGCCGTCGCTCAACGCCAGCGTCAGCGAGGGCGCCTTGTCTCCGGGTTCGATCATGCATCCGTCTCCTTCACCGCGGCCCAGCGCGCCGCGATCCTGTGCCGCGCCTCGGCGATTGCCGCAAGCAGCGTCTCCCAGTCGGCCTGGCCGCACAGCGCGGCGACCAGCGGGTGCGATTGCGGCGCCGGCTCCATCGCCCCCGGCGCGACTAGGCGCAGCACGACCAGCACCCGGCTGAGCAAACGCAAGTCGGGATCGGCAGCCTCATCGATCAGCCCGGCCGCGACCAGATCGCCAAGCGCCACTTCGAGTCGTGGGTCGAGACCGACATGGCTGGTCAGTTGCAGCGTGTGGACGGCGAATTCGAGGTCGACCAGGCCGCCGGGGCCAAGCTTGATGTCGAGCGCGCCGGCGGGCGGCTTGTGGCGCGTCATCTCGGCCCTCATCGCCGCCGAGTCGACGCGGATCTTCGCAGGGTTGCGCGGAGCCGAAAGGATGCGCCTGATGAGCGCCGCGACCTTATCGCGCGCCGCCTCGGAGCCGGTCAGCGGGCGCGCTCGGCACAATGCCATATGCTCCCACGTCCACGCCTCCCCCAATTGATACGCCTCGAACGCGGCGAGGCTGACGGCGAGCATGCCCTGGGCGCCCTGCGGACGCAGCCGGGTGTCGACGTCGTAGAGCGGCCCGGCCGCAGTCGGCACGCTGAGCGCGGCGGTAATGCGGCTGGCAAGGCGGTTATAATAATCGGTCGCGCTGAGCGGCCGGGAGCCGTCCGAGCGGGCGTCCGGCGGCGCATCGAACAAGGTGATGAGATCGAGGTCGCTGGCGTGGGTCAACGCCCGCCCGCCGAGCCGGCCGAGCCCGAGGATGATCAGCTCGCCGTCGGGAATGCGGCCGTGGCTGCGCGCGAACTCCGCCTCGGTGGCGCGGGCCAGCGCAACGACTGCCGCCTCGGCGAGGTCGCTGTAGCCCTCGGCGATGGCGATCGGGTCGCGATGCGCGGCGATCAGCTGGATGCCGAGCGCGAACCGGCGTTCGCTGACCATCCGGCGGACCTTGTCGAGCGCCTCGTCGAACGAGTCACCGTCGATCGCGGTGATGAATTTCGCCGCCAAGGTGGCCGCGTCGGGCGGCGCGGCAAAGCTCGAATCGTCGATCAGCCCGTCGAGCAGGGTCGGCCGCCGGGCCAATTGCTCGGCAAGAGCCGGAGCGTGGGTCAGAACCAGCGCGAGCAGTCCGGCGAGCTGCGGCCGGGCTTCGACCAGCCGGTAGAAATTGACACCGCTCGACAGTTTTTCGACGATGTCGCTGAAGCGGTTGAGGGCGTGGCCCGGGTCGGGACCGGCGGCGACGGCGCGGAGCAGGGTCGGGAGCATCGCCTCGAACGCCGTGCGCGCCGCCGGCGAGCGCAGCGACCGCGCTTTGCCCGAGCGCCAGTCGCCGACCCGCCGCTGCGCCTCTCCGGCGTCGGCAAAGCCCATTGTCGTCAGCTCCCGGTGGAGGATGTCGGGATCGTTCGACAAACGCTCGCCACGTTCGGTGATCAGTCCGTCGAACTGACTGCCGACCAGGGTGATGTGCGGGCGCAACTGGTCGAGCAGCGCGTCGGCGCCGTCGCGACCGTCGAGGCCGGCCACCGCGGCCAACGCTCTGGGATCGACGGGCAGGCGATGTTCCTGCCGATCGTCGATCATCTGCACGCGATGCTCGGCGGTGCGGAGCGCGCGATAGGCGGCGCCGATGGCCGCCGCGATCCCCTTGTCCAGCCTGCCGGCGGCGGCCAGTGCGGACAGCGCGTCGAGCGTCGCCGGCGCGCGCAACGCGGGGTCGCGCCCGCCGTGGATGAGCTGCTGAACCTGGGTGAAGAATTCGGCTTCGCGGATGCCGCCTCGGCCGCGCTTCAGGTCGTACCCCGGGCCGAACGCCTGGCCTTGGGCAAAATGGTCGCGGATGCGCAGCGAAATGTCGCGGATTTCCTCGATCGCGCCGAAATCGAGCGCGCGGCGCCAGATGAACGGCTGGATCTCAGCGATGAACCGACGGCCGAGCGCGAGGTCGCCGGCGGCGGCCCGGGCGCGAATGAATGCCGCCCGCTCCCACGGCAACGCCTGGCTCTCATAATAAGAAATGGCGGCGCCGATAGGCAACACAATCGGCGTCGCTTCGGGCGCCGGCCTGAGGCGCAGGTCGACGCGCGCGACATAACCGTCGGCGGTGCGTTGCTGGAGCAGTTCGACCAGCCGGCGGCCGTAGCGCACCGCGGCCTCGCCCGGGTCGTCGCGGCGGCGCCGGGGCATCGTCTCCGGATCGAACAGCAGGAGCAGGTCGACGTCGGAAGAGTAATTGAGTTCGCCGCTGCCGAGCTTTCCGAGCGCGATCACCGCGATCCCGCGCGGCTCCTCCTCCGGCACCCGTTCGGCCATTGCCGCGGTGAGCGCCGCGTCGATCGCGCGATCGGCGAAATCGGACAAACAGGCGGTGACCGCCTCAAGCGGCAGCTCGCCGGCAAGGTCGCCGAGCGCAACCGCCAGCGCCAGCGCGTGACGCTGCCGGCGAAGCGCACCACCGACGCTGTCGGCGGACTGCGCCAGCGCTTCGGCAATGGCGGCGTCGCTGCCCGACCGATGGAATCGGTCGGCGATTTCCGGGAGGGCGAGAATCGCCTCGCGCAGAAAGGGGCTGAACCGCCGCGCCCGGTCGATGGACCCCTCGCGGTCCGGGTCGGCAACGGCCTTGCTCATGTCAGTGCCATGACCGATTTCGCTGCGCCGCGAAACCAGCAAGGGTCTTGGCGCGTTGGGCGAACAAGATGGATAAAATGCGCCTCGACAATGACATGAACCGGACCGGAGGCGACCGTCGCCCGATCCTGATCGATTTCCCGCCGCGCCAGCAGGGTATTGCGGCGGCGCTTCGGCGCGCCTTCGCTGCCATCGACGTCTTGCGGCCCGGATGCGAGTTTGAGCGGCTCCTCACCAAAATCAACTGAGGCTTGGTCAGCCGCGGTTGCGGCTCAGTTCGTCTACCTGGCCCATGATCGCCTGCAACGCCGACTGATTGGGGTCGGTCGGGTGCTGACGGCGCGAAGGCAGACCTGTCCCGGTCAGCAACGTCTCGAGCGCAACCCGGCCGCGGGCGACACGGCTCTTGATAGTGCCGACCGCGCAGCCGCAGATTTCCGCCGCCTCCTCATAGGCAAAGCCACCCGCGCCGACGAGGATCAGCGCCTCGCGCTGCGGCTGCGGCAGCTGCATTAGCGCGCGCTGCATGTCGCCTAGCTCGATATGCTTGTCCTGGCTGGCCGGGGCAGCGAGAATCTTGGCAGCGGTGATGTCGTCCCACTCGCCCTTGAACCGGGCGCGGCGCATTTGGCTGAAGAACAGGTTCCTGAGGATGATGAAAGTCCACGCGCGCATATTGGTGCCGGCCTGGAACCGCTTGCGCGCGGCCCATGCCTTGAGCAGGGTTTCCTGGACCAGATCGTCGGCGAGGTCGCGGCTGCCCGACAACGAGCGGCCGAACGCGCGCAGATGCGGGATGACCGCCGCCAGCTGGTCCTTGAACTCAGGGTCCGACAGCGGCACCGGGTCGATGCGCGCTTCCGCCGGCGGGTCGTCGTCTAATTCTTCCGCCACTGCATCCCCACCCGTTTGCCAGCGCCCAAATGATTGGCGCGAGCCCTGTTTCTTCGCATCACTGACTTGAACGCTGAATGTATGTGCCTAGCGAGCGACAAACAATATGACCGCGAAAATCACGATCACGAGCACCAGTCCGACACCGAGCACATAGCGCGTCACATGCGGCGTCGAGCCGGCCCGCGCTTCGGTCTTGGTGAGATGTTCGGGCCGGTCGTTCATTGAATCCCCATTTCGCTGACTTCCGTCGCCTAACGAAATGGGACTCGTGCCGGTTCCGTTCCGTTGGCGACGACGTTCAGACGGCCGGGACTGTTGCTGAATCGAAGAACAATGCCTGACTGATCGCCGCCTTGACCGTGGCCCGTTGAAACGGCTTGGTAATGAGGAAAGTCGGTTCAGGCCGCGACCCCGTCAACAGCCGTTCGGGGAAGGCCGTGATGAAGATTACTGGGACCGAGAATTCGGCCAGGATATCCTTGACCGCGTCGATGCCCGAACTGTCGTCCGCCAGCTGGATGTCGGCCAGCACCAGGCCCGGCGGAGCCTTGCGCGCCTGGGCCACCGCCTCGTCACGCGTGACGGCGACGCCGGTGACGTTGTGGCCGAGGTCGCGGACGATGGTTTCGATATCCATCGCGATAATCGGCTCGTCTTCGATGATCAGCACGTCGGCGTGGGTCTGCCGCTCGATTTCGCCAAGCGCCTCGGCGACGAGGCTCTCGACGTCCGCCGGACTGGCATCGATCAGATACGCGGTGTCCTCGTTCGAAAAGCCCTCGAGGCTGGTCAGCAGCAGCGCCTGGCGCGACAGCGGCGTGATGCGCGACAGACGGGCATGGGCAATGCCCTCATGCCCATCGATGCTCAGCGTCGGCTCTTCGCCCTCGTCGATGTTGGCGCTCGACCAGATGGCGTGGAACGTGCGGTAGAGGCCGAGCCGGGGATCGACTTCCCGCGGAAATTCGTCGGGGTTGGCGACGATCGTCTCGAGCGTCGCGCGGACGAAATTGTCGCCGTGCGCCTGGCTGCCGGTGAGCGCGCGCGAATAGCGACGGAGGAAGGGCAGATGCGGGGCGAGATCCTGGCCAAGCGACATAGGGGAAACGACTCCTGATTTGTTTCGCCCGCGTTGTGGGCGCGGGCACTGTGTGATGCAAGCCGCTAGGGTCGTCTTCCGGTTTGTCGCAACCAGGCGACACTCCCCCAAAAACCGCCATCCGACAGTGGAACAAAGCACGGGCGATTTGGTTTCCTTTGCGCATGCCGGGTGTGAGTTGGACCCAATTGACGAAGTGGCGGTGGCGAAATAGGGCACCGGTGGGACTTTGATTGGCCTCTTGTCCAGGTGGCGGAGAGACGTTCAGGTCGGCGGGCCGCGCGGCGCGCCTGTGGGGGATGGGAGGTTGAGTGGGACGAATCGAGGCGATGGCAAGGGGCCGGGCGACACGCCTGGCGCCCGACATGCCCGCACCCGGAAGGACAAAGCCTCCCCGGTCGGCCGTGCGCTGCGCACCGTCTATGATGATACGTTGCGCGAAGCCGTGCCCGACGATTTCATGGATCTCCTGCGCAAGCTCGACTGATCGGTCCCGCGAGGACGGACGATGAGCGTCAACAGCCGGTTCAACGCCCTGCCGACCCCGGCCAAGCTGCTGTTGATGCTGTCGGCCGCCCTACTGCCGATCGGTGGCGCATTGGTCGCCAGTTCGGTGACGGCCATGGGCGACGCGGCCGAGGCGATGCACGACAATAGCGAGCATGAAGCCGCCGTGGTTGCCGATGCCCTCAGCGGCCTGGTGGCCCGCAATGCCCTGGCGCTCCGCCTCGCGGCGAACGACGCGCTCAAGGATGGCACTGCGGGCGCCTGCGACGAAGCCCGGCGAACCCTGGCGATCGCGCCGGCGGTGGCGCGAAGTTTCGAGCTTGAGGACGAGATGGGCGCGCCGATCTGCATTGCAGGTTCATTCGCCACCCTCGACCGTCCGCCTCTTACCGCGCCAGGCGATATCAAGCTGTGGGTTGCGGCCGACGGCCAGTCTGCGCTGCTTCGGACGGGCGTGGTCGGAGGCAGCGCCACGACCCAGCTGACGCTTGATGAATTGCGTCATACCGCCGCGGCGGCAAGCGACCAGATCCAATATGTCCGGATCGACGACGACCGGATCAGCATCGTCGTGCTGGATCAGGGCAGGGATGCCACGAGCGAGCGGCTGAGCCGCCAACGGCTGCCGATCGGCAACGGCAATCTGGTCGCGACGATCGATACGCAGCTGCAATCGATCACCACCATCGGACGGCTGATGTTGTTGTTGCCGGTACTCATGTGGGCGCTCGCCGCGCTGATCAGCTGGTGGCTGGTCCATCGACTGCTGATCCGGCCGCTGCGCCGGCTCCAACGCCAGGTCAGCGAGTATGAGCCGGGGCGCGACCACACCCTGAACTTGCCCGATTCCTTCGGTCCGGCGACCGAAATCCGCGAACTCGGCCAGGCCTTCGCCCGGGCGGTCGACCGGATCGACCAGAGCGAGCGCCAGATGGCCGAAGCGCTCGATGGGCAGCGGCGGCTGGTCCGCGAGGTCCATCACCGGGTCAAGAACAACCTCCAGGTCGTCGCATCCTTGCTCAGCATCCACGGCCGCAATGCCGAGGAGCCCGAGGCCAAGGCGGCCTATGCGGCGATCGGGCGGCGGGTCGACGCTTTGTCGGTCGTCCACCGCAACCATTTCGCCGAACTCGAAGACAATCAGGGCATCGCGTTGCGCCCGATGCTGACCGAGCTCGCCACCGGTCTCCGCGCAAGCGCGCCCGAAGACGGCCGCCCGCCAGCGATCGAGCTCGATCTCGACAATGGCTCAACCACCCAGGATGTTGCCGTCGCGGTCGCCTTCCTGATCACCGAAGTGGTCGAATATGCGATGCTGCGCGAGACCGATCAACCGGTGGACATCTTGCTCAACCGAACCAGCGAGCTGACCGCCCGCCTGACCATGTCCAGCCCGGCGCTACTGGCCGCCGACGATCAGAACCCGGCCCGGCGGCAGTTCGAACGGATCGTCGAAGGCCTTGCCCGCCAGCTGCGCTCCCCACTGGAGCGCAAGCTTGGCAGCTACAGCGTCGATCTGCCGATTTTCCCTGCCCCGGACCGTCGCTTGAACCCCCGTCCGGGGAAAAAATAGAAATTTTCCTTGGCAACGGAACAAGACCGAAAAATCGAACGTTTCAATATTCGGATAGCGACCTTTTGCCCCCCCGCTCTCGCTATCCGAATCAAATGGGCCCGGAACCGCCAACCCTCCCCCCCCCCGGTGGCGTTTCCGGGCCCACATTTGACTCTTCGCCACGAAGACCCTGGGGCCCTTCCACACCGACAGTATCCGACGACGGCGAATTCACGCGCGCCGCTCGGGCCGCGCGCCAGTGGGTGATGCGGATCGCGAGAATGGCGAACTCGTACAATGCATAGAGCGGCGCCGCGAGCATCAGCTGCGACACGGCATCGGGCGGGGTCAGCACCGCGGCAACCGCAAATGCCCCGACGATGGCGTATCGCCGCCCCTTGATCAGTTGCTGACGGCTGACCAGCCCGGCGCGTTCGAGGATCATCAACAGCACCGGCAGCAGGAAAGCGACTCCGAATCCGAACAGGAACCGCGTCACGAACGACAGATAATTGCCGACCCCCGGTAGCGCTTCCTGGGTCACGCCGCCGATGTCGCCCTGATAGCCCAGCAGGAAATGCAGCGCCCACGGCATTGCCAGGAAATAAGCGAAGGCAGCGCCCCCGGCGAAGAAGAACGGGGTCATCAGCAGGAACGGCAGGAATGCTTTCTTTTCCTTGGCGTACATGCCCGGCGCGACGAACCGCCAGATCTGGGTCGCGAACACCGGGAAGGCGAGCATCAGCGCTGCGAAAAAGGCGACCTTCACCTGCGCGAAAAACGCTTCGAACACGTCGGTATAGATGAGCTTGCCCTGGCCTGCCCTGAGCAACGGCTGGACCAGCACGGCGAAGATCGGCTTGGCGAAATAGAGGCAGACGAAGAAACCGGCCAGTAGCGCGCCGACCGACCACAGCAGGCGCCGGCGAAGCTCGATCAGATGCTCGAGCAACGGCGCTTTGGTGTCGTCAAGGTCGCCGATCATGGCAGCGGGCGCATGACCGGCGGGAGCGGATCGTTGTCGGGCGCGGCCGGCGCCTCGAGCGGCAAATCGGGCTGATGCTCCTCAACCAGTGGTGGCATGGCG
The DNA here is from genome assembly GCA_031367995.1 of Sphingomonas sp. Lineage (GTDB taxonomy): Bacteria > Pseudomonadota > Alphaproteobacteria > Sphingomonadales > Sphingomonadaceae > Sphingomicrobium. The sequence goes on from JANLQS010000028.1 coordinate 9,598, forward strand.
TCTGGCAGACCCGCGGGGGGCAGTGGCTCAGGATAATGCGCGTCGGCCGGGTGCTGGCCGAGAATCCGCTGATTCTCCTCGCGCCAGCGCTGCTCCATCTCCTCGAGCTCGGCTTCGCGCACCATATTTTCGATGCCCGAGGTGAAATGGCGGGCGTAGCCGCGCACCTTGCCGATCCAGCGACCGACATTGCGCATGACGATCGGCAGATCCTTGCTGGGAATGAAGATCAGCGCCGCGACGACGACGATGAACAATTCCGTGCTGTCGACGCCGAACATCGTGAAGCGCCCGCGCGACTTAGCGCGCGCTATCGTCGCCAGGCGGCACTGGGGGATGCGGTGGCGGGCTCGCTGGATCGGCCGAGCGCGGCTGGGCAGTCAAGTCGATCGGCGGCGCCTGGTAAGGCGGCTGCTGCTGCGGCGGGAGTTGCTGTGGCGGCGGATAGCGCGGATCGCCGGGCCGCGCCGGCTTGTCGTCGTCGTCGGCCATGCCCTGCTTGAAGCTCTTCAGGCCTTTCGCAACATCGCCCATCATCGACGAGAAACGATTGCCGCCGAAGACCAGCATCAGGACGATGGCGAGGATGATCCAGTGAATCAGGCTGAACGAACCCATGAGCGTGTCTCCGAAAATGTGTCCCTGCCTACCTAGTCCTCATCCTCGGTGGTTTCCAGTTGAAGCTGCAACGCCTCCTCGTCGAGCGGATCGAGCAGCCCGGCGGCCTTGAGATCGTCGATCCCCGGCAAGTCGCGGCGCGAACCGAGGTTGAAGTGGGTGAGGAAGTCCGGGGTTGTCGCATAGAGCAATGGCCGCCCGGGCGAATCGCGCCGCCCAGCGGTGCGGATCCAGCCCGCCTCCATCAGCACGTCGAGCGTGCCCCTGGAGATTTGTACGCCGCGGATGGCCTCGATCTCGGCCCGGCTGACCGGCTCGTGATAGGCGACGATGGCCAATGTCTCGGTCGCCGCGCGCGACAGGCGGCGCGGCTCCTCGCGCTCGCGGCGGAGCAGATGGGCAAGGTCGGGCGCGGTCTGGAAATGCCAACGCTGCCCACGCTCGACCAATTCGATGCCGCGCCCGGCATAGTGTTCGGCCAAGCTCGCCAGCGCCGCTTCGGCGTCCCCATCGCCTGCGTAGAGCGTGATTTCGTCGAGACCGAGCGGCGAGGCCGAGGCGAACAATGCGGCTTCGACAGCGCGGACATAATCGTCAATCATGCGGCGCACCGGCGGATCATCAACGGCGAAAAAGCGGCGTCCTGGGCCAGTTCAAGCCGGCCCTGGCGCGCCAGTTCGAGCGCCGCGACGAAACTGCTCGCCAGCGCCGACTTGCGGTAAGCCGGGTCCGGGTCGGCCGGGAGGAATGCTTCCAGCGTGGTCCAGTCGAGCGCTCGGCCGATCAGTGCCGAGACGCGGGCGATGGCGTCTTCGAGGGTCATAACGGCACGCGCCGCAACGACGTGCATCGTCGGCTGCGTGCGGGCGCGGACCCGGCCATATGCGGCGTAGAGGTCAAACGCCGAGGCCTGCCACGCCGCTTTGCGCACCAGCCGCAGCCCCTCGGGCCAGCCGCGCGCGAACACGTTGCGGCCCAGCCGGTCGCGGCCGATCAGCCGCGCCCCCGCCTCGCGCATCGCGTCGAGCCGCTGCAGCCGCTGCTGCAGGCGCCAGGCGAGCTCCTCGGGGCTCGGATCGGCTTCGGGGTCGCCGGGCAGCAGCAGGCAGGATTTGAGATAGGCCAGCCACGCCGCCATGACGAGATAATCGGCGGCAATCTCCAGCTTGAGCTGCCGCGCGCCCTCGAGATAGGAGAGATATTGCTCGACCAGCGCGAGGATCGAGATGGCATGAAGGTCGACCTTCTGCTGCCGGGCCAGCGTCAGCAGCAAGTCGAGCGGACCCTCCCATCCGTCGAGGGTCAGGGTCAGCGCCTCGTCTCGCGGCGTGGGATCGAAAAACTCGGAGGCCATAACCGAAGACTAGCCAAGTTCCATCGCTAGGCCAGCGCCAAAAGCGCGTCCCTTTTGGCCACCGCTTCAGCGAAATCGATAGTGTCGTCGGAGATGAAGCGCATCGCCATGGCGCGGGCCAGCCTTGCCTCGGCTTCGGGCGTCATGGCCGGTACGGCCCCCGCCACCAGCCGCATATTGTCCATCTTGCCGTCGCAGTGGAGCGCGACGTCGCAGCCGGCAGCGACGCAGGCGGCGGCGCGCTGGCCATGGTCGCCGGCCAGCGCCTCCATGCCGATGTCGTCGCTCATCAGGAACCCGTCGAAGCCGATGCGCTGACGGATGATGTCGTGGATCACCGTCGGCGACTGGCTGGCCGGGCGCTCGGCGTCCCACTGGGTGTAGAGGAGGTGGCTGGTCATCGCCATGCCGGCGTCGCGCAGCCGCTCGAACGGTTCGAGGTCGATCGCCAGCGCTTCTTCGCCATCCTCGACCACCGGCAGGGCATGATGGCTGTCGACCAGCGCCCGACCGTGCCCCGGGATATGCTTGACGATGCCGAGCACCCCGGCCGAGGCGAGACCGTCGAGGATGGCGCGACCGAGCGCGGCGACCTGCATCGGCTCGGCGCCCAGGGCGCGATCGCCGACGATGTCGCTGGCGCCCGGCTGACGGACGTCGAGCATTGGCAAGGCGTCGACGGTGATGCCAACCTCGGCGAGCATCAGACCGAGCGCGCGGGCGTTGACCCGCGCCGCCTCGATCGCGCTCGACGGGGCTAATTGGTAGAGCCGGTCGAACGCTTCGCCGGGGGGAAAGGCGGGCCATTCGGGCGGCCGCATGCGCGCCACCCTGCCCCCTTCCTGGTCGATCAATATGGCGACATCGTCATTGCCTTCGAGGTCGCGCAGCGAGTCGGTCAGGCGGCGCAGCTGGTCGCGGCTGTCGCAGTTGCGGCGGAAGAGGATGTAACCCGCCGGGCTGGCATCGCGGAAGAAGGCGGCTTCGTCGGCGCTCAGATCGAGCCCGGCGAGACCGTAGATCGCCGATTGCATCAGTTGACCGCCAGGCAATTCTCGCCGGCCGCCTTGAGCGCGTCACAGGCCGCACTGGTCGCACCGGCGGCGCCGGAGGCACGCAAGCGATAGATGGTCTTGCCGCCGACATTGGCCTCAATCACCTGCTTCGACAGCGCGGCGACGGAGGGGAAGCGCCCGGCGAGCATGCCCCAGGCGGTGTCGGCCTTGATGCGCGAGGCGTAGGCGCCGAGCTGGATCGTTGGACCGCCGGGGACGGGCGCGGGCGGCGGCACCGTCGCGGGTGGTGGCTCATCATGGGCCGGGACCTTGGTTTCGTTGGGCGGCAGTTTCCTGGGTTGGGGCACCGGGGCCGGTACGTCCGCGGCTTCCTCCGGCGGGGTGCCGGCCAAGGTCGCATCGGTATCCTCGCCAGCACTGGTGGCGAACGCAGTGCTACTATCCCCGGCGACGTCGAGGCCGCCAGGATCGTTGGGCTTGACCTTGTATGGGCCGGGCTCGGCGCGGATCAGTTCGGGCGCGCCGGTCACCGCCGGGCTGCTTCTCCCCATCCAGAAGAAGGTCCCGACGACGATCGCGGCAGCGACCAGCACGATCGCGACGAACGCGGCCATCTTGCCGGCCGAAACTGCGCGTGGCCCGTCTTCGTCATCGACCGCTTCAAGCCACGGCAGACCCTGTTCGTCATAGACATTGGCGTCGCTCATCGGTGAAATCGACCCTTCCCTCGCGGCGATAGCCCCAGCCCTATCGCAAAAGCGCGTCCGCGAAAGCCACAAAATAGGGCCGCGTCACACCACTGAGCAACGATAGCCTATACTGATCAGGTTGCGGCACAATATCCGGGCATGGCTGCGCGATCCGGCGCCTAGCCGAAGCGCATAAACGGGCCGCAGCCCCGGACCTTGCGCGGTCGGGGCGACAACCTTCGTCAGCCGGCCGAGATAGGGGTAGCGCCACACGGCGTTGCTCCATTTGGCATCCGCGGCACGAGGACTGATGAAGCGACCAAGTTCAATCACCTGTCCCGGTTTGCCGGCAATCGGCGGCGGCGCCATGCGCAGCACGAAGCGCGGTCGGGGCGGCGGCTTGGGCTTGGCTTTGGCCGTGTGCCGATGGCGAACGATTGGGCGAGCGCGGTGCGCGGCCTTGAGGCTGACGGCGGGACGGCGATTGACCGCATGGCTCGCGGCCGCATGACGTGGCACGAGTTGGCTGACGGGCGGCGGCGGCGGCGGATCGGCCAGGACATCGACCGGAGGGTAGGCCAGCGTCGACGCGGGCGCGCTCAGGGCCGGTTGGGTTGCCGGCGGAAGCGGGGCGGTGACGCTCGACCCGGGCGCGGAGCCTTGGCGCCCGACCCAATAGCCACTGACGGCCAGCGCGCCCGCGCCCAAGACGGCGAGCAGCCACAACGGCACGCGAACACTCCTCGCCGGCGATGCGGGACGCGAGTCGCGGACCGTCCGAGGCTCGCGGTACGGCTCGAGCCAAGGCAGCCGGTCGCCGTCGCTTACCGCCTGCCTTTCCATTGCTACCGCATCTCCTCTGCTGCCTCGACTCCCATCAACGCCAGGCCCGAGCGAAGGATGCGCTGAGCGCCGCGAGCGAGTTCCAGCCGGGCGCGGGTCAAGGGCTTGTCGGCCTCCCCCAGGAAGCGCCGCGCGGGGTCGTCGTTGCCGCGGTTCCACAATGCGTGGAAAGCGGCGGCAAGGTCGTTGAGATAGAAAGCGATGCGGTGCGGTTCATGCGCCATCGCCGCGCTTTCGAGGATACGCGGATAGGTCGCCATCAATTTGACCAGTCCAAGCTCCTCGCCGTCGAGCAGGCCCAGGTCGGCCGGCTGGTCGACTGTCACGCCGATGTCCGCCGCTTTGCGCAACAGCGAGGCGATGCGGGCGTGGGCGTACTGGACATAGAATACCGGATTGTCCTTGGACGCCTCGACAACCTTGGCGAAATCGAATTCGAGCGGCGCATCGGCGCGGCGAGTGAGCATCATGAAGCGAACGACGTCCTTGCCGACCTCGCCGACGACATCGGCCAGCGTGACGAAATTGCCCGAGCGCTTGGACATTTTGACCGGCTCGCCGGCGCGCAGCAATTTGACCATCTGGACAATCTTGATGTCGACGTCGACGCGGCCGTCGGTCAGCGCGGTGACCGCCGCCTGAATGCGCTTGACCGTCCCGGCATGGTCGGCGCCCCAGATGTTGACGAGGTGGTCGGCGGATTGCGCCTTCTGCAGATGATAAGCGGCGTCGGCGCCGAAATAGGTCCAGCTGCCGTCCGACTTCTTCAACGGCCGGTCCTGGTCGTCGCCGAACTGCGAAGAGCGGAACAGGGTCAGTTCGACCGGTTCCCACTCGTCATGCTCGTCGAGGCTTTTCGGCCGTTCGAGTTCGCCCTGGTAAACCAACCCCTTGGCGCTGAGCGTTGCGAGCCCCTGTTCGACCATGCCCGACGCCTGCAGTTCGGCCTCCGAGGCGAAAATGTCGTGGTGAATGCCGAGCAACCCGAGGTCGTGCTTGATCAAATCGATCATCGCCGCGACGGTGCGCTGCTTGAAGGTCGCCAGCCATTCGCTCTCCGGTGCAGTAGCGAAGCGATCGCTAAATTCGGCCGCGAGCAGCGTCCCGACCGGCTTCAGATAATCGCCTGGATAAAGGCCCTCGGGTATCTCACCGATGTCCTCACCCAGCGCCTCACGGTAACGAAGGTGGGCCGAGCGGGCGAGGGTGTCGACCTGGCTGCCGGCGTCATTGACATAATATTCCTTGGTGACGCGGAACCCCGCCGCCTCGAGCAATTTCGCCAGCGCGTCGCCGACCACCGCGCCGCGGCAGTGGCCCATGTGCATCGGCCCGGTCGGGTTGGCCGAGACATATTCGACGTTAACCCGTTCGTTGTTGCCGATGGTGCTGAGTCCGTAACGCTCGCCCTGGGCCAGCAGGGTGATTAGCTCGTCGCGCCACGCATCGTCGGCGAGGCGCAGGTTGATGAACCCCGGTCCGGCGATGTCGACAGAGGTCACCGCCGGCAGCGCTTCCAGCTTAGGCGCGATCAGCCCGGCCAAGGCCCGGGGATTGGTTCCGACGGCCTTAGCCAGCACCAGCGCGGCATTGGTCGCGAGGTCGCCGTGGCTGGGATCGCGCGGCGGCTCGACCGCGACCGCCTGGCGGTTGAGATCGGATGGCAGCGCGCCCTCCGCGACAAGGGCATCGAGCGCTCCGCCGAGGAGCGCGTAATAATGAGCATAAAGCGACATGCCCGGCCTCTAGCGCAGCCGGCGCGGCGCGTCACGTATTGCGCCGACCCTCGCTTTACAGTTCAATTTTCTATGTATTGTATGTTAACATGCGAGCCAGAGGGGAAGTAGCCCATGAGTTCGAGTAGCGGCGCAAACACTCCGAAATCCGAACGCAGTTCCACACCGCGCATCGCGTTGCACCAGGCCGCGCAACTCGTCGAACGCGGTGGCATGACCATCGACGTCGTCGTCACCGACATTTCCAAGGACGGCTTCCATCTGACTGCGGACGTGCCATTGCCGCTCGCCGATCATGTCCATCTTAGGATCGCACGTTACGGCGATTTCCCGGTCCAGATCCGATGGACGCGCGAGGAAGAGGCAGGCGGCGTATTCCTTGGTCGATCACCCGACATCGCCTGACGCGACTAGGGGCGCTGAATCGGCCTCGCCGAAGAATTTGAGCCCCTCGCGGCGCGGCAAAGCAGCAACCCGAGCGTTGCATAAACGGTCACGGCGACGACGATTCGGCAGACCATCAGCATCGGCTGGACAAGGTCTTGCGGCAGCCAGAGGATGAACCGGCTGACAAACCCGCTGGTCACCACCGCGAAGCAGAGTAGCAACTGCAGCAGCCGGTCGCGTGGCGCCCCGGCGACTATGATAAGGGGGACGACCAGGATGACCAGATCGTAAAACCGGTGATAGACAACCACCAGCGCCAGCAAGCAAAGCAAGCTGACGAACACCGGCTCCGGCGGGCGTCGCCGATAGGCCAGCCACAGGCTCGCCGTGGTCAGCATTGCGGCCGCTGTGATCGCGATCGCTACGGGAATATTGCCGGCGTCAGCCGCCGCGAACAGATCAATATAACCCCAGGACGTCACGGTTCGGCCGGTTGCGGCGAGCGATTGGGCCATGAGGACGACCGGATTCTCGCCTAGGCGGGCGGCGATGGCGACGGTCGCCAAAGCATGGCCGCCAAGCGCAAGCACGAGCGGCCCCCATTGCCGCTTGGCGATGAACAGAGGCAGAAGAAAAAGCGATACGCTATATTTTACGAACGACGCGGCAAGGGCCAGACCGGCCCACATCCGGTGGCCGCGGTCGGCCATTTCGGTGGCCAGCAGGAAAAAGAACAGCGCGGCCATGACGTGCTGACCGTTGCCGATGACGACCCGCCACGGAAAGCCCGCCAGCAGCAGGCTCGTCAGTCCGGCGTAGTCCCAGCGCGATCGGCCGGGCAGGTAGCGCCGAAAGGCGAGCCGCAGCGTGCCCGCGGTGAAGCCGAGGTTCAAGATCAGCCAGACGAGTTTCGCGGCCGGCCAGGACAACGGCACCAGGGGCCACAGCAGCGCCAGCGCCGACGGAGCCTGTAGGGCGATCGCGGGATATGGATTTTCGGCCTGGGGCTGGTTCGGCACAGGCCGGGTCGCCAACCCCTTGAGCGCCTGGTGGATATCGGCGCGATAGGGGTTTTCGTGCAGCAGCGTTGTGGCAGCCTTGAGCGTCAGGCCGAAATCGAGGCTTCCGGTCGGCGACAGGGCCGTGCGGCAACCCTGCGCCACCGACACCACGGCCAAAACGCCCAGCAGTAGCGTGAGCCATTTCCACTCCCAGGACGGGCTGCGCGTGTCCATCGTCCCCTGCTACATTGCGCGACAGCCAGCGGCCAGCGGCGCTGGCGTCAAGGTGCGCGACGCGGTAGAAGCGATCGGTACCCTTGCGAAGGAAGATCCGCCGTGCATCTGCATTCTCGCCTGTTGCTGGCATTCGTTGTCATGAGTCCGGGCCTGGCCCACGCGGCCAACCCTGCCGCCCCGGTGCCACTAGCCGCCGAGCATCGCCTGTCCGAGGCGGAAATTGCCGCAGTCCTTGAAACGGCGGCCGAGAAACGCGAAGCCGCCGAGCAGTCGCAAGGCGCTGGTCGCCAAATCCACGGCGAAGTCGGCTTTTCGATTGGGACCGGGGGCTACCGCTCGGTCTATGGCACCGCGGCCATCCCGATCCTCAACGACGGACTCGCTATTTTGTCGTTTGATTCTACCGATTTCGGCTCAGGCGGCGTTTGGGACAGGCGCCGTTTGCGCTGAAGCAACCGATCAAAAGCGATCGGGCAAATTGACCGGTCCGATCAGTTGTTCGTGGCGGGCGATGGCGAAGCGGTCGGTCATGCCGGCAATGAAATCGCCGATGCCGCGCAAGCGGGCAACCTCCCCCTCCCCGCGTTGCCAGCCGGCGGGCAAATGCTCAGGCTGATCGCGATAGCTCTGGGCGAGGTCGGCGACGATGCGCTGCGCCTCGATGCGGATCGGGGTTAGCGCCGCGCTATCGTATAGTTTGGCGTAGAGGTGGCGTTTCAAGGCGCGCTCCTCGGCCTCAACCGCTTTCGAGAAGCCGACCAACGGCCGGCCCGCGGCGCGCACTTCGTCGAGCGTTTCGACACCGCTTTCGGCGACCCGGCGGCGGGTTTCGGCGAGCACGTCCCCGACCATCGTGCCGATGCCGTCGCGGACCAGCGCCTTGATCTTGCGCACGGAATCGAGGCTTGGGTGGCGACGCTCGATATCGGCCCAGTGGCCGGCGACGATCGGCAGGTCGAGCAGCGCGTCGAGGTCGAGTACGCCCGAGCGCAGGCCGTCGTCGATGTCGTGATTGTCATAGGCGATGTCGTCAGCGATGGCCGCGACCTGCGCCTCGAGGCTGGGGTGGCCGGCGAGTTCGAGATCGACCGTTGCATTGGCCTCGGCCAACGCCCAGCCGGGCGTCGCCACCGGACCATTATGTTTGGCCAGCCCTTCGAGCGTTTCCCAGGTGAGATTGAGTCCGTCGAACCCCGGGTAGGGGTTTTCCAGCACTGTCACGAGCCTGAGCGTGTGGGCGTTGTGATCGAACCCGCCAGCGTCGGCGAGGCAGCGCCGCAGCGCTTCTTCGCCGCCATGGCCGAACGGCGGATGGCCAAGATCATGGGCGAGGCACAGCGCCTCGGTGAGATCCTCGTTGAGGCCAAGCGCGCGAGCCATCGTCCGGCCGATCTGCGCGACCTCCAGGCTGTGGGTCAGTCGGACCCGGAAATGGTCGCCATCGGGGGCGATGAACACCTGCGTTTTGTGGCGCAGGCGGCGGAAGGCGACCGAATGGACGATCCGGTCGCGGTCGCGCTGGAAGGCGTCGCGCGGCCCGCGCGGGCCGCGGTCATCCTCGGCGAAGGCCCGGCCGCGGGATCTGGTGGGGTCCGCGGCGAGGGCCTTGGCTACCTTCATTTGCTGGGAAGTTTCTCGATCTTGATCTGCGCCGGGGAGCGGGTCCAGCTAAAGCTGTCGACGCCCGTCTTGTCCAGCTTGTTGACGAACGCGCGCGCCTCGTCGGCACTGCCGAACGGACCGACCAAGAGGCGGAAATAGTCCTTGCCGGCGGTGACATAGCCGGCGCGGGAGCCGAGAAGGCGGCCGGCCTTGGCGCGGAGACGCTTATATTCGCTCGCCATGCGGTCTTCGTTCGAGCCGCCCGCCAGCTGCGCCCAAAAGGTCCCGGCGACGCCGATCGAGGCCGCGGCGGCGCGGTCTTCCTGTGCCTTTTTGTCTGCCGCCTTCTTCCCAGCGGCCTTACGCTCCGCGGCAGCGTCGCGGCGCGGCTTGACCGGCGGCGTGATGGCGTGACTTGGCTCCGATTGGACGGCTTCAAGCAGCCGGTCGATCCCCGACAAACGGTCGGTCCGTGCCGGCGCAGCCGGCGTCGGAGCAAAGTCGGTGGGTGGCGGCGGGCTAACAGGGTCTTGGGCGAACCTCACTTTGAGCGTCGGGGTGGCGGTGGCAGCGCCCGACGGGAGAACGGTCGGCGGACGAGCAGCAGCCACGACCGGTGGCGGACTGGCCATTGCTAACTGCGGTTGCGTCCGAGACTGGGGCTGGGCCTGGGCATCGCCCGGCTCGGCGTGCCGGAGCAGGCTTCCAACCACCCGCGACCGATTTTCCATCGCGCGCGGCGGGCCGGTCCGAGGTTCGCGCGCCGCACGGGCGGGCGGGCGCCCGCTCGGCGCCGGCGGCGGGACGAGGCGCGGCGGCGCGACGGCGGCGAGCTGCATTTCGCCGGGGTTGGGGAAGACGCCAAGGTGCACCGCGGCCGCCTTCTGCTGCAGCGACAGGCGCGGTAACAGCGCAAAGAACGGCCCGATCCGTTCTGCTGCGCCGGGCATCGCCTGCCCGATCGCCTGGATGGCGAGCGCCTGTTGCCCGCCGAGCGCAAGAACGAAGGCGCGTACGCGGTTCGCGGCGACGTCGCGCTGAGCAAGCAATGGCTGTAGCATCTTGAGCCCTTCGTTCATCTGCCCCGCCATCGCCAGGCTGAGCGCCAGCCGGCGACGCGCCTCGCCCGGGGTCGGGCCGGCCAGTGCGGCGCGGTAATCGGACTGAGCCGCGTCGAGTTCTCCGAGCAAATCGTGAGCCAGGCCTCGATCGGCGCCGAGCAGGGCCGGCGAGGCCCCGAGCCCCTGGGCCTGGCCGAACCAGGCCAGCGCCCCACGCGCATCGCCCGTCAGCACGGTCGTCGCACCCATCCCGACCTTTGGCGCGGGATCGGCTGGGCGAACCTCGTCGGCGCGGCCGAAAAAGCCCGCCGCCGAATCAAGGTCGCCAAGCACGAGCTCGGCGCGGCCTGCGGCCATCAGCCCTGCAAAGTCGCGCGGGCTGGCCGCAAGAATCCGCACCGCCCGGGCGAGCGCGGCGGCGGGGCTTTCGATGGTGCCCGGCGGCGGCGCGGCGGGCAGCGGCGGCGGCGGCGCGTTGCCGATATATTGTGCGTGGAGCGGAGTCGCGGCGGCCATCGCCAGCCATGCGGCGAGGGTGGAGCGGATAAGACGGACATCGCGCATCATGGTGCGACTGTTGCAGACACGAGCTTGCTATAAGCTTTCAGTTTACGGACGCGCGGCAAGCTGTGGCGGGCAAGCGACGAGCCGAGGCGCATCGCCCCGGCTTCGCCCAGGGTCGCTACTGATTGTTCTGGCGGTTGAGGAAACGCGGGATGTCGAGCGGCTCGCGGCGGAACCCCGGCGCGGGTTCCTCGTCGACCTTGGCCTGGGCGGCACCACGGGCGATGTTCGACATGCGTTCGAACAACGTGCCGCTTGCGCGTTCCATCTTCGGCTCGTCGCCCGGCTCCGCCAGGCCGGTCGCGTCATCGTCTTCGTCGGACGGAGGGGCGATGGGGTTGGACATTACCGGCGACGTCAGAATGTCGTCGCTGTCGAGCAGCAACTCGTCGCCGCCGGCTTCGTCGTCGGCGCCAAGCTCAAGCGTGTCCTCGTCGATCGCCTCGGGAGCGAGCGGCGTTGGCGTCTCTGGCACGCGTGGGGCAGGCCCGCGCGTCGTCGGGAAGGTGAACACCTTGCCCGGCTGCGCCATGGTCGATTCCTCGGCTTCGATCCCGGTGGCAACGACCGATACGCGGATCTTGCCTTCCATGTGGTTGTTGAACGCCGAGCCCCAGATGATGTTGGCGTCGGGGTCGACCAGTTCCTTGATGTGGCTGGCGGCCTCGTCGACCTCCATCAGGCGCATGTCCTCGCCGCCGACGATCGACACGATCACGCCCTTGGCGCCCTTCAGGCTGACCCCGTCGAGCAGTGGGTTGGAGATCGCCTTTTCGGCCGCCTCGATCGCGCGATTGTCGCCCGACGCCTCGCCGGTGCCCATCATCGCTTTGCCCATCTCGCCCATCACCGAGCGGACGTCAGCGAAGTCGAGGTTGATGA
>JANLQS010000056.1:0-29272 GCA_031367995.1 Sphingomonas sp.
AACCAGCCGTTCGGGATCACCGACCGCGTCGGCCAGTATGACATCGTTGCTACGGTCAAGGGCGGCGGCCTGTCGGGTCAGGCCGGCGCGGTGCTTCACGGCATCGCCCAGGCGCTGACCCGCTACGAGCCGGTGCTGCGCGGCGCGGTCAAGCACGAGGGGTTCCTGACCCGCGACAGCCGAGCCGTCGAACGCAAGAAGTACGGCAAGGCCAAGGCCCGCAAGAGCTTCCAGTTCAGCAAGCGCTAAGCCGCCGAGCGCAGGCGAGCGATTGCATGGCAATCGCGAGACTGCGCGAAGCGACGGCTTGAGCCGGCCGACCTGCCGCACAGCGGACAGGATCGACGGCATGGGGCTCGTTCCCATGCCGGCCACGGCAGAAACAAGAAAGGGCGGTCCCACGCGCGGGGCCGCCCTTTCTTGTTGGATTGATTGCCGCCCAACGCGCCGCCGCAATTATCGCTGCCGAATTGGTGTATCAAATCCACCAGGTCGTGATAGGCCCGCCTGTCCCAGTTGCGCATCCGGGCCAATCAACAATTGCGGATGGGGGACATATGGCGTCGACCAACAGGCAGCGGCTCGACGGCAAGGTGGCGATCGTCACCGGGGCAACAGGCGGCATCGGCGAAGCGACCGCCAGATTATTCCTCGAACTCGGCGCCAAGGTCATGCTGGTCGCGCGCTCACCTGGAAAGCTTGATGCGACCAACGCCAGGCTCAAGGGTCTCGGCGAGTTCGACGGCGCGATCGCCGATTCGACCGATGAAGCGGCGATCGCGGCGGCGGTCGCGAAAACCATCGAGCGGTTCGGTGGTCTCGATGTATTGATCGCCAATGCCGGGACCGAAGGCGTGCTGAAACCGATCGAGGCGCTAAGCGTCGCCGAATTCAATGACACGTTGCAGACCAATGTCATCGGTGTGTGGCTGGCGATGAAGCATTGCGTAGCGCCGATGAAGGCGCGCGGCGGCGGGTCGATCGTCGCCTTGTCGTCGATCGCCGGGCAAATCGGATTCCCGGCAATGGCGCCGTATATCGCGAGCAAGCATGCGGTGTACGGGCTCGTCAAAACCGCCGCGCTCGAGCTTGGCGAATCAAACATCCGCGTCAATGCGGTCGGCCCCGGCCCGATCGACAATCGCATGATGCAGTCGCTCGGCACCCAGTTGGCGGGGGACGAAGCGGCCGCGCTGCGCGCCGGTGTCGAGAGTACGATCGCGCTGCGGCGCTATGGCCTCAACGAAGAAGTCGCGCACCTGCTCGCCTTCCTCGCCAGCGACGCATCGTCTTACTGCACCGGATCGATCCACATGGTCGACGGCGGTTACATCGCTGCCTGAGGCGGATCAGTCGATTGCCAGCGAATCGTGCAATTCGCCCGGCTCGTCCCGCTTGGCCGGGCGCAGCAGCAGCACCAGTGGAACCGCGGCCAGCGTGACCCACATCATGATCCAGAAATCGTCGAGATAGGCGATGAACGCGGCCTGGCGGTTGATTTCGGCATTGATCAAGGCGACCGCGGTTTCGGCGGGCAGCCCGAGCTGTCCGACCACCGCGCCGCTGATCGCCGGCAGCTGCTGATCGCCGATCCGCGCCGCCATATCGGCGTGCGCGACCTGGACGTTGCGCGCCAGTAGCGACGCCACCAGGCTGATGCCGATCGACCCGCCGATGTTGCGCGACAGGTTTAGCAGGCTGGCGGCGTGGGTTCTGAGGCGCGGCACCAGCGTTGCGAAGGCCAGACTCTGGATCGTGACGAACATGAAACCGAGCCCGAGCCCCTGGATGATGCCCGAGACGATCACCAGCTTGCTGCCCTGGTCGAGCGCGAACCACGTCATCACCCACAGCGAGCCGGCCAGCAGCGCCATGCCCAAGGCGACCATCGCCCGGGCGTCGATCTTGCCGACGAGCCGCCCCGCGACCAGCATCGAAATGAGCGTACCAATGCCGCGCGGCATCGTCAGCAACCCCGATTGAAGCACCGAATATCCATACAGCCGCTGCAGCAGCGGCGGCAGCAAAGCGAGCCCGGCGAGCAGCAGCACCCCGGTGACCACCATGAAGAACATGCCGAGCGCGAAATTGCGGTCGGCGAACATGCCGCGCTCGAAGATCGCGTTTTTAGCGGTGATGGTGTGGGTGACGAACATCCACGCCGCCGACAGGCACAGGCCAAGCTCGGTCCAGATTTCCCAGCTCTGAAACCAGTCGAGCTGCTGGCCGCGGTCGAGCATCAGCTGGAGGCTGCCAAGCGCGATGCCGAGCAAGGCGAAACCGAAGATGTCGAACTTGCGCCGCGACGTATCCGACGACGGCATGAAGCGGATCAGCATCAGCGTGGCAATCGCGCCGACCGGCAAATTGACCAGGAACACCCAGCGCCAATTGTAGCTGTCGGTCAGCCAGCCGCCGAGTACCGGTCCAAGGATCGGCCCGATCATGATGCCGCCGCCGAACAGCGCCATCGCCCGGGCATGGCGCTCCGGCGGGTTGATGTCGAACAGGGTCGCCTGGCTGAGCGGCACCAGGAACGCCCCGGTCACCCCCTGGATGATTCTGAACAGCACCATCTCGGTCAGGCTCTGGGCGATGGCGCAGAGGAAGGAGGCGAAGGTGAAGCCGATGACGGCGACGATCAGCAATTCCTTGCGCCCGATGCGGTCGGCCAGCCAGCCCGAGATCGGAATGGCGATGGCCGAGGCGACGATATAGCTCGTCAGCACCCAATTGACGCTTTCCTGCGTCGCCCCGAGGCTGGCCTGCATATGCGGCAGCGCGACGTTGGCGATGGTCGTGTCGAGCACCTGCAGCAGCACCGCGAGCATCACCGCCCCGGTCAGCAGGTTCCGCTCGAGCGGCTCCATGACATGGTCGGCGGGCACCGCCTCAGCGCTTGCCGTCGAGCCTGACGTCGACCTTGGCGGACAGCCCGGCGATCATCTGACGCGCCGGCTTCTCGTCGAAGCACAGGCGCACCGGCACGCGCTGCGTGACCTTGACCCAGTTACCGTTGGCGTTCTGGGCGGGGAGCACGGAGAATTCGCTGCCTGTGCCGGCGCCGATCGAGCAGACATGGGCCTTGACCTTGAGGTCGGGGTAGGCGTCGAACTTGATCGTCGCCGGCTGGCCGACCGCCATCCTGGCGAGGTCGCCTTCCTTGAAATTGGCCTCGATCCACGGATCCTTGTCGCGGACGATCGACAGCATCGACACGCCGGTGATCGCGGTCTGCCCGATCAGCAACCGTTCGGCCTTGGCGATGATCCCCGATGCCGGTGCGCGGACCAGGCCGTGCTGGAGGTCGAGCTTGACCTTGGCGATGGTTGCGCGCGCGGCTGCGATCGACGGCTGGCTGCCGCCGCCGGCGATGGCGGCCGAGGCATTGGCGGCGCGGGCGCGGGCGTCGGCCAGCTGGGTTTCGGCCTTCTGCACCTCGTTGACCGCGTCGTCGTAGTTGGCGCGGGTGGTGAAGCCGTCCTTCAACAGCGCCTGCTGGCGGGCCAGCGCCCGGCGGGTGATCGCCAGATTGGCATCGGCGCCGCGGATGTCGCCGCCGGTGCCGGCCGCCTGGACCCTGAGCTGCTGGGTCTGGAGCTCGGCCGCGGACAATTGCGCCTCGGCCTGCAGCAAGGCGACCTCGTTCGGCGCCGGGTCGACCCGGTACAAGGGGTCGCCGCGGTTGACCCGCTGATTCTCACGCACGAACACCTCGGCGACCGGGCCGTTGACCTGGGTCGAGACCGACACGATGTCCTGCTTCACGTAGGCGTTGTCGGTGCTGACCGACTTGCCGCTCACCAGCCAAATATAAAGGCCGACCGCGGCGATCAGGATCGGCACGGCGAGCATCACGCCCCACCGTCTGGCCTTGCGCTTGCGCCTGACCTTGACCGGGGCGTTGTCGGTTTCGGTGGCGTCGATCTTGGATTGTTCGTTCATGCCACGGCCTTCCGCACCGTCTCGCGGTCGCAAATCGTTCGCCGAATGGTCGCCAGGCCGGCGCGCATCGCGGTCACTTCGACGTCGCTGAGTGCGGCGAACACCTCGTCGGCCATGCCCTCGGCCAGTCCGAACAGCTGAGCGATCAACGGCTCGGCCTTGGTTGTCAGCTCGAGCCGCCACGCCCGCCGGTCGGCGGGGTCGGGCGCGCGCGCGACCAGCCCCGCTTCCTCCAGCCGGTCGATGATCCGGCTCAAGGTGATTGGCTCGATATCGAGTCGCTCGGCAAGATTGACCTGCTTCAACCCCGGCTCGCGCGACAGCACGGCCAGCACGCGCCACTGCGCCCGGGTCACGCCCAGCGCCTGCGCGCGCCGGTCGTAATAGCGGCGCAGCGTGTGCGCGGTTTCGGCAATGTCCCAGGCAAGATCGGCTTTCATAGCGCCTTATATAATAAGGGTGCTTATTAAATCAATCCCGCTTGCCTTCGCCGCCGTCACCCATCATGCGCGGGGGCGATGACCAGCAAGAACGACATTCCCGGGCTGCTCGACGAACTGGAAGAGCGCTACGCGGCCGCGGCCTCGCGTCTTCGTGCCGCCCTCAACGCCTATGTGCGCGACTCCATCCGCCCCAATCTGAAGGCCCGCGACGAGGGCGCCTTCGCTTACCCCGAGCTGCGCATCGATTACGACCCCGAAGTCCCGCCGCCGACCCCGGCCCGCGCCTTCGCGCGATTGAACCAGCCCGGCGTCTATACCAGCTCGATCGCGCGGCCCGCGCTGTTCCGCGCCTACCTGACCGAGCAGCTTGAGCATATCGTCCGCGATTATCCGGTGCGGATCAGCATCGGCGCCTCGGCCAGCGAAATTCCTTACCCGTACGTGCTCGACGGCGGCGATCTCGACCTCGGCGGCATTGCGACCGCCGAGCTGTCGCGCTGGTTTCCCTCGTCGGAGCTGGTTCATATCGGCGACGAAGTTGCCGACGGGGCGTGGGACCTGAGCCTCGACCCGGTCCGCCCGCTGGCGTTGTTCGATGCGCCGCGGACCGACTTCAGCCTCGCCCGGCTGCGCCATTATACCGGCACCCCGCCCGAGCATTTCCAGCGCTTCGTATTGTTCACCAATTACGTCCGCTACGTCGACGAATTCGTGCGCTTCGCGGTCGGCGCGCTGCGCGATCCGGACAGCCGCTTCACCGGCCTGTCGGTGCCCGGCGGGACGTTCGAGCGCGGCGACCTCGCCGACGCCGAGGAGCAGATCGCGGCCGGAATTTGGCGCCGCCACCAGATGCCGGCCTACCACCTCATGGCGCCCGGCGGCGACGGCATCACGCTGGTCAACATCGGCGTCGGGCCGTCCAATGCCAAGACCATCTGCGACCATATCGCGGTGCTGCGGCCCGAAGCGTGGCTGATGATCGGCCATTGCGGCGGCCTCAGGCCCAGCCAGTCGATCGGCGATTATGTCCTCGCCCACGCTTACCTTCGCGACGACCATGTCCTCGACGACGTGCTGCCGGTCGAAATCCCGATCCCGGCCATCGCCGAAGTCCAGACGGCGATCCACCAGGCGGCGCTGACCGTCACCGGAGAGGATGAGGAAGCGATCAAGCAGCGGCTCAGGACCGGCACCGTGGTCACCACCGACGACCGCAATTGGGAGCTGCGCTACACGCTCTCGGCGCTGCGCTTCAACCAGAGCCGGGCGGTCGGCATCGACATGGAATCGGCGACCGTCGCCGCCCAGGGTTACCGCTTCCGTGTCCCCTATGGCACCTTGCTGTGCGTCAGCGACAAGCCGCTCCACGGCGAACTGAAGCTGCCCGGCCAGGCCAACGCATTTTACGAGCGCGCCATCAGCCAGCACCTCAGGATCGGCATCGAGACGCTCGACCTCCTGCGGCAGGAAGGCGACGGCCTCCACAGCCGCAAATTGCGCAGCTTCGACGAACCGCCGCTGCGGTGATGGACCGGTTGGTCGCCGCCGCCCGCGCCGCCGCGGCCAAGGCTTATGCGCCTTACTCTGACTTCGCGGTCGGCTGCGCGGTGGAGAGCATCGATGGCGAGGTGGTCACCGGCGCCAACATGGAAAACGCTTGCTACCGTCTTGGCCTGTGCGCCGAGCAGGCCGCGCTCGCCGCCGCGCAAGCGGCATTCGGCCTCGCCAACATCGCTCGGATAGCCGTCATCGCCCCGTCGAGCGTCACCCCGATTACGCCGTGCGGCGGTTGTCGCCAGGCGATCTTCGAAGCGGGCAGCAACATCGTCGTGCTGTGCGCGTCGGGCGACGGGACACGGGTCGACACGCACCGCATCGCCGAACTTCTGCCCCACGCCTTCACGCTGAACCCGCCGGCCTAGCCGCGCTGTTGGCGCTGTGCCGGCTTGCGGTGCGGCGGTGGACCCTTGCCACCCCTCGGTCGCGCCGCTTCGACCGGATCGCGCGGCTCGGCCATGTCGATCACCAGCCCCTCGTCCTCGGGCGCGATGGTTGCGCGGCTGAGCGCCTGCCGGAACCCTGCGACCGCGCGCGCGGCGACCTCGAAATAGCTTTCGTTGGCGGCGATGCGGATGGCGCCGATCTCGCCGCGGTGGACGTGGCCGTAGCGGCAGATCAACGGCAGCAGCCAGCGCGGGTCGGCATTGTGCCGCCGCCCGGCGTTCATCCGAAACCAGGTCGATCCCTCGAACCCGGCGCGCGGCCCGGCATCGCCATCGGCGTCGCGGCGCGCGCCCTGCGCCAAAATATCCTCGGCCGCGGGCAGATCGGCCTTCAATGACCGTGCCAGCGCCAGCGCCATGGCCTCCGGCGTCAAGGCGTCGGTCAGCTGCCGCGCCAGCTCGCGGTCGTCGTCGTCGCCTTCCTCGGGCTGGGCCAGCTGGGCGAACAGCCGGTCGCGATCGCGCGCGCGGATGTCGTCGGCGGTCGGCGGGGCCAGCCATTCGGTGTCGATCCGCGCATTCCTCAGCATCATCTCGACCCGGCGCCTGGCCTTGTGCGGAACCACCAGCACTGCCGTGCCCTTGCGCCCGGCGCGGCCGGTGCGGCCCGAGCGGTGCTGCAAACCCTCGGCATCGCGCGGCAATTCGACGTGGATGACCAGGCTGACCGACGGCAAATCGAGCCCGCGCGCGGCGACGTCGGTGGCGACGCAGACCCGCGCGCGCCGGTCGCGCAGCGCCTGCAGCGCGGCGTTGCGTTCGTTCTGGCTATGCTCGCCCGACAAGGCGACCGAATGGAAGCCGCGCTCGGTCAGGCTGGCGTGGAGCCGCCGCACCGCGTCGCGCGTCGCGCAGAACAGGATCGCGGTCTCGGCCTCGTGGAAGCGCAGCAGATTGACCACGACATGCTCGATGTCGGTCGGCGCCACCGTCACCGCCTGATAGGCGATATCGACATGGCCCTGCTTGTCGCCGAGCGTCTCGATCCTCAGCGCGTCCTTCTGGTAGCGCCTGGCCAGCGCGACGATCGGCCGCGGCATGGTCGCCGAGAACAATAAAGTGCGCCGCTCGGCGGGCGTCGCGTCGAGGATTTCCTCAAGCTCTTCGCGGAAGCCCATGTCGAGCATCTCGTCGGCCTCGTCGAGCACCGCCACCTTCAACGCCGACAGGTTCAGCGCCCCGCGCTCGAGGTGGTCGCGCAGCCGTCCAGGCGTGCCGACGACGATGTGCGCGCCGCCGGCGAGCGCGCGGCGTTCCTTCATCGGATCCATTCCGCCGACGCAGGTGACAACCCGCGCGCCGGCCGGGGCGTAGAGCCACTCCAGCTCCTTCGATACCTGGATCGCCAGCTCGCGGGTCGGCGCGATGATCAACGCCAGCGGCTCGCGCGTCCACGGCACCTTCGGCCCGTCGGTCAGCTGCGCGGCCATCGCCAGCCCGAAGGCGACGGTCTTGCCCGACCCGGTCTTGGCCGAGACGATGAGGTCGCGGCCCAGCGCTTCGTCGGCGATCACCGCCGCCTGTACTGGAGTGAGGTCGTGGTAGGCGCGCGCAGTGAGCGCCTCGCCAAGGGCGGGGTGGAGATTCGGCTGTTGCATGGCGGTGCGCCTAGCCCGAACCGGCGCCGAGCGATAGTCCGCTACGCCAGCTTGATCTCGCGCAGCCGCTCCAGCAGATAATCATGCGCGGTGATCGGCGGCCACAGCGGCGCTTCGCCCGCCTTGACCGTCCCCGGCAGCGCCTCGATCACGTAATCGGGGCGGAAGTGGAGGAAGAACGGCATCGAGTAGCGCGCATGGGCGGCGCGGTCGGGGGCCGGGTTGACGACGCGGTGGCTGGTCGATCGCAACCGCCCGTTGGTCAGCCGCTGCAGCATGTCGCCGATGTTGATCACCAGTTCTCCCGGCTTGGGGCTGACCGGGATCCACCGCCCGTCGCTGGTCAGCAATTCCAGCCCCGCTTCCTCGGCGCCGAGCAGCAAAGTGATGGTGTTGATGTCCTCATGCGCGCCGGCGCGGATGTGCGCGCCGGTTGGCTCAGGCTGCGGCGGGTAATGGAGCAGGCGGAGCACCGAATTGCCGTCGCGAACGGTGTCGGCGAAATAACCCTCATCGACCTGCAAGTAGCGCGCCACCGCCGCCAGCACCTTGAGCCCGGCTGCGTCGAACGCGTCATACAGCGCCAGCATCGTCGCGCGGAAGCCTCCGACTTCCTCGGGCCAGACATTGTCGGGCATCACCGCGCGGAATGGGTGCCCCGCCGGCAATTCGCGCCCGACGTGCCAGAACTCCTTGAGATCGTGGGCATTCCCGCCCTTGGCCGTCTCGATCCCGAACGGCGTATAGCCCCTTGCACCGCCACCGCCGGGGATGGCGTAATGGCGCTTGGTTTCCTCGGGCAGCGCGAACAGCATCTTGGCATAGCCCTCGGCCTCCTCGATCAGCGCTTGCGGGATGCCGTGGTCGCGGACGATGGCGAATCCATAATCGGCAAAACTCCGCCCCAGCGCTTCGGCCAGGCCGTCTTGCTCGGCGAGCGACACCGACGCGATCATGCCGGCAGCAGCAGCCCGGCCAGCGCCGCGCTCATCAGATTGGCGAGGCTCCCCGCGAGCAACGCGCGCAAGCCCAGCCGCGCGACCGTCGCCCTCTGCCCCGGGGCGAGGTTGCCGATCACCGCCAGCTGGATCGCGATCGACGAGAAATTGGCGAACCCGCACAGCGCGAAGGTCACGATCGCACGGCTGCGGTCGCTCAACGCGGCCGCCGGTCCCGCGGCATTGCCAAGGTCGATGAAGGCGACGAATTCGTTGAGCACGACCTTGGTCCCGAACAGTCCGCCGGCGACGCCCGCCTCGGTCCACGGCACGCCGATCAGATACATCACGGGCGCAAACACCGCCCCGACGATCATCTGGAAGCTCAGATCGGGCCGCCCGAACCAACCGCCGATCCCGCCGAGCAGCCCGTTGGCCAGCGCCACCAGCGCGACGAACGCTAGCACCATCGCGCCCACGGCGACCGCCAGCTTGACCCCGGTCTGCGCCCCTTGCGCCGCGGCCATAATGATGTTGGCGGGTTGCTCGCCTTCCTCGAAGCCGTGAACCTCGATGTCATCGTCGGGCGCCACGCCCTCGCCGCCCGCGAGCGGCAGTTCGTCCTTGGGTGCGACATCGTCGGGCATCAGCAGCTTGGCCATCAGGATCCCGCCCGGCGCCGACATGAACGCCGCGGCCAGCAGATACGGCAGATAGGCCGTGCCCAGCAGGCTGGCATAAGCGGCGAGGATGGCGCCCGCGACCCCGGCCATGCCGACGGTCATCAGCGTGAACAATTGCGCCGGGGCCAGCGCGGCCAGGTATGGCCGCACCACCAGCGGGCTTTCCGACTGGCCGACGAAGATGTTGGCCGCCGCGCTCAGGCTCTCCACCCGGCTGACCCCGGTGACCCATCCGATCGCCCCGCCGACCCAGCGGACGATGCGCTGCATCACGCCGAGGTAATAGAGGATCGCGACCAGGCTGGCGAAGAAGATGATGGTCGGCAGCGCGCCCAGCGCGAACGTCCGCGCCAGCGGGTTGGTGGCGCTCGGCCCGAACAGGAATTCGGTGCCCTTGTTGGCAAAACCGAGGAGGCTGGCGACCCCGTTCGACAGCCCTTCGATCGCCGCTTTGCCCCACGGCGTCCGCAGCACCAGCACTGCGATCAGCGCCTGTAGCCCAAGCGCCGCGCCGACCACTCGCAGGCGGATCGCCCGACGTTTGGTCGACAGCAGCACCGCAAGGCCAAGAATAAAGGCGATCCCGGCGAGCCCGAGCAGGACGTGGTTCATCGGCCTGACCCCCTCACCAGGTGACCCCTTGTGCCGCGCCCGCGACCGCTTCGTCCAGCAGCTTCAGCGCGGTGTCGGGATCGTCTACAGTGAGATATTGCCGCCGCCGCCCCTCTGACAGGAAGCCCGAGGCCACGACATTGTCGATGAAGCCGGTCAGCCCGTCCCAGAATCCGGCGACGTTGAGCAGGCAATAAGGCTTCGCGTGATAGCCCAGGGCATTCCACGTCCACGCCTCGAACAATTCGTCCAACGTGCCGATCCCGCCCGGCAACGCGATGAACCCATCGCACAGCCCGGTCAGCAGCGCTTTTCGCGCGTGCATGTCGCTGACGACGTGCATCTCGCTGACCCCGGTGTGGGCCACTTCATGCGCGACCAGCGCCTCGGGGATGACTCCGACCACCCGTCCGCCGGCCTCGATCACGCTGTCGGCAAGGATGCCCATCAGCCCCAATCGGCCGCCGCCATAGACCAGCTCGATCCGGTTCGCGGCGAGCGTCCGCCCGAGCGCCCGCGCCGCCTCGGCGAACGCCGGGTCGCTCCCGGGGGCCGACCCGCAATAGACGGTGACGCTCTTCAGATTGACGATCACAGCTCGATCCACTCCTTGAGGTCGGCTTCGGGCCGGGCGCCATAATGAGAGATGATTTCCGCCGCCGCGACCGCCCCGGTCGACAGGCATTTGGCCAGCGGCGCGCCCTTGGCCCGGGCGGTCAGGAATCCCGCCGCGAACAGATCGCCCGCACCGGTCGTGTCGACTACTTTGGCGACCGGCATCGCCGCGACGTTGATGCGCTGGCCGCCGCTGACCGCCAGCGCGCCGGCCGCGCCGCGGGTGATGACCAGGGTCGGCACCTTGGCTGCCACCTCGGCGAGCGCCTCGCCAAGGTCGCTGCGCCCGGTCAGCTGCAGCAGTTCGTCCTCATTGGCGAACAGCAGGTCGACTCCGCCCTCCTCGATCATCCGCCCGAAGCCTTCGCGCCGGGCCGCGATGCACACGCTTTCGGACAAAGTGAACGCCACCTCGCGTCCCGCGGCATGGGCGATGCCGACCGCGCGGATCATCGCCGCGCGCGGCTTTTCCGGACCCCACAGATAACCTTCGAGATAGAGGATCTTCGATGAGGCGATGAGCCGCATGTCGAGCGCCTCGACCGACAGCTCGTGGCTCGCTCCCGGTGCGGTGTTCATGGTTCGCTCGCCGTCGGGGGTAACGAGGATCAGGCAGCGCCCGGTCGGCGGTCCGGTGCGCAACGGCTGGGTCGAAAAATGGACGCCGAGCGCGCGCATGTCATGGGCGAACACATCGCCGAACTGGTCGGCCGCGACCTGGCCGATAAACGCCGCGCTGCCGCCCATTGCCGCGATGCCGGCCATCGAATTGGCCGCCGAACCGCCCGACATTTCGCGCGCCTGGCCCATCGCCGCGTAGAGCCTGTCGGCCGCGCCCGGATCGAGCAATTGCATCGACCCTTTTGGCAAATCGTGGGTGTCGAGGAAGGCGTCGTCGCAACTGGCGATGACGTCGACCAGGGCGTCCCCGACGGCGACGATGTCATAGGCGGTGTCGGCCATGATGGGAGGGCGCAAATCCTTGGGATGGGGGCGCAAAAGCGCACCTTGCGGCCTACCCTCGCCCCGTCCGCCGGTCAAACCGAAAAGCCTTGCCCGGGGCGCGAAAGCCGCTACCGCGCTTCGCCCATGAACGAGCTTGCCAGCGACCCCCCGCGCGCCGCGCCGGACACCATTGCCGACAATTTGCCGAGGGGGTTGTTCCTGCTGGCTTTGCTTTACGGCGGGATGGTGACGCTGGCCGGGGTGCTCGGCGCCAAACAGATCGCCGTCGGACCGTTCGCGGTCGAGGCCGGGATCTTCCCGTTCCTCATGCTGGTTGCGCTGTCGAGCGCGGTCGCCGAACTCTACGGCCGGGTCATCGCCAACCGGCTGGTCCGCTGCGGCTTCGTGCCGCTGGTCACCGCAATCGTCCTGACCGTCGCCGTACTGCAATTGCCCAACGACCCGCAAATGTACGAGCCGGCCAAGGCCGCCTTCCCGGTCATCCTTGGCCAGAGCTGGCGGATGATGGGCGCGGGGGTCATCAGCTACGGCATTTCGGTGACGCTCAATGTCCTCATCTTTTCGCGCCTCGGCAAGAATCGCGAGGGCCGGCTGGTCGCGGTCCGCGCGGCAATCGCTTCGGCCGCAAGCCAGATCGTCGATACGCTGATTTTCATCACCGTCTCCTTCTACGGCGTGCGCCCGATCGGCGAGCTGCTGCTCGGCCAGACGATCGCCAAGGTCGTGCTGTCGATCGGGCTGGTGCCGTTGCTGATCGTCGTCTTCGTCATGCTCGCCCGCTGGCTCGACGGAACCCCGCTCGCCAATGGCGGGCAAAATGCGGATCCGTCGACCGTCTGACGGGGAATGAACGCGGCCCTTACCGGTTCAGCAGCGCTTTCATCTGCACGATCTCCGCTTTCTGCGAAGCGATAATGCCACCGCACAAGCGCTTGATTTCGGGATCGGTGATCGACGATTTTTCACACATCAGGATCGCGCCCGAATGGTGCGGGATCATCGCGCGAAGGAACTGACGGTCGCCGACCAATGCCTGGGTTCGCATCCCGAACAAGGCCAGCAGGAACAGGGCGGCGAAGACGACGTTGAGGATAACGTTGGTTTTGCGATCGCCGAACATCGACGGCATCATCCACAGCATGAACAGCGCCATCGACGTCACCATCATCACCGTCATGTAGACGTTGTTGAGGTTGTTATAGAGGTCGGCGCTGCTGTCGATCATCGTATACATCACGAAATACATCACGATGCCGCTGGCGATGAGGTTCGCGGCGAACGTCCAATAGGGCGATTTGCCCGCTTTCATCGTCTTGCCCATCGGCATTTGATCTTGTCCCTGCGTCATCGTTCGTCCCCTGATTGAGTTGATCGCTATCGTTCAATCCGTATGCGGCTTGGTGCCGGGCGCATGGCTGTGACTGGCATGGCCGGCCGGCGGCGGGGTCATCGCGCCTTGCCCCGGGCCGGTCATCATGCCCGGCATGGCCTTCATTATTTCGTCATGGTCGGCGGGCGCGCTGGCCAGCGCCGCCTGATATTGCGCGGGAGTCATTTTCGGCAGGGAGCGGACGAATGCCACCATGTCCCAGATGAGGTCGTCGCTGTGCGTCTTGCCCCACGCCGGCATGGCGCTCAGCTTGACCCCGTGCTTGATCATCCAGAATTGCTGCGCCGCCGAGCGGTCGGACGCCCGCGCCAGCTCGGGGGCGGGCGGATACAGCCCCTGGCTCAGCTCGGACTTCTCGACCCCCGGGCCGAGGTGACAGCCGCTGCACATTTCGTTGTACAGCCCCGCCCCGGCCGCCAGCCGCTGCGGCGAGTTCAGGTTTGCGGGCGCCACGATATTGCGCGCATGGTGGACGATCGCCCGATCGCGGACCTGCTCCAGCGTCATCCTAACGAAGCCGGAATGCGGTGCGTCGGCGCCGATGTTGTAGATCCCGGCATAGACCACAACCGCGCCGATCGCCGTGGCGATAAAGGCCACGACGATGACGAAGATGGTGCTCGGCAAGTGGCGGTGGAGGTCGAGAAACTGTCCCTTGGGCATAAGCTGTCTTCCTTCGGATTGATCGTGCGGTCGGTTAGAACCAGGTGCGGATTCCGGTCAGCAGGCTCCATCCCCCCGGCTCATCGCCGGCCTGGCGCAAATAGCGCCGCGTCTCGCCGAACGCCCGCTTGTACTGGACCCCGACGTACGGCGCGAATTCGCGGCGGATGTCATAGCGCAGGCGAAGCCCGAGCTCGGCGTCGCTGAGGCCCGCCCCGCTCTTCGTCTCGGGCGTGTCCTGCGCCGCGAAGTTAAGTTCGGCGCGCGGCTGGAGGATCAGACGCTGGGTGATGCGCTGGTCATAGCTGCCTTCGGCGCGGGCCAGCAACTCGCCCTTGGTCGACAGGAACAGCGCGCCCTGGACGTCGAAGAAACTCGGCGCCAGCCCTTCGACCCCGATCGCCGCATAGACCCGCGACGGGTCCGGCCTGACGTCGACGCGGACACCGGCCTGGAGATTGAAATAGGGGTCGATGGCGTGGCTGTAGAGCAACTGGATATCGGCCCGGTCGACCGCCCGCCCGAAGGTCCCGTCGCCCTGGCTCTTGACCCATAGCCGGTCGATATCCCCACCGGTCCAGCCTTCGGCGTCCCATTCATAGCCATTGCGCCCCTTGCGGAATTGCGCCTCCGCCAGGTTGAACATGATCTGCGCCGTCTTCTGCCCGCCGTGACCTTCCTTCAGGTGATGACGGCCCATGGCCATGGCCACAGCGCCATACGGAACGTCGGCCGCATGATCGGTCGGGATCGGCGGCGGCGGCGCGTTGCCGGCCGGAAGGTTTGTGCCGGACGGCGGGGCGCTTTCCATCCCCGGCATGGCGGGGTCCGCCGGCATCGCCTGCCCAGCCGGCATGTCCATGCCGGGCATCGCGTTCATCTCCTGCGGGGCGGCGGGCGCCACCTTGTGCGGCGCAACGATTTGCTTGCTCGGCACTGCCGCCTTCCTGACGGAGGTTTTCTTGGCGGTTGCTTTCGTGGCCGGCGGCTTTTTGGCGGCTGGCTTTTTCTTCGCGGGCATTTTCATCCCGGGCATCGACATGCCCGCCATCGGCGCCATCTGCGCGTTGGCCGGCGCGGCGGTGGCGAGCGCGGCCGCAACGGCCAGGGTCAGGCGGCTCATATTGCCGCTCCTGCCGCGGCGCGGATGGTGACGACGCGCATCATCCCCGCCGCCATGTGATAGAGGTTGTGGCAGTGGAACGCCCAGTCGCCCGCCGCATCGGCGGTGACGTCGAAGCTGACCTTGCCGCCGGGCGGGACGTTGACCGTATGCTTGCGCGGGGCAAAGGCGCCGTGACCGGTGACCAGCTCGAAGAAATGGCCGTGCAGGTGGATCGGGTGCGGCATCATCGTGTCGTTGATCAATGTCACCCGCACCCGCTCGCCCAGCCTGAACGGAATCGGATCGGCCGGATCGCTCATCTTCACCCCGTCAAACGACCACATGTAGCGCTCCATGTTGCCGGTCAGGTGGATGTCCATCGCCCGCGACGGCGCGCGCACGTCTGGGTTGCGGTCGAGTGCGACGAGGTCGCGATAGACCAGCACCCGGTGGTCGAGTCCGCTTAGCCCGAGCGGCGGCTCGCCGGTGCGGTCGGTCGGCATCGGCGAGATGGTTTGCACGCCCGGCCCTTTCTTCACCTGCGGCGCATTGGCGAAGTCGCGCATGTTCATCGATCCGGCGCCCATCGGCGTCGCCGTCGTGTCCATCCCGGTCATCGATGCCTGGTCCATGCCAGGCATCGCCGCTGCCGCCGTCGCGGCGATCGCGCCATGGTCGGTCGGCTCTCTCCACCCGGTCAGCTTCCACAGGTTGCGCGAGGCGTTCTGCTCGGCCGAGGGATCGACCCCGCGCACCACCGCCGCGTTGGGCGCGGCCGGCATATCCATGCCCGCCATGCCTTCGCTGCCCATGTCCATGCCCATGTCGGCCATGGTCAGCAGCGGGCGCGGGCGCAGCGGCGGCACCGGCGCCGACATCCCCGGACGCGGCGCCAGCGTGGCGCGGCCCATGCCCGAACGGTCGATCGACTCGCTGACCACGCTATAGGCCCGGTCGCCAGGCGTGACGATCACGTCGAAGGTTTCCGCGACCCCCATCTGGAATTCGTCGACCGTCACCGGCCGGACATTCTGTCCATCGGCGGCAACGATTGTCATCGGCAAATCGGGGATGCGGATGTTGAAGCTGGTCTGGGTCGCCGCGTTGATGATCCGCAGCCGCACCCGCTCGCCGGCGCTGAACAGGCCGGTCCAATTGTCGAACGGGCCGTGGCCGTTGACGGTGTAGGTGTAGGTCGATCCGGTGACGTCGGCGATATCGGCCGGGTCCATCCGCATCTTCGCCCACTGGTGCCGCTCGGCCGCCGTCAGGTCGCGCCCGGCAAGCAGGCCGGACAACGTCAGCCGCTGCATGTTGAAATAGCCGCCGCCCATCTGCTTGAGTTTTCTGAAGATCGTGGCGCCGCTCATCGGGCTGTGATCGGACAGGATCAGCACATGCTCGCGATCGTAGGCGACGGGGTCGGCGTCCGCCGGATCGATCACGATCGGCCCGTACAGCCCGTCCTGTTCCTGCATCCCCGAATGACTGTGATACCAATAGGTGCCCGCCTGGACGACCGGGAACGCATAGTCGAAGGTCGCCCCCGGCTTGATCCCGGGAAAGCTGATGCCGGGGACGCCGTCCATCGCGAACGGCACCAGCAGGCCGTGCCAGTGAATCGAGCTGTCCTCGTCGAGCGTGTTGGTCACGCTGAGCCGGACCGTCTGGCCTTGCTTGAGGCGGATCAACGGGGCGGGGACGGTGCCGTTGACCGCGACCGCCCGGCTGGCCTTGCCGTCGACGCGCGTCGCGGCGCGGCCGATGCTGAGCGCGATGTCAGGACCATTGAGCGTCGGAAGCGGGCGAACGAGACCGGCCGAGAGCGGCTGCGCCCACGCTGGCATGATCCCGGCAAGGCCGGCGCCGGCACCGCCGAGCGCGGCGGCGCGCAGGAAATCGCGCCGCTTGAGAGCAAGCGAATGATACATGGATGATCCTTGGTTGGACAAAGCAGGCAAGCCGCCGACGGCAGCGCCCCGCCAGGGGCGCCACCGCCGGCAGCCGTCACTTAATGCTGATGGCCCGGGCCGGCGGCTGGCGCCGTCGATCCGGCCGGCATGTCATGAGAAGCGGACATAGCGCCCGTCTTCATGCCCTGCTCCATCTTGGCCATGTCCTTGCAGCAGTCCGTGCCCGCCTTCATCTTCTCGCAGCAGTCCATTTTGGCCGCGGGTGCGGGGGCCGCCTGGGCATGCGCCACGGCGGGAATGGCGATCGACAAAGCGATCGCAGTCAGTGTCTTTTTCATGTCAGTCTCCGTGAAATCGAGAAAGTTATTCGATTTCACGCGCCTCGCGGAGGCGGGGTGGCAATCTCCGCCGGAAGGCCAATCAGGAATGCGGGCGCGGGGGACGTTGCCGACAGACCGTGCGCCATTCCCCCTTCGGCTGCCCGGGTCGATGTGATCGCCACCGCGACGCACATCGCCATGCAGCAATCCTTGGCCGACGCGTCGTGGCGTTGCGATTTCGCCGGACTGGCGCTGGAAACCGCCGCGCAATGACCGGCCTCCATCAGCTGTGCGTGGTGATGGGCGGCGGCCGGCGCGTCCGCGGCCAAGGCAGCGGCCGGTGCGAAGGCGACCGATAGGGCCAGCAAGGCCGCGAGAAATTTCCGGATCGTCACGAGCCAGCCATATGAGCCGGTCGCCGCCGCCGTTCAACCCCTCGCGCTGCCGGCCGCGTTGACGGCGCGGTCGAAATTATGCCAACGGCGGCTCGGGCACGCGGGTGTAGCTCAATGGCAGAGCAGAAGCTTCCCAAGCTTACGACGAGGGTTCGATTCCCTTCACCCGCTCCAATTTCGACTTGCCGGGGGCAAGTCTAAAATTGGAGCGCCACGCGCCCCTAATCCCGGCCGCCTTGATTGAAATCGATCCGGATCCTGACCCACGCGCCGACCATCGCCTTGCCGTCGATCCGCGGCGGCCGGACGAGGAATTGCCACGCCGCCAGTCGCATCGCCCGCGCCAGCCCCGACCCGCGCGGACCTTCGCCGAGTTGGGCGCAATTCTCGACATGGTAATGCTCGACCGTCTGGCACGCGATCAGCGCCCAGCTGCCTTCCGGCGCGCCGTCGGGCAAATAACCTACGAGCTGCGCATGGCTTGGCTCGACCACCCATTCGGCATTGTACAGCCGCGCCCCGCCGGGTCCCGCGCCCGGGCCATAGCTGGCGCCGCTGTCGGCCGACGCCTGGGCGGCGCCCGCGGCTGACCCCAGCTTGGAGATGTCGCCCGCCACAAGGTCGGCATTGCTCATCGTCGCCAGCGGCGGCTTGGCCAGCGGGATCGGCGTCGGCGGCGCCGGCGGGCGCGGGCTGACCGACGCGGCCCGCGCTTGCGACGCAGCCGGGCGGGGCCGCGCCACCAGCTGCTTGGCCGGCGCATCCGGGGTCAGGTCGATCGTCACCGGCGCCGTGCCGCGATCGGCCCTGGGAAGCACATCGGGCGACAGGCCCAGCAGAATGATGAGGAACGCGAGTTCGGCCAGCAGTGTCAGAGCGATGACGAGTGCACGCTGGCCAGGACTCGGCCGCCGCCAGTCCGGCGTTGCTCTCATAAACGCCTCACGCATCGCCGCATCGCCTAGACGGCGTCGCCTCCCCGACCAAGCCCAAACTTGTCGTCGCCTGTCGCGGCGAATCACTTGGTGACAAAGCGCGCGAGCCTGCCATACCGCTGACGTCGCACAGTGTGCGGACGCGGAGAGCGCGGCCTGTAATGCCCGCTCTCTCGATCCGTCTGTCCCCGCGATGGCGTGAGCTTCCAGCCAGAGGAAAAAGCCATGACCGTCGCGCCCATTCACACCGCCGTGTCGAAGTCAGCCATGACCAAGGCGTCGTGGCGCATCTTGCCGTTGCTTGGGCTCGGCTATCTGTTCTCCTTCCTCGATCGGCTCAATGTCAGTTTCGCCGCGACCCAGATGAACCTCGACCTCGGCTTCAGCGCCACTGTTTATGGCCTCGGCGGCGGCTTCTTCTTCCTCACTTATGCCCTGCTCGAAGTGCCGTCGGGGATGATCATGCCGCGGTTCGGCGCGCGCCGCTGGATCGCGCGGATCATGATCAGCTGGGGGCTGATTTCCGCGGCGATGATGTTCATCCAGACCCCGCTCCAATTCTACGTGCTGCGGCTGCTGCTCGGCGCGGCGGAGGCCGGCTTCTGGCCGACCGCGATCTATTTCATCTCGGCCTGGTTTCCCGGCGCGCACAGAGGCCGCGCGGTCAGCCGCTTTTATTGCTTCGGCGGCGTTGCATCGATCCTGATGGGCGTGATGTCCGGCTGGCTGCTCGGGCTCGACGGCCTGGGCGGCCTGCGCGGCTGGCAATGGCTGTTCCTCGCCGAAGGCTTGCCGGCGGTGCTCGTCGGGGTGGCGGTTTTGCTGTTCCTTCCCGAAGCGCCGGCCACCGCGCGCTGGCTGACCGAGCCCGAGCGCGGCTGGATCACCGCCGAGCTTGCCGCCGAAAACGCCCGCCACGGCGCCGCCGCCGACCATCATGTGCTGCGCGCGCTTCGCGATCCGATGGTCTTGAAACTGGCGCTGATCGGCTGCCTGACGATCGGCAGCTACGTCGGCTTCCTGCTGATCGCGCCGCAGGTGCTGATGACCGGCACCGGGCTGAATGCGACCCACGTCGGCTATATCGTCAGCGGCGGCGGGGCGCTGTCGGTACTCGGCATGCTCGCCTCGGGCTGGCACAGCGACCGCCTCGGCCAGCGCTTCAGCCATTTGCTCGGCAGCATGATGCTCGTCGCCGCCTGCTTCCTCGTCATGGCGCTGGCGACGACCCCGGCGACGATGCTGGCGGGCTATCTCGCTTTGGCTTTCCTGTGGCCGGCGGTGACCCTGTCGACCTGCCTCGTGCTGACCGAAGTGGTGCCGTTCCGCATGGTCGCGGTGGCGATGGCGGCGGTCAATACGCTGTCGCAGCTCGGCGCTTTCGCGGTGCCGGCGCTGTGGGGAATGAGCAAGGATTCGACCGGCTCTTTCCACCTGGGGATGATGCTCGTGCCGGTCGCCTTTGTCGTCGCCACCGCGATCGGGCTGATGCTGCTGTTCCAGGTGCGCGAAAAGAACCTTCACGCGAGCCCGGTGCTGGCCGCCGCCTAGATCCCGCCCGCCACCGTCTCGTAGCCTGCTTCAGCCAGCGCCGCCGCCAGTTCGTCCGCGACCTGCTCGGCCAGCGCCTGGTCTTCCGAACGGACGACGAAGTTGCTGCCCACCCGGCCGTCCTTGAAGAACGGGTAACTGCCGATCGCCACCCCGTCATTGGCCCGTTCCGCCTCGCCGAGCAAGCTGGCGACTTCGCTTTCGGGGATGAAACCGCCCAACGTCACCGACACCAACGGCCGTCCGCCCTCGAGCGTCCCGGTCAGCGCGTCGAGCATCCCGGCGGTGATGTGCGGCACCCCGGCCATCAGGAACAGATTGCCGATGCGGATGCCCGGCGCGCCCGACATATGGTTGGGGATAAGCGCCGCGCCTTGGGGCACCCGCGCCATCCGCAGCCGCCCTGCGTTGACCCCGCCGCGCCCGGCGTAATAACGCTCGAGGATCGCCCGCGCCTCGGGATGCTCGACGACCGGCACGCCAAGCGCCTTGGCCACCGCGTCGATGGTGATGTCGTCGTGGGTCGGGCCGATGCCCCCGGTGGTGAAGCAATAATCGTGGGCGCCGCGCAGCGCGTTGACCGCCTCGACGATCCGCGCCTCGACGTCGGGCACTACCCGCACTTCGGCCAGGCGGATGCCCTGAACGTTGAGCCAGCTCGCCAGTTGGGCGATGTTGCGGTCCTGGGTCCGCCCCGACAAGATCTCGTCGCCGATCACCACCAGCGCCGCGCTCCACACTTTGTCCAAGGTCCTGCCTTCCGTTCGACTTTCGCGCCCCCACCCCTTATCTAGGCGGGATGACCGAATATATCACCGTCGGCCCCGAGGACCGGGCCGAACCGCGCAGCCACGTCATCAAGCTCCACGGGCCCGAGGGCTTCGACGGCATGCGCCGCGCCGGCGCGCTCGCCGCCTCGATCCTCGACGCATTGGTGCCCCATGTCGTTCCCGGCGTCACCACCGGCGAACTCGACGACATCGTCCACCGCCTGACCATCGATGGCGGCGGTTTTCCCGCAACATTGGGCTACCGCGGCTTCACCAGGAGCTGCTGCACCTCGATCAACCATGTCGTGTGCCACGGCATTCCCGGCGACAAGACGCTGAAGGACGGCGACATCGTCAATATCGACGTCACCCCGATCCTCGCCGGCTGGCATGGCGACACCAGCCGCATGTATCTGGTCGGCGACGTCGCGATCAAGGCCAAGAAGCTGGTCGATGTGACCTACGAATGCCTCATGCTCGGGCTGGAACAGGCCCGTCCCGGCAACCGCCTCGGCGATATCAGCCATGCCATCCAGAGCCATGCCGAAAAGCACCGTTACGGCGTAGTCCGCGATTTCTGCGGGCACGGCGTCGGGCGGCTGTTCCACGACAGCCCCGAAGTGGTCCACGCTGGCCGTCCCGGCACCGGCCCGGAACTTCGCCCCGGCATGTTTTTCACGGTTGAGCCGATGATCAACATCGGCCGCGCCGACGTGAAGTTGCTCGAAGACGGCTGGACCGCCGTCACCCGCGACCGTTCGCTGTCGGCCCAGTTCGAACATTCGATCGGCATCACCGAGGACGGCCACGAGGTGTTCACGAAGAGTCCCAAAGGCCTCGACAAACCTCCATATTGATCTTCCCCGGAACGGGGAGGGGGACCGCTCGGCGAAGCCGAGGGGTGGAGGGGCGGTCGTGCAGGTCTCAGATCCCCCTCCGTCAGCCTGCGGCTGCCACCTCCCCTTCAGCGGGGAGGATTAGGCGTCCCAGCCCTTCACCAGCGCCTCGGCCGGGGCGACATCCTCGGGAAAATCGACCTCGCCCCATTGCTCGCCGGCGATGTCGAGCGTCCACACCTCGCTCGCCTGCGCCAGATGGTGGATCACCCGCAGATACCAGATCGTCGTCCCCTCGGGCGTCCGCATCGCCGCCTCGATCGCGGTGCGGAACCGCGCCGCGCCATCGCCGCGAAACGCCAGCAGGCCGATCGACTCGGCGTTGACATTGCTCGCGATGCGCTTGCCGATCGCCCGCAGCCGCCCATCGTCGTCGGCCACCACCTTCATGTCGTCGTCGTCATATTCAGGCTTGCGGTCGATGGTGACGCAAATGCCTTGCCTCGCCGCATTGCCGACCACTCGCGCCATCAGCGCGTCGCTGACCAATGTGTCGCCGTTCCACACCAGCACGTCGCCCGCCAGCTCCTCGCGCGCAACGAACAAGGATCCGGTGTTGTCCGCGACCTTGTAGAACGGGTTGAACACCGTCCTCACCCTCGGTCCGCCGGTTCGCGCCGCGATCGCCGCCTCGACCAGTCCGTCGCCGAACCCGGTCACCACCACCGCCTCGTCGATCCCGTTGGCCGCGAGCGTGTCGAGCTGCCGGTCGAGCAGGGTTCGCCCGGCAAACGCGATCAGGCACTTGGGCCGGTCGTCGACCAGATGGCCGAGGCGCGATCCCTGGCCGGCGGAAAGGATGATGACTTTCATGGCGATGCCGCCCTTGGCTTTCAAATGCGGCGGCGATTGGGCATGGTCGCCGGATGAAGAAAATCGAAGCGATCATCAAGCCGTTCAAGCTCGACGACGTGAAGGACGCGCTTCACGAGGTCGGGGTCAGCGGCATCACCGTCACCGAGGTCAAGGGCTTCGGACGGCAGAAAGGCCATACCGAACTCTACCGCGGCGCCGAATATGTCGTCGATTTCCTGCCTAAGGTGAAGATCGAGGTGGTGGTTGAGGACGGCCTTGCCGACCGCACTGTCGAGGCGATCGAGAATGCCGCGCGCACCGGCCGCATCGGTGACGGCAAGATCTTCGTCACCAAAATCGAAACCGCCATCCGCATCCGCACGGGGGACAGGGGTGAAGACGCGATCTGAACCGCATTTACGCCGCCCCGGCTTCGCGTGGGTGAATTCGCTGCTACAACCGCCGCTCGATGACCGACCCCCGCGCCAATCCGGAATTGCTCGCCTCGATGGCGCCCGACGATCTGCGCGCGCACATGCGGCGGCTGGGCTACAAGACCCAGGCCGATCTCGCCGCGGCAATCGGCGTATCGCGCTCGGCCGTCAGCCTGTGGCTCGAAGGCAAGGTCGGTGTGCCGCGGCCGGTGGCGATGCTTCTGAGGATGCTCGTCGCCGCCCAGCGCCGGGCATTTTGAAGGCCGCTTTACCCCCCCGCCGCCATGACATAGGATAATGCCCGTCAGCAAAGGGGGAGATTGAAGATGCGCCAGAGTCTGCTTGTCGCCGTCGCCACCGTGGCGATCGCCGCGCCCGCCACAGCCCGCGACCATTCGTTTTACGTCGGCATCGAAGCCGGCGTGCTCAAGGCGCAGAAGAGCCACGTCGACATCATCGACCCGCTGTTCGCCGAAAAGGATTATGCGATCGTCAGGCACAAGACGGGCTATGACGTCGACCTCATCGCCGGCTATGACTTCGGGATGTTCCGACTTGAGGCGGAAATCGCTCAGAAGCACGCCAGCCACAAGCATTACACGTTCGAGGCGAGGGATCCCGTGCCGATCCAGAGCGATGCCAACGGTCGCTCCAAGGTGTTTTCAGCGATGGGCAATGCACTGCTCGATTTCGGCAACGATAACGGCCTCGGCTTCTCGGTCGGCGGCGGTCTCGGCTATGCCAAGAGCGACATTTCGATCCTGCCAACGGTAACGTACATCATCCCCACCCGCCTCAAGGACAGCGGCCTTGCCTGGCAGCTGCTCGCCGAGGCGCGCTACGCGGTGACCCCCAACGTCGATGTCGGCCTCAAATACCGCTACTTCAACTCGGGCAGGATCCGCGCTGACGCCAATTACGGCCTCCTCGTCGGCGAAGCGCAGACCCGCTTCCGCTCTCACTCGCTGCTTGCCAGCCTGATCTACAACTTCGCCGCCCGGGCGATAGTCGCGCCCCCGCCCCCGCCCCCGCCTCCGCCTCCGCCGGAGCCGATTGCCCCCGCGACGCAGACTTGCGCCGACGGCTCGGTCATTCTCGCCTCGGTTGCGTGCCCGCCACCGCCACCGCCACCGCCACCGCCACCGCCAGGTGAACGCGGCTAGGTAAAATCGCAGGCGGTGCGCCCACCGGCATGGCTGGCGCACCGCTCCTCACGACCAGGGAAGGAATCGTTTCATGCTCAGGAATGTTGGACCGGAAGACCGCATCGGCCGGATCGTCGTCGGCCTTGCACTCGCCTTGCTTATCTATCTCGGTACCCTCACCGGCACGGCCGCGATCGTGACCGGCATTTTCGCCGCGGTCCTGGTCATCACCGGCGTGCTCGCACGCTGCCCGGTCTATAAAATGATCGACGTTGACACGAGCGTCCAGGAACAATCCTACACCAAGCCGGACGACAAGATCGATTTCTGAACGGGCAAGCCGCCAACCTGATTAACGTGAAATCTTCACCGCTGTCGTGACTCCGTCACGTCGCGCTGGAAAGGCTCGCCCCAAGCCGCGGCGGGGGTCGCGGGTGATTCTTTTCATCGCACCGAGTGGGAGCCCGTCATGGTCAGCGCCGTAGCCAAGATCCTCAAGCAGATCGAAGAGCAAGAGATCGAATATGTCGATCTTCGCTTCACCGACCCCAAGGGCAAGTGGCAGCATCTGACGATGGTCGCCTCGGTCATCGACGAGGACATGCTGACCGACGGTTTCATGTTCGACGGCTCGTCGATCGCCGGGTGGAAGGCAATCAACGAGAGCGACATGATCCTCATGCCCGACCTCGACGCCGCTTATGTCGATCCGTTCGCGGCGACCCCGACGCTGATCCTGGTGTGCAACATCGTCGAACCGTCGACCGGCGAGCTGTACGCCCGCGACCCGCGCTCGACCGCCACCCGGGCCGAGGCCTATTTGAAAGCGACCGGCATCGGCGACACCGTGTTCGTCGGCCCCGAGGCCGAATTCTTCATGTTCGACGACGTCCGCTTCGAAGACAGTTACGCGACCAGCTTCTTCAAGCTCGACGACATCGAACTGCCGGGCAATTCGGGCCGCGAATATGAAGGCGGCAACCTTGGTCACCGGCCGCGTGCCAAGGGCGGCTATTTCCCCGTCGCTCCGGTCGATTCGGCCAGCGAAATCCGCGGCGAGATGGTCTCGACCATGATCGAGATGGGGCTGCCATGCGACAAGCATCACCACGAAGTCGCCGCCGCCCAGCACGAACTTGGCCTGACCTATGGCAAATTGGTCGAGACCGCCGACCGCATGCAGGTCTACAAATATGTCGTCCACATGGTCGCCCAGGCCTATGGCAAGACCGCGACCTTCATGCCCAAGCCGATCGCCCAGGACAACGGATCGGGCATGCACACCCACATGTCGATCTGGAAGGACGGCAAGCCGTTGTTCGCCGGCAACGGCTATGCGGGCCTCAGCGAAATGGCGCTCTACTTCATCGGCGGGGTGATCAAGCACGCCCGGGCGCTCAACGCCTTCACCAATCCGACGACCAACAGCTACAAAAGGCTCGTCCCCGGCTTCGAGGCGCCGGTGCTGCTGGCTTACTCGTCGCGCAACCGTTCGGCCTCGTGCCGCATCCCTTATGGCGCGGGCGAGAAAGCCAAGCGCGTCGAGTTCCGCTTCCCCGACGCGATGGCCAATCCCTACCTCGCTTACGCCGCGCTGATGATGGCCGGCCTCGACGGCATCCAGAGCCGCATTCACCCGGGCGAGGCGATGGACAAGAACCTCTACGACCTTCCCCCGGCCGAATTGGTCAACGTCCCGACCGTCTGCGGCTCCCTGCGCGAGGCGCTTGGCGCTCTCGCCGCCGACAAGGCCTTCCTGACCAAGGGCGACGTCTTCTCCGACGACCAGATCGACGCCTACATCGACTTGAAGTGGGAGGAAGTGCTGCGCTGGGAAATGACCCCCAGCCCGGTCGAGTTCGACATGTATTACTCAAGCTGATCCCGGTTACCCAATCGTAACTCTCTTCGGCGACAATGGCCTCGACATGTCATGCGAGGTCCTTTCGATGAACAAGTTCCGATCGACAGTGCAGTCGGGCACGCGGGCGCGACTCAGCAACCCGCTGGTCGCCGACAAGCAATCGCGCGGCGTTGCCGGGGATGACTTGAGTTCGATCCCGGTCGAGCGTCAGCAGGCGCGCACCGCCGATCACCGTGACGGCGACCGGCATCGCCTGTCGTCGGAACAGGTCCGCCTGACCGTCGCCGGCAAGGATTTGGACGCCGAGCTCATCAACCTGTCGGGCGGCGGGGCGATGGTCTGCGCCGATTTCAGCCCGCGGCTGTGGGACCGGGTCGATCTGCACCTCGGCAGCGGCAGCCCGGTCGAATGCGCGGTGCGCTGGATCCGCGGCGACCGCATCGGCCTTGAATTCGCCCACGAAACCCAGATCGACTGTAGCCCCGAACAGCGCGACGCGATGCTACTCGACGTCATCAACCGCACCTTTCCCGACGTCGCCGCCGTTCCGGCCCAGGAAATGGACGCCGCCCCGACTACCGAGCCGACCGACCCGACCCGCCGCGGCGAGCGCCGCCATCCCCTCATCTGGAGCGGGCACGTCCTCTATAATCACGACGCCCACCCGGTTCGGCTGCGCAACATCAGCACGACCGGCGCGCTGATCGACGGCGAGACCGCGCTGCCCGAGGGCGTCGAGGTGATGCTCGATCTCGGCCAGGGCGTGCAGCAGTTCGCGACCGTTAACTGGAACCGCGGCGAGCAGAGCGGCCTTGCCTTCACCACCCCGTTCGACCTGTCCCGCCTGGCCGACGCCAAGCCGGCGGTGACCCCGCAAGGCTGGGTCCGCCCCGACTTCCTCCAGTCGGCGCCGAGCCAGGATTCGCCGTGGGCCGAGCAATGGGAACGCCGCACCGTCGAGCAATTGCGCGAGGACCTTGAGGGCTTCCTCAAATATTAGTCGTCGATCAGGCTCGCGGTCTTGGTTTCGGGCAATAAAACGAAGCCAATTGCGGCCAGCCCGATGATCGCGGTCAGGTACCAGTAGAAGCCGCTCTCGATTCCCGCCTGCTTGAACCACAGAGCGGCATATTCGGCCGTCCCCCCGAACAGGGCATTACCGATCGCATAGGGCAACGCCACGCCCAACGTGCGGATGTGCGGCGGGAACAGTTCGGCTTTGATCAGCCCGCTGATCGAGGTGTAGGCGCCCAGCAGGGTCAGCGGAATCAGGGTCAGCCCGAACGCCGCCCACGCACTTGTTGCGTGGCTCAAAGCGGTGAACACCGGCACAGATACCAGCATCCCGCCGAAGCCGAAGATGTAGAGCATCGGCTTCCTGCCCCAGCGGTCGGCGGCCATCCCCCACAACGGCTGGATGCCCATGAACACCAGCAGCGCGCCGGTCATCACCATCGTCGCGGTCGGCCGGCTGAACCCTGCCGTATTGACCAGGAATTTCTGCAAATAAGTGGTGTAAGCGTAAAAGGCGATCGAACCCCCGGCGCTGATCGCCGCGACGATCAGGAATTGCCGCGGATGGTCCCGCCACAGCGTGATCATCGACGATTTTGGCCGGTCGGCGCTTTGGCGTGAAAACTCCGCCGTCTCCGCGAGTTTGAGGCGCAGCACGTAGACCGCCATCGCGAGCAACGCACCGATCGCGAACGCCACCCGCCAGCCCCACGCCTGCAGGCTCGCTTCGGGCATTGCCGACTGGAGAATCAGCACCACGCCGAGGGCGAGCAATTGCCCGCCGATCAGCGTGACATATTGGAAGCTCGCCCAGAACGCCCGCCGCTCCTTCAAGGCCATCTCCGACAGATAGGTCGCGCTGGCGCCATATTCGCCACCGACCGACAGCCCTTGCAGCATCCGCGCCGCGAGCAAGACCGCCGGCGCCAGCCACCCGGCCCGCGCATAGGTCGGGCAGGCGGCGATCATCAACGACCCGCCGGCCATCAGCGCGACCGACAGCGCCAGCCCCGACTTGCGCCCATGCCGGTCCGAATAAATCCCCATCACCCACGCCCCGACGGGCCGCATGAGGAAGCCGACGGCGAAGATCAGCGCGGCATTGAGCAATTCGGTCGTCGGCGTCTTGCCGGGTAGCAGGCCGGGCGCGAAATAGATCGTCAGGACCGAGTAAGCATACCAGTCGAACCACTCGACTAGATTGCCCGCCGATCCGCCGGCGATGCTCAGCAGGCGGCTGCGTGGCGCGATGGTCGTGCTCACGCCGCCGCTCGCGCCCGCTCGGCCCGCGGCCCGGCGTAGAGCCAATAGACGACCAGCCCGAACAGGTTCCAGCCGATGAAATAGGTCTGCGTCTTCACCGGCAGGCTGGCCAGTAGATAGAGGCAGCCAAGGATGCCGAGCGTGCCGATGACCGGCGCCCACGGCGTGCGGAATCGGCGCACCGCGTCGGGCTGCCGCCGCCGCATGGTCAGCATCGCCGCGCACACCGCGATGAACGCGGTCAGCGTTCCGGCATTGGCCAGCGCGGCAATCTCGGCCAGCGGGAACAGCCCGGCGATGACCGCGACAATGGCGGCGGTGAACAAGGTGATCCGCACCGGCGAACCGCGCGCCGAGATCCGCGCCAGCGCGCGCGGCAACAGCCCGTCGCGGGCCATCGCCAGGAAGATCCGGCTTTGCCCGAAGAAGAAGGCCAGGATCACCGTCGGCAGCGCGACGCTGGCCGACAGCGCCAGCAGCCGCGCCGCGTCGGGATGGCCGATCTTGCGCAGGATCAGCGCCAGCGGCTCGGGACTCGTGGCGAACTCGGCCGGGGCCACCGCGCCGATCGCCGCCGCCGCCACCGCCATGTAGATGATGATGCACAGGATCATCGACCCGACGATGCCGATGGCCAGGTCGCGGTCGGGGTTCTTGGCTTCCTCCGACGCGGTGGCGATGGCGTCGAAGCCATAGAAAGCGAAAAAGATGATCGCCGACGCCGCCATCACACCCACTTCCCCGCCCGATGGCCCGCTCTTGACGAAGCCGTAGGGCAGGAACGGGTGGAAATGCGCCGGCTGGAACGCCGGCAAAGCGAGCGCCACGAACATTGCCAGCGCTGCCAGCTTGACCACCACCAGCAGCGCGTTGAACGTCGCGCTTTCGCGGGTGCCGAAGATCAGCAGGCCGGCGACCACGCCGATGATGACGATCGCCGGAAAGTTGAGGATGCCGCCCAGTTCCGGCCCGTTGGCGAAGGCGAACGGCACCCCGGCCAGCGGCGCGGCATAGCC